>CAMCXE010000134.1 GCA_945882995.1 Thalassocella blandensis | reverse complement strand
CCGTACGCCTTCAGGAAGTCGACCAGACCGAACCCCTTCTGGAACTGGATTTTGTTACGAGCCATAAATTACCCCTTGCGAGAATGCTGCTTATGCTGGTTAAATATACAGCATTGTGCGGCTTAGGGATAGTGGTAATTAGGAAAACTTATTGAGTTTTTGGCCAAGCAATTTAAGGTGTCTAAGGGGCAAGTCAGCATATTGCAGGGTGAATTAGCTAGGCAAAAAACACTGCGTATCGAAGCGCCTAGGGCGCTGCCATTGCAAGCCGGTATTGTAAAAACCAGCGTATCAGGGATCTGATAGGTTGTGCTTTATTTGAAGCGCTTGTGAAAGCCGAGGACTACTGAGTTGCTGGATACTTGGAGATGATAGTCCCCAAAAAAACCCATTATTGCGGAACGTTCTTTGCTGTCATCGCTTGATTTGTTTGGCCCTATTGAATGCCAAGAATCATCTTTGTAGCTTGTCAGTGATAGGACAATGAGCCGGTTTAAGGCGCGACTACCATTTAGCGTTTGCGGCCCCTCAAGCATCATCCAGTAGTGATTGAGCAGGCGCTGCTCACTACTCATGCCGCCATCCATAATATCCGCCACACTTTCGATTAGCATTTCATCGTCCATTTGCGCAATGGGAATAAATTGGATTTTCTTAAGCTGATCCGCCGCGCCACAAAAAATGGATTTGTCCGCCCTGCAGGGTTGCGTTGCTATGCCGCAAAGCAACACAACACTCGCGATGCAGTGAAATGAACGACGGAATTTTGTGGCGGCCCATTCAAAATCCATAAATTACTCAAGGGTGGTGTTCTTGTCTAAAGCATGGCTCAAAAGGTGCGGTTCGGACAGCGTTAGGGCTTAGAATAATTTTTTTGCATAAAAGCAATAATTCAAATTCTAAAGCATGAGATGCTACCAAAAGTTACATTTCACGTTGATACTTTGGTAAGAATCAAAACCACTCGGATTGGCTAAGCCTGCATGGTGTGATTCTGTACCATGAGGAAGAAAAAAGCGTGACACAACCGCTCAAAATGAGAATCTCATAGGGTTCATTGTGGGGTCGAATCACACCCTGCGCAAACTCGGGCGATTGCATTGGGTAGAATAACTGCAGATTTGCGAAATAGTTCGCAAATGGGTGTTGCTAGCGCACTGAAAACGCTGGGCCCTTGTGTGTATGCTGCACTGCATCTCGATAGGTAGTCTGGTTTTAATTATGCTCCGTGCAGTCCTGTGCTCAGTGTTCCCTCCATCGCGTTGGTATCTCGGGGCTGCGGACGAAAATTGAAACGCCTGATTAAGGCGGGCATAGCTTGACGGTGGCATTAATTAGGTGTGCTTGATGCGGCACTCTTGCGATGCCTGAAGACTTTATTTCGGAGCTTAAAAAAGCCAGTCATTTTCTGAATTGTTTAATTAAATCGCAGTTTTGGCCCGGCAACTTAATGTAGGTTTCAAGGCTTAACGACCGTCTATTTTTTTTAGTGATTCAATAGAGGCGGCCTTATTGGCGTAGGCTGCCAGCAGTTTGTTGGGGAGCCCTTGTGGCTGGGCGTCTATAGGGTACCTCCGGAAATTCATTTTTCGCGCCCTCGCTGCGTTATTTTTGGTGCTCAGTCGGCCATTTATACCGAATAAATTTCCTCCCGCTGCGCGAAAATTAAATTTCCGGAGGTGCCCTATACTTAATTTTAAGTGGGTTCGGTGATTTTTTTGCTGAGTTTAATTGCTGCATTTATGGCCCCTAGGTTGCTCGGGTTATTGTGCCAGCACAGAGAGCCTACTATTGTCGCCATTTTTTGCGACACCTCGAATGCTTGAGCATCCGATAAGTCCTGAAGGCTAGAAAATCCTATCTGCTCGAGGCGCTCTATAATTTTGGGGCCAATACCCTTGATCGCTAATAGTTGTTGTTTTTCTTCGGCCGAAAAGCCCATAACCGCCCGCTCCATTTTCGTTGTTGTTATTTTTATTGTTCTTGGCGCTCATGGTAGGTTTTTGACTGGTCAAATTCTTTGCTGTAGTCGACGAAAATTTCACGGGTTTTGGCCATTAGTGTGAAGCATTTCGAATTTGTGATAATTGTGTGATATGTGGCTCCGGTCTTTATAGGAAATTTATCGAATGGCTGTATTTACTGGGGTAATGCTCAACGCTGCGCGGGGTGTTTTTCCGTTGCGATTTTTTGAGTTGAGTTTTTGTCGGGAAAAACTAAGCTGCTTTTTGAGCGCTTCGTTGAAAATTGGCCGCTTAATAATTGGCGTGTGGGCACTTTTTTCGTCTGGCAAAAAAATGGTGAATTTGATAAATGCTTTAATTGGGGTGAATTGCCCCAAGGGCGTCCGTTGCGGCTAGGCCGTCAGTGTAATACCGCTAGGTTTTTGGTGGCGTGTACCTCGACACCGCAGGTTAATCACCTACGTCTACGAAGCCCATGCCGCCCCAAGCAAAAATTAAACTTCGCAAACCGACAGGTTGCGCAGACTTTGGTGATCCAACTGAGGTTTCTAGGTGCAACAATCCACTAGCCAGAACATCCCTGTGTGCGATGAAGACAATGGCGCACGCCGGCGGGATTTTGTGTTCTTCTCGGCGAACCTGCAGTATTCACCACCGATTCATAGTTGCGCTACTAAACTCGACCAACCAGCCACCTTCCATGAGGCCCACATGCAACCTGTTACATTGACCTGTTTGTTGTCTATTTTGCTTGCTGCGAATGTTAGTGCAGACGTTTTTGCGCCTTCCCACGCTGCGCAAGCATCAGTGCCGATGCTGCTCGCGTGGAATGATCCAGAGGCGTTGAAGCGTGAACGCCAGGCTGCTGAAGGGCAGCCGGGCGCGAGTGATGACACTCGCCGCCAAGAGGACGAACGCCGCCGTCAAGAGGACGAGCGTAACCGCCAAAATCAGCAGCGCCAGCGGGATGAGGAGGCGCGCCGGCGCCAAGAGGGCGAGGCTAGGCAGCAGCAAGACGCTGATCGCAGCCGCCAAGAGCAAGAGCGTCAACAGCAGGAGCGTCAACAGCAAGAGCGTCAACAACAGGAGCGGCAGCGTCAGAACGAGGAGCGTAACCGTCAGCAGGATGAGGCGCGGCGACATCAGGCCGACGATCGTGGACGCCAAGATCGTCAGCGCCAAGACGAGGAGCGTCGACGCCAAGAGGGCGAGCGCCAGCAGGGTGAGCGCGAACAGCAGCGCCAGTCACAGGAACTTTGGCGCCAGCAACAAGAAAGAGATGTTCGTGAACGTCATCGCCGTGATTACGTGCAGGAGCGTCAATTGCGCGAGCAAGCGGAGCAGCGTCGCCTTTGGCAGTTGCGCCGCGAGGAGGAACAGCAGCGCGTATGGCAGCAGCGGCGCGAGGAGGAGCAGCACCATATCTGGCGAGAGGAGCGCGTGGTGCCTGTGTATCGCGAGTCGCAGCGGCGAGCGGCGGGCTGGGGCGAACTTGATGACTTGTATGAGCGGAAAGCCGACAGGGAGCGCCGACTGGTCGATCTGGATCGCCGGCAACGCGAGGTTAATTCAACAGCCTACCGGCGCTACCATGGCCGCAATGAAATTGACCGCCAAAATCGCGATATTAAAAATGAGCGGCAAGATATCTACCGTCAGCTCATTATTGTCGAGCGCCGCCTAGGGCAATTGGAGCGCCAAGAGCAGACGTTCTACTTGAGCAATATCGAATATTTGCTCGACGGACGCGGTGATTGTTACCGGGTTACTTGGCGCAATGCCTCGCGCAGTTTGAGTCGGGCACAATATTATCGCTGCACTCGGCGCTAGTTTTGTTGCTAAGTTTGACGGATGGATTAGCGATTGGTTGGTGCAAAACACCCCGCAATCGCTAACTTGCTGTAGAACTCCTCCACCTTAGTGCGCGCCCAAGGTGTGCGGCGTAGAAAAGTTAGGCTCGACTTCACGCTAGGGTTTTCAGTAAAACAGCGGATGGGGATGAGCCGCCCCAAGGCCGCCCAGCCATAGTGCTGCTCTAATGCTACGACTACGGCTTCAAGGGTAACGCCTTGTAGTGGGTCTTTGGGTATCATATATAGCCTATTACGTTGAGCGGGTCAGGTTGTTGACCCAGCGCCCGCGCTTAACGCGCCACAAGACGGGCAGAAATTTAAGCCCGTCTTCAACAAACATCAGTGAGTAGAGCAGTACAAAGTTGTGCGACCAGCCGAATACCACTATGGCATAGATGGGAATGCCCAAGCCCCACATCACTATCAAGTCGGTAATTAAGCAAAACTGTACATCGCCTCCGGCTCGCAACACACCGATAATGCGCAGCATATGGAGTATTTTCAACCACACCAATGCGCAAAAAATACCTATCGCATGGGTAAGCAGGGTCTCAATTTCAGGGCTTGGGGCAAATAGCTGCAAAATTGGCGTTCGCGCCAGCCAGAGCGCGCTGCAAAACACCACCAGTAAGAGTACTGCAAGGCGCTCAAAAAATTGTCTGATTCGCCAAGCTTCGGCGTGATCGTCTGCGCCGAGTGCTCGGCCGACCAATACGGCGCTGGCGCTGGCCATCCCTACAAAAAGGGCGAAGAAGGCGCTTTCCATGGGAACCATAACACCCCTGGCAGCCAAGGCATCTGTGCCAGCAAAACCGGTGATGGCGTGGTAACAGGTATTGCCGATGCCCCAGAAAGTGAAGTTCGCCAGTACTGGCGCACTGAAGCGCAAAAATTTGCGCACCTCTGCCGGGTCAATGGCTCTTCGAAATTCGGTCCAGCTCAGATTAAAGCCCAGATGACGACGGTAGATCCAGGTGACTATGCACACCAGATGGATGGCGCGCGCGATCAGGGTGCCTAATGCGGCCCCTGCCACCCCTAAAGCGGGCAGGCCCCAATGGCCAAAAATAAAACCGTAATTGAGTACAACATTCACGAGGATGGAGATTGCTGACGCCAGCAGCGGTACGCCAGTGGAGCCCTGTGCGCGCAGGCCGGCTTCATAGATGACAATGATTTGGGTGCACAGCAGGGTAGGTGCGGTTATCGCCATGAATTGCGCTGCCAACGCAATAACCTCTGGGTCTGGATTGACCCAACTCATCCAGATGGGCGCTGCTAAACCGGCCGCCAAAGCAAAGGGCAGCATGAGCGCCACACCAACCAGCAGGCCAATGGCTAAGGTGCGCTGGCAGGCAGCAAAATTCTTTGCGCCTAGGTATTGGGCCATAAGCACGCTGCAGCTGGTGGCTAGGCCGCTCATCAGCACCAGTAGCAGAAAATGCAGCTTGGCCGCCAAACCCACTGCCGCTAGCGCGGTGGCGCCGAGATGCCCCACCATGACCACGTCGACCATGCCAAGTGCGGATTGCAGCAGCATTTGTAGAGCCACCGGTAGGGCCAGCACTAAAATTCGAGAAATAAACGCGCGATCTAGCTGCAAAAAAACTCCCAACTGAACCGCCGGAGCCGCTCAAAAGGCGCGGATCATACGGTAAATCCGCTGGTGGCACATGGGCATAGTGATGATCCTAGAAACCTCAGTTGGGCGCCAAGGTGTTGCGCAGACTTTGGCGATCCAACTGAGGTTTTTAAGAAGGTATTTCTGCCGCTCAAGAAGTGCTCATCTTAAGCATTGGAGCCTGAGCTGGTATGATGCGCATCCCATTCGGTCCGAGGCATTTTATGCAGGTTTTTCATCACATTCAGAGCCTGCGCAACGCCTTGAGTGAGGCGCGTGCTAGCGGTAAGCGTATTGGTTTTGTGCCGACTATGGGCAATTTGCACCAAGCGCACCTGGAGCTGGTTAAGCTTGCTCAGTCGCGTTGTGACCTAGTGGTTGCAAGCATTTTTGTAAATCGTCTGCAGTTCGGCCTGAACGAAGACTGGGATAAATACCCGCGCACTCTAGCCGCCGACACCAAAAAGCTCAGCGCCGTGGGCTGCAGCATGCTCTTTTGTCCCGGTGAGCAGGAGATTTACCCCAATGGCATGGATCAGCAAACGCGAGTCATAGTGCCGAGTATGGCGAATGTGCTGTGTGGCGCCAGTCGACCCGGTCATTTTGAAGGAGTGACCACGGTGGTCAGCAAGCTGTTTAATATTGTGCAGCCGCAGGTGGCAGTCTTTGGTTTGAAGGACTATCAGCAGTTAGCCATTATTCGTCGTATGGTAGAGGATTTGTGTGTCCCCATTGAGTTGCTTGAGGGGCCGATAATCCGTGAAGCAGACGGTCTGGCTATGAGTTCGCGCAACAGTTTTATTTTTGCTGAGGAGAGGCCCTTGGCCAATATACTCCAAGGAAGTCTCGCTGGGATTGCCACCCAATTACAGGCTGGGAATCGGGAATTTGCCCAGCTGGAGCAAACCGCCAAAGCGCAAATACTCGCGGCTGGCTTTCGTCCGGATTATGTAAGTATTTGCGAGAGTAAAAGCCTGAATCCCGCGGCCAGCGATGATCAATACGTGAGTATTCTCGGCGCAATGTATACACGGAGCGCTCGCTTAATAGACAATATTGCGGTGGTTCTGGATAAGCCAAACCATTAATTCTTTTAATACGGGTGCCGCTGCGCACCTTGAGGTAAATTTCATGCTACTAACGCTACTCAAAGGCAAATTACATTTGGCGCGAGTGACCCAAGCTGAGCTTTGGTACGACGGTTCTTGCGCCATTGATAGTAATTTAGTAACCCTAGCTGGCTTTCGTGAGTTTGAGCGTATTGATATTTACAACGTCAATAATGGCGAACGCTTCAGTACTTACGTAATTTTGGCGGAGGCGGGGTCCGGTACTATCTCCATGAACGGCGCCGCTGCGCGCAAGGTGTCAGTAGGCGATCAAGTGATTATTGCAGCCTATGTTCAAATGGACGAGTCAGAAGCGGAGGATTTCAAGCCAAAATTGGTGTATCTAACGGATGGCAATCAAGTGGCGCGCACGGCAAATACGATTCCGGTACAGCGCGATTAAATTCGAGCAAATACTTAGGCGGAGCGCTGAGGCTAGCGGCGTCTTGATCCCCTTACCCTATCCGTTTCGTTAAAGTGACCAAGAGAACTGCCGACGGAACACCCAGTTGTAAAACTTGAGTGTTCCGTTACTCTGAATTACGCGTCCATCATAGCCAAGAGCTCAGCCGTTTTAGCGCGCATTAGTGGTTCATTGCCACGCGATTCCACATTTAAACGCGCCACAGGCTCAGTACTGGAGCTGCGCATGTTGAAGCGCCATTCGGCAAAGCTCATGGACAGTCCATCTACATGCTCGATTGCCACGGCCTCAGCGGCATAGTGAGCTTCTACGATTTGCAGCAGCGCTGCAGTATCTTTCACCACGCGGTTAATCTCACCCGAGCAGGGGAACTTGGCGATTCGATCACCCACCAAGGCAGACAGCGGTTTGTTGGTAGTTTGCATGAGTTCCGTTACCAGCAGCCAAGGAATCGTGCCGTTATCGCAGTAGGCAAAATCTTTGAAATAGTGGTGCGCGCTCATTTCACCACCGTACACGGCGTCTTCAACACGCATGCGCTCTTTGATAAACGCATGGCCAGTTTTGCTTTCCACTGCATGGCCGCCTTTGCTGGCGGCAAGGTCGATAGTGTTCCAGGTTAAGCGCGGATCATGCACGACTTTGGCGCCGGGATACTTGTGTAAAAAGGCTGCGGCTAATAGGCCAACCACGTAATAGCCGTCAATAAAAGCGCCGGTTTCGTCGAAGAAAAAGCAGCGATCGAAATCGCCATCCCACGCAATGCCCAAATCGGCTTTATGGGCGCGCACGGCTTCAGCGGTTACCTGCTGGTTTTCGATCAAAATGGGATTGGGGATGCCATTGGGGAAATTGCCATCCGGTGCGTGGTGAATTTTGATAAATTCAAACGGCAAATGGGGCTCCAGCGCATCGACAACTGCGCCCGCACCACCATTACCAGCGTTAACTACCACTTTTAGCGGTTTTAATGCGGGCACATCTACGTAGGTTAACAAGTGTTCGATGTAGGCGGGGCGGTTGTCGATATGCTGCACAGTGCCTTTACGCGCGGCTGCATTAAACTGACCAGCCTCAGCCAAGGCCTGAATTTCCAGAAGGCCGGTATCGCTGGAGATGGGGCGCGAGCCTTCGCGCACCAGCTTCATCCCGTTGTAATCCATTGGGTTATGGCTGGCTGTTACACAGATGCCGCCGTCTACCGCTAAATGGAAGGTGCCGAAGTAAACTTCTTCGGTGCCCACCTGGCCTATGTGTATCACATCCGCACCGGCGTCGGTGATGCCGTTTACGAGGGCATCCGTAAGGCTGGGGCTAGTGAGCCGTATGTCGTGACCCACCAACACTTTTTTCGCGCTGAGAAAATCCACGAACGCGCGCCCGATACGATAAGCCACTTCTTCATTGAGTTGGTCCGGCACTCGGCCGCGGATGTCATAGGCCTTAAAACAGGTGATTTTCATAACACACTCACTTTTGAGAGTAGAGGTTTTTATAAACGTAGGAGGTGGCATCCACAAAGCCGTCAACGCTGCCACAGTCAAAACGCTTGCCTTTGAATTTGTAGCCAATCACGCAGCCGCTTTTGGCCTGAGTTAATAGCGCATCGGTGAGTTGGATTTCACCATTTTTGCCGGGGGGGGTATTTTCCAGAATTTCGAAAATATCCGGCGTTAAAATATAGCGGCCGATAATGGCCAAATTGCTGGGGGCATCTTCTTTTTTGGGTTTTTCCACCATGTGGTTCACTTGGTAGATGCCCTGTTTAATTTGTTCGCCACCGATTACGCCAAATTTGTGGATTTGGTCGTCTGGCACTTCTTGGATGGCTACGATGCTGCAGCGGAATTGCTTGAACAAGCCAACCATTTGTTTGAGTACGCCATCCATCTCTCCGTCTTTTACGCAGAGGTCGTCGGACAATACCACGGCAAAAGGCTCATCGCCCACGAGGCGGCGGCCATTTAAAATGGCATCTCCCAAGCCGCGCATTTCGCGCTGCCGAGTAAACGAAAAGGTACATTGGGCCATAACTTCACGAATGGAGGTGAGGTAGGCTTCTTTGTCGGTGCCGGCAATCTGGTGTTCCAGTTCATAGCTAACGTCAAAATGGTCTTCGATGGCGCGTTTGCCGCGGCCAGTAACGAAGCCAATTTCAGTCAGGCCAGCTTCTAGCGATTCTTCAACCCCGTACTGAACTAAAGGCTTGTTCACCACGGGCAGCATTTCCTTGGGCATGGATTTGGTGGCTGGCAAAAAGCGTGTGCCGTAACCGGCTACAGGGAAAAGACATTTTTTGATCATAGGGAAACCCTTATTGGATTGAGGTGGACTTAACCGAGGGCGGAAAAACACAGGCACGGAATATACCACAGCCATGGTCGCTGCCATAAGCCGCCCCAAATGCTGGACATAGCCAGCATTGAGGATAGAATGGCAGCCTTTTTTTGCCCTAGGCAAAATGTTCCTTGCCCGCTTTTCATCCTTTCAAGAGTTTTTTATGCACCCATTTGAACCCAAGGCGGCCTATTCCCGCGACGAGCTAATTAGTTGCGGCAATGGCGCCCTGTTTGGCGCTGGCAACGCGCAACTCCCTATTCCTAACATGTTGATGCTTGATCGTATCGCCCACATCAGCCAAACGGGGGGGCAATATGGCAAAGGCGAAATTATCGCTGAGCTGGATATTAATCCCGAACTCTGGTTTTTTCAGTGCCATTTCCCTGGTGATCCAGTAATGCCTGGCTGCTTAGGGTTGGATGCTATGTGGCAGTTGGTGGGTTTTTTCTTGGCGTGGAAGGGCAACCCTGGCCGCGGCCGAGCCTTGGGCGCCGGCGAAGTTAAGTTCACAGGGCAAATTTTGCCCAGTGCTCACAAGGTGACCTATCACATCAACCTGAAGCGTGTCATTGAGCGCAAGTTGATTATGGGTATTGCTGACGGCCGTGTTTCCGTGGATGGCAAGGATATTTATTTCGCTACCGATTTGCGCGTTGGCTTGTTTGGCAATACCGACGGCTTTTAGCTGCGGCAAGACAAATTGCGGCTCTCGCCAACCGATAGGCTTAGTTTCGGTGTACGGCAATCTACGGACTGCTAGTAAAGAGCCGGTAGGTCAGGCGAGAATAGGCTCGGGTTCAAGCTCCGTGTGCAGTGCGCGGTGCAGCCTAGTCTAGCTTCTCAACGTTACCGCCCTTGGGCCGCAGGCTGAGGGTGAACCAAGCTCCAAAAATAACTATCGCCTTTAGGGCGAGTCACAGTGAGGTTTAGTATGAAGCGTGTAGTAGTCACAGGTATGGGCGTTGTGTCCTGCATAGGTAACGATGTTGCCACCGTGTTAACCGCGTTACGCAATGGCACGTCCGGCATCCGTTTTAATCCAAGTTACGCTGAAATGGGTTTTCGCAGCCTAGTTTCGGGCTCTATCGATATCGACTTGGCTGCGCAAATTGATCGCAAACAGCTGCGCTTTATGGGCGATTCCGCAGGTTTTGCTTACATTGCCATGCAACAAGCCATCATCGATTCGGGTTTGACGGAATCCGAGGTCTCCAACGAGCGCACCGGCTTGATTATGGGTTCTGGCGGCGCCACCACGTCCAGTGTGGTGGAAGCCACGGACATTCTGCGCGCTAAGGGCGTGAAACGCGTGGGGCCCTATCGTGTCACGCAAACTATGGGCAGTACCACCTCGGCGTGTTTGGCTACCCCATTTAAAATCAAGGGCGTGAACTACTCTCTCTCCTCGGCTTGTGCCA
>CAMCXE010000133.1 GCA_945882995.1 Thalassocella blandensis | reverse complement strand
GCGAAGGACAGCGTGAGCGTTTTGCCCAGAGTGGTGGTGTCCGTTAACACATTGCCGAAGCCGTCGTAGGTTTTGATAATACCTCTACCTCCATCAGAATTAAAGCGCGCGGCTAGAGTTAAACCGCGCAGGTCGTAGTCGTAATAGGTGTCAGCGGATAACGAGTTGTCGGACAAGTCTTTAAGTATGGGGCGATTGTTGTTGTCGTAGGTGGTGGTGATGGTTTTGCCGTTGCGCAGGCGGGTCCAAAATGGGTTGTTGCGCGCGTCGTAGGCGTATTGCTCGTAGTCGTTTTCGTTAACCGCGCGGCGCACCGATGGGGATGGATACACCTTTTTGATGAGATGGTTATATTTGTCGTACCGGTATTCGGTGCGGTTACCGGCGGCGTCGGTTTGTGCGGTTAAATTGGCGCTGTTGGGGGCGTATTCATTAGTGACATAGGCTTGGGCTAGGGGTGTTCCGTAGGCGCGGGTTTCGCTAATTAATTCGTGGTAAAAGCCGTAATTGTAGGTGGTGATGCGGTCGGGGCCGTATGCCCCTGGCGTGCCTAGGGTTTCACAGGCGGTGGGTAGCACGGAAAATACTGCCGAGTTCATACGCACGGCTTTACAGAGTATTTGACCGTTCCTGTCGTAGCGCACTTGGGTAATGGCGGTTTCTGCGGCGGTGGCGCCGGCTTGGGTGGTAATCACGGGGCGCGCCAAGCCATCATTTTGCATGGTTTGTGTTTTGTAGACTTTAAAGGTGGCAGTGCCCCAATTGGCAGGGTCAATACTTTCGTCTAAAAATTGCGCCAGCTCGCCGCTTTCAACTTTGACTAGGCCGCCTAGGCTGTCGTAGGTGTTGCGGGTGGCTAAATATTTAAGCGTGCCTGTGCCGTCTGGGTCTGGGCTAATAGTGCCGGTAAGCTGGCCGGCGAGGTTATAGCGGTAGGCGGTTTTAAATGGCGCGGCCACTTGCGCGGCCTGTACAAGGGTTTGCCCTGTTACAACAAGGCCCAACACCAAAACAACACGGGCTAAATAGAATCGGCTTGCGAATATCATCTGGACTCTCCTTAAATCAGTTTGCAGCTAGTTAAATTAGCTCGCGGCTTGGTTTCACCCAGTTTGTTGCCGTATTTGTCGTACTCATAACACACCCGCAAGGTCTTTTTGGTTTTGGGGTCGGTCATGGTTTTACCGGTTAACAGCAGGTTGTCGTTTTCGTATTCGTAGGTGGTAATAAATTCGTCCGCCCCAGCACAAACCCCATTCAGGAAGTTGGAATTTATGCAGTATTTTTCGGCGGTTTTTAGCCAGATGGGGTTAGGGTCCAATACCTTGCCGGAGGTTTCGCTAATCCAGTGTTGGGCTTGTTTTTGCTCGTAGGTAAAACGGGTTTGAGCCACTAGGCCACGCTTGTTAGCGGGATAAGTAATGCTGGCCACTTGGCCAGAAGGTTCGTGGTAGGTGTAGCTGGTTACCTTATCCGCGCGGTCGATAATTTGCGTGGCTTGGTTGCAGGTTTTTGGGTTGGTACAAGTGACAGGAAATATCGCTGTTGTTGAACGTATGGCCGATTTAATACGCACAAGGTTGCCACGCGCGTCGTAAAAATAGCTTTGGCTAGCACCCGCTGGCGGCACAAAAAACGACAAACGATTGAGCAGGTCGCGCTCAAAAACATAATAACCGGTATCACTGGTGATGTCCCGTGGCACCCCGCCTAGTTCGCCGTAGGTGGCAACTTCTAGATCACCGTAAGCCCGCCCGCCGAAAGCTAAGTCCTGCATGCCTTGGTTCAAATAACGGCCCTTCGAGTACAAAAAGTTGCCGTAGGGGCCGTTTGCGCGATCAATGTAGCCCCCTCGCTCTAGCGTCCAGCTCACATCGCATCCAAGGGTACAAGAACCCGTTGAGGCATCGAAATAATTTTTATAAGAATAACTATATTCAACGCTGTTAGAAGTAGCGGGTTTTACCCTCTTTAATCGGGGCGCCACATATTGGCCGAGCTTGTAAGGAGGGAGGACAGCACCAGTTTCGTCCGTGCTCAAATCCATGGGCTCTAGGAAATACTGGGTTACCGCATTATTCGGGTGGGTCACCGTAAATGTCTGGGGTTTAATATAGGCGGCACGTGGCATACCCTGTGGCCAGTCGAATTTTACGGTTGGCCACTTATTGGTGAAGGTGCGGCAGGTTTGATTCGGCCCCATTTTAGTTGGGCACAAGTCCTGAGCGGCAACGCAGAGTTTGGTTTGGGCTGTGTCGCAAAATTCCAAGGCATTATTGATAGCCACCACAGATATTGGGTTCATTTGTGACCAGCGCAAGGTGTTTTCCGGGGGGCTGGAAGTGTTCGTATCCCCAGCACCCACACCCGTGAACGTGTCGTCTTCGGCGTAGTTATATTTCAACTGGAAGCCGGTATTGGTTACCACGCTCAGCGGGCGGTGATATTGGCCGGAAAACTCTTCATAGCTGGTAACCGCGACGGTAAATCCATTGGGATAGACCATTTTTTGCAGGATGCCGAACGCCTTTGGAGAATCCGCATTGCGCAAAAATGTAACCTGTGTGCCGTCGGGCTTGGTCCATAACAAATGGGCAACATCAAGGCGTACCAGCGAGTTGCGGCTGTCCGTGATGTTCACATTTTTGTCCTTAATGGGCGTATAGGTGCCATCAAGACCCACTTCAAAATCGGCAGAGCTGTCTGGATCATTAACGTGCATCCAGTAAACCCCGTTGGGACAAGAACCATAAACATTACACCCATAATTAGGCGATATGAGCGGCCCGGGTACCACATGCTTGTAAAGCGCGGCCCCAATAAACTTGTCTACCACGCCACGACCATTAAATGGTCCTGCAATAAAATCATTAGTAACGGTGGAAATTTTATGGCTTAAGCCCATGCTGCCGCCAATGGCCAGGGTATTTAAGCTTGTGGTGACTGTGCCGCCGGTAATGCTCACGCCCAGCTTGTCGACCACACTGTATTTGGGCAATTCCAAGGTGTCGGCGCTAACTAGCCTCGCCACCACCAGCAGTCCTGAAAGTACGGAATATTTCGCAATTGATTTCAACGCATTCATGTTTTGATTCCTTTTAAAAATTGGTGGCGGTGCTGCAAGCATCGGGGAAATCTTCATCGCCACGCCGGCACGACTTGACGGATTTACATTGACCACTGATGGTTAGGTCGTTGTACAAAGCCGTGTACGACTTACCGGCTGGGTCCTTCACAATGTAATAGTCCGCACCCTTTACGGCTGTCCATTGTGCCCACCAAGCCTGGCCGAGCACTTTCTCCGAACAGCTCAGCCCTGAAGGGGCGGCTGGGATGGGTGGTGGTGCTAAGAGCGGGTCCACGGGTGGGGTGGCCGTGGCGGCGGCAGCCGGCACAGCGGGCACAACCGCTGGGATGGCTGGGGCGATAGGTTGTTCTGCGGTGGCATCCGTGGGATTGGCAATGCGGACCGCGGTACGGTTACCCGCTGGGTCATAGTCGTAGTCACGGTTGCCGTTTAGGGTATCCGCCACAAAAGTGGCGCGCCCCAAGGCGTCGTAGGTGTATTTCAGCGTTTGCGATGCGGCGGAGGCGCCAGTGGCAACTCCCAAAACCAGCAAGGCGCCAAGTAACAGCGGGGCGGTAAATCTGTGCATAACAGCATCCTTTGGGTTGGCGAATAACAACAAATTGAGAAAGCGCAAATTCGGCGAGGTTAAACACAAGCGGCGCAAAAACACGCTGCCGGATAGGGTGTTAACCCAATCGGGCGAATTGCGTAAAGTGTCACATGGGGAGGTTGTGCCGGGCGGGCTCTAACAACACCTAAGAGCACTGCAAATTTCGTTTGTGAATAAACACGGCGCAGGTTACACCGCTTGGCGCCAAAAACTCAATAACCACTGGTCAAAAATCATACTTTAAAAGTAGTGTTGGATTCGGCCGCGCGCAAGCCTTTGTTTTGCTTATAACTTATTTGGGCTTTTGGCTTCGAACCTATTTCGAGTTGGGCAGAAATGCCGCTACCACCCCAACCACCCAAACCCCAGCAGATTCAGACTACACTGAACCACTAAAACGCACCCCAATTGATCATCACCCGTCCCACCCAAGCAATTGCACAAAAATTGCTAAGTAAAACCCGCTATTCCCTAACGCCTTAGCCAATTCCAGAGGATCCAGCCATGGAGTCGCCAAAACTCAAAATCCGCAAATTATTGGTAGCCAACCGCAGCGAAATCGCCATTCGCGCCATGCGTGCCGCCGCTGAGTTGGGTATAGCCACGGTGGCCATCTACTCCGATGAAGACCGTTTCGCATTGCACCGGTTTAAGGCTGACGAGAGCTATCGGGTTGGCCATTTGAAAAAGCCCATTCAGGCTTACTTGGACATAGAGGACATACTGCGCGTGGCGCAAGAAGCCGGCGCAGACGCCATTCACCCGGGTTATGGGTTTTTATCTGAAAACCCGGATTTTGCCGAGGCCTGCGCGGCCCGGGGCATTACGTTTATCGGGCCATCGCCGGAGGTTATGCGCACTTTGGGCAACAAGGTGGCAGCCCGCCATGCGGCAGTAGCCGCTGGGGTGCCGGTGATGCCAGCCACAGGCCCCCTGCCCTATGACTTGGAGGAAGTAAAAACCATGGCTAATGCCATTGGCTTCCCGTTCATGCTTAAAGCCAGTTGGGGTGGCGGTGGGCGGGGCATGCGGGTGATTGAGACTGAAGCCGAGCTCGGCCCACAAATTGAAGTGGCCCGCCGGGAGGCGGCAGCCGCGTTTGGTAACGATGAAGTGTATTTAGAAAAGCTGGTGCGCCGGGCGCGCCACGTGGAAGTGCAAATTTTGGGTGATCAACACGGCAATGTGGTGCACCTTTACGAACGGGACTGCACCGTGCAGCGCCGCAATCAAAAAGTGGTGGAACGCGCACCGGCCCCCTACCTCACGGATTCAACCCGAGCAGAACTCTGCGAACACGCCCTGAAATTAGCGCGGCAAGTAGGCTACACCGCCGCCGGCACCGTGGAATTTTTAATGGACGCGGAAACCGGGTTGTTTTATTTCATCGAGGTAAATCCGCGTATTCAGGTTGAGCATACGGTTACTGAACAGGTGACGGGTATCGACCTCATCAAGGCGCAAATTCGCTTATGCGAAGGCGAAGTGATTGGCAGCAAAGCGTCGTTTGTGCCCATACAAGCCGACATTCGCTTGAATGGGCATGCGCTGCAATGTCGCGTTACCACCGAGGACCCTGAAAACGGCTTCAACCCCGATTACGGCCGCATTCAAGCCTACCGCAGCGCGGCGGGTTTTGGCATACGTTTGGACGCAGGCACTGCCTATTCGGATGCGGTAATTACCCCTTACTACGACTCCCTGTTGGTCAAGGTCACCGCTTGGTCTATGGATGGCGATGACGCCATTCGCCGTATGGATCGCGCCCTGCGCGAGTTTCGCGTGCGCGGCGTGGCTACCAACCTAGCGTTCTTAGTGAATGTTATTAACCACGCGCAATTTCAAGACGGCAGCTACATCACCCGCTTCATTGATGAGACCCCGGAGCTTTTTCATTTTCCCAAACGCCGGGACCGCGCCTCGCGCCTACTCCAATTTGTGGCGGAAGTGACGGTGAACGGCAACCCCGAAGTGGAAGGCCGCCCGGCGCCCGCCAGCCGTGAACCCGCGCCCTTACCCAGCTCACGCCCCGGCCCTATGGAACCGGGCAGTCGCAATCGTTTAGAGGCACTTGGCCCCAAAGCCTTTAGCCAGTGGATGCGCGATGAGCCCAGCGTGCTCATCACCGACACCAGCATGCGCGACGCCCACCAATCGCTACTCGCCACGCGCATGCGCAGCATCGACATGTTAAATATTGCGCCCTACTACGCCTCCCTCCTCCCCAATCTGTTCTCCATGGAGTGTTGGGGCGGGGCCACCTTTGACGTGGCCATGCGCTTCCTGCATGAAGACCCCTTTGAACGCCTAGTCGCCCTGCGCGAAAAAGTCCCCAACATTCTGTTTCAAATGCTGCTGCGCGGCGCTAATGGCGTGGGCTACACCAGCTACCCAGACAACGTGGTGAAATTTTTTGTGCAGCAAGCGGCCGAGGCCGGCGTGGATGTATTTCGCGTGTTCGACAGCCTAAATTGGGTGGAAAACATGCGCGTGGCCATAGATGCCGTACTCGACACAGGCAAACTCTGCGAAGCCACAATCTGCTACACCGGCAACATGCTGGCCACCGGTTCCAATAAATACGATTTGCCCTACTACCTAGCCATGGCCAAGGAGCTTGAAAAAGCCGGCGCCCACATTCTGGCCATTAAAGACATGGCCGGAGTCGCACGCCCCGCCGCCATCAAAACCTTGGTGACTGCCTTACGCCAAGAAACCGGACTCCCCATACACTTCCACACCCATGACACCTCCGGCATTGCCGCCGCCTCCATACTTGCAGCGGTGGAAGCCGGCTGTGACGCAGTGGACTGCGCCATGGATGCGCTCAGCGGCCTGACTTCGCAGCCGAATTTAGGGTCAATCGTGGAAGCGTTGGAGGATACCCCTCGCGCCACAGGCCTTAGCCGCACGGGTATTCGCAGCATTTCTCACTACTGGGACGGCGTGCGGCGATTTTATACGGGGTTCGAAAGTGATATTCGCTCGGGCACCGCTGACGTCTACCGACATGCCATGCCCGGCGGCCAATACACCAACCTGCGGGAACAGGCTCGCGGACTGCGCATAGAGCACCGCTGGGAGGATATCGCTGAGGCCTATGCCCAAGTTAACCAGCTGTTTGGCGATATCGTGAAAGTGACACCGACTTCCAAGGTAGTGGGTGATATGGCTTTAATGATGGTTACGCAAGACATCACCCCCGAAGACGTGCAAGACCCCAGCAAAGAAATCAGCTTCCCAGAATCCGTGGTGCAGCTGTTTCACGGCGACATGGGCCAGCCGCCCGGCGGATTTCCCGAAGCGCTATCGCAAAAAATTCTCAAAGGAGCGCCCCCGCTAACCCATCGGCCAGGGGCGGATTTACCCCCATCAGACCTCGAAGCCACGCGCGCCCAAGCCAAAACCAAGACTGGGCGTGAACTGAGTGATTACGCTTTAGCGGCTTATCTCATGTACCCCAAAGTATTTACCGACTATTCCAAGGTGCGCAGCAAGTACGGCGACGTATCCCTCATCTCCACGCCGGTATTTTTTTACGGGCTGGAGATAGGCGAAGAGTTTGTGATCGGCATTGAAAAAGGCAAAGCCTTGTTGCTGCGCCTGCTCGCGGTGAGTGAGCCGGACGTAGAAGGCTATCGCAAAGTGTTTCTCGAGTTGAACGGCCAGCAGCGTATCGTCCGGGTACAACAAAAAGGTTTAGAAAGCAGCGCCAAGGTTCATCGCAAGGCCGAAGATGGCAATACCAGCCACATAGCCGCGCCCATGCCAGGCTTGGTGATCAGCGTCAGCGTAAAGCCGGGGCAAAAAATCGAACGCGGCGACGCGCTGGTTTCCATTGAGGCGATGAAGATGGAATCGGTGATTCGCGCAGAATTTGCCGGTACCGTTAAAGAAGTTTTTGTAACCACCGGTACGCTCGTTGATGCTAAAGATTTGATGGT
Organism: Thalassocella blandensis; assembly: GCA_945882995.1. Taxonomy (GTDB): domain Bacteria; phylum Pseudomonadota; class Gammaproteobacteria; order Pseudomonadales; family Cellvibrionaceae; genus CAMCXE01. The sequence goes on along the minus strand of CAMCXE010000133.1, from coordinate 3,145 downwards.
AGTGGTGAGCTGAGAAATCGGAATACAAACTTTTCGTGGCCAATGTCATTACATTAAGGGTTTTCGCGCTAATAAACCGCTTGCGAGAGTTGTAATCACTATGCTGCCGAAGCAGGACCAGCCCGTTTTTTGGCCGAGTGGAGAGGTGACTTTGAGGGGCAAATGGACAGGACGTCCATTTGAGCCGTGACGGGACAGGATGTCACGCCACGGCGACCCTCAAAATCGCCTCGGAGGGAGGGTATTTTTGCGTAGCAAAAACCAAAAAGTCGGGTGGCCTTTCTTTTTGGTGACTTTTTCTTTGGCCACGCAAAGAAAAAGTCACTCGCCCAGGAGGGCGAAATAGAGCCTAAAAATCGCTCGAAAAATCAGCTGTGCGCTTACCTTATTGGCGCTGCAGAAGGCACTGGCGGCGAACAAACCAAATCGACTGGAATACGCCTCTGAACCGCAGTTCACATCACGGAGGCGCTAAACAGAGGGCTCTAGAATCAAAAAACCCCGCAAGCGGGGTTTTTAAAACGCGGTTAACTAACCAGAATTACACGTTGTACGTACTGGAAGCCGTATCACCACCGCGTCCGGTCCAATTGGTATGGAAGAACTCACCGCGCGGTTTGTCCAAACGCTCGTAGGTATGTGCGCCGAAATAATCTCGCTGCGCTTGCAACAAATTCGCTGGTGAGCGCGCGCAACGGTAGCCATCAAAATAGCTCAAGGCGGCCGTAAGGGAAGGTGCCGCGATGCCATTGGTAACTGCTGCCGCTACAACTCGGCGCCAGCCAGCTTGAGCCCCCTCCAATTTGCCTTGAAAATAAGGCGCAGTCATCAAGTTGGTGAGCGCTGGATTCGCGTCAAAGGCCTCTTTAATTTTGCCCAAAAACGCCGAGCGAATAATACAGCCACCGCGCCACATTAAGGCAATACCACCGTAATTCAAATCCCAACCGTATTCTTTTGCGGCCTCGCGCATCAACACGTAACCCTGAGCGTAGGACACAATTTTTGCCGCCAACAGCGCCTGACGCAGGTCTTCGATCATGGCTTGTTTATCGCCCTCAAAACTAACCACTGGGCCGCTAATGAGAGTCGACGCTTGCACCCGCTCGGCTTTTTGCGCCGACAGGCAACGCGCAAATACGGCCTCGGCGATTAAGGTGAGAGGCACGCCCAGATCCAACGCAATCACTCCCGTCCACTTACCGGTGCCCTTTTGGCCTGCCGTGTCGAGGATTTTATCCACTAACGGCTCGCCATTTTCTTTATAACCCAGAATGTCGCGCGTAATTTCAACGAGGTAACTGTTCAGCTCACCCTCATTCCAATCTTTAAACACTTCATGCATGTCGTCGGCACTTAAGCCCAGCATGTCTTTCATGACCTGATAGGCTTCACAGATCAGCTGCATATCGCCGTATTCAATGCCGTTATGCACCATCTTCACAAAGTGACCGGCACCGTTGTCGCCCACCCAATCGCAACAAGGAGTGCCGTCGTCGACTTTTGCGGCTATGCCTTGCAAAATATCCTTAACCAACGGCCAAGCTGCTTTGGAGCCGCCGGGCATAATGGAAGGACCAGTTAATGCGCCCTCTTCGCCACCCGACACGCCGGTTCCAACATACAGGAGCCCTTTAGATTCGAGATAAGTCACGCGGCGGTTGGAGTCGGGAAAGTGCGTGTTACCGCCATCAATAATCACATCGCCCGGCTCCAAGTAAGGCAGCAGCTGCTCAATCATGTCGTCAACCGCCGCGCCGGCTTTAACCATCAACATGACTTTGCGCGGCTTCGCCAACGATTGCACAAGGTCCTGTACGTTGGCAGCACCACGGATGCTCAAGCCCTTCGCGCGACCAGCCAAAAAACTCTCGACTTTTTCCGCCGAACGATTGTAGGCGGTCACAGTAAAGCCTTTGCTGGCCATATTAAGAATAAGGTTTTCGCCCATAACGGCGAGGCCGACAAGGCCAATGTCAGATAATGGTTTCATAGGAGGCGTTGTTAATCCGCAAAGAAATGAATAGAAATGACTAGGAGTGCGACAAAATGAAATCCTCAATGCCCCAAGGCTTCAGCCAATTAGGCGTAAGGCAAGCTGAGTCGAAAATCGTCGGGTCAAAGGCGGCGGCAACATACCACCAAAAACCCACATTTGGAATGAGCAATTAAGAGGACCCCTGCGCTTATTTCAGAACGCTATGCTACTCTGGGTGCCAAATCGCAATTTTTTACTAAATGCTTTCAATAGCGTGCCAAGTAGCTAAAAGCGACGTTTATCAACTGCGGACAGTCTAGCCTTGCTATTGTTTAGCAGCGCTACCTGGCCCAATCGCCCTACCTGCTTGACCACGATCAAATGATGCAACGGGATAAAAGAAAAGCAACAAAGAAGAAGTGAAACGTGATCTAACACACACCATTTCTCACATAAATATTTCATACTGCCCATAGGGTAATTAGCTTCGGCTAAACTCACAAATCAACTAAATACCGATTTGGGCCTTGGCCCATTGGAGAAAAAACGTGGATTCTATGACGAAAAAGATGAGTCGATTTCAAACGGCGGGTGGCAGGGGCTCTATATCGAGGCCTTTTCTCTCGACTTTTAAAACCCTTGGCGTATCCGGCTTATTAGCCTTCGCCCTAGCCAGCTGCGGAGGGCCCGGTTTAGAGGAGCCCGGCTCGTCCAGCTCCTCGGCATCAAGTTCTTCTTCGCCTAGATCTTCTTCCTCCAGCTCAGCACCAACTAGCTCGTCATCGTCCAGCTCAGCACCAACTAGCTCGTCATCGTCCAGCTCATCTGTGAGCGGCACAGGTTTTGTTGGCAATATTGCCAACGGACAAACTCAGTACGGCTTACTATGCTCTGGCTGCCACAGGGCAAATGGCGCTGGCAATACCAGCCAGACCTTCCCAGCAATTAATAAAGGCATTAATTCCTTTCCCAGAGATGGCGCCACTCACACCCTCGAAACATACATTGTCAAGTACATGCCGCCCGACGGCGACCCTACCATGTGCGTTGACCAGTGTGCGGCTGACGTAGCGGCGTACATACTGAACGGCTTTAAAATAGGCGTGTCATCTTCGAGTCGAGGCGCTTCGTCTAGCTCTTCAAAGTCTAACTCGTCAATGATCAGCT
>CAMCXE010000132.1 GCA_945882995.1 Thalassocella blandensis | reverse complement strand
CAATCGTCCATGGAGGGCGGCAGCAGGAAGTTGGTGTTGCGATCAATGGTTATGAAGCGGGACATGGCGGCATTCTGTGGTGTGGGAGGCCTATTTTCTCATGGGGCCTAACGACGGGCCAGGAAAGTCCGACAGGCTGCTAGAAACCTCAGTTGGGTGCCAAAAAGCCGTGTAATCCATGGGTGTGATTAGCAAAAGTTAAAATGACGGGCAACCTAGTTGGCTGTTCGTCATTTTAACTTTTGCTAGGCGCTGCCCGGGGGTTGCGCAGACTATGGTGATCCAACCGAGGTTTCTAGGTTCAAGCTCGGCCGCTAAGCTTAGCCTTCACCAAGCGCAAAAAAGCCCTAGGAAAACCCAGGGCAAAGACCTCCAATTTAGCCAGCGGCGCCAAGTACAACAATCTACACGGCGCCGCCCAAAACCCCTAAACCTTAGAGATGATAACCACGCTCACCATGCTCAGCGGTATCCAAACCTTCGGCTTCTTGCTCTTCACTGACACGCAGCCCGATAGTGATATCAACGATTTTATAGGCTGCAAAAGAAACTACGCCTGACCACAAGACCGTTATACCCACCGCTTTAACCTGAGCCAGCACCTGAGTACCCATGCCAGCATAAGACCAAGTACCCGTGACATAGTCGATAATCCCGGTACCGCCTAAAGCCGGGTCGTTAAACACACCAGTCAGCAGTGCACCCAAAATACCGCCTACGCAGTGCACACCGAACACATCCAATGAGTCATCGTAGCCCAAGGCCGCTTTAAGTTTAATCACCGCGAACATACACACAATGCCACCCAACAACCCAATTGCGATGCTGCCCATAGGGCCAACCCAACCACAGGCAGGGGTAATAGCAACCAATCCTGCAATAGCGCCAGAAGCCGCGCCCAACATGGTTGGAGTGCCACGCAGTACCCACTCACCAAAGGTCCAGGCGATTACTGCAGCCGCTGTAGCCAAGAAAGTATTCATGAACACTTGGGAAGCAAAGGCGTTAGCTTCTAAGTTGGAGCCGACGTTAAAGCCGAACCAGCCTACCCACAGCAGCGCCGCGCCGATCATAGTAAACGGAACATTGTGTGGCGCCATGGAAGTCGTGCCGTAACCCTTGCGCTTGCCAATGAGCAAACAACCCACCAAGCCTGCAATACCCGCGTTGATATGAACCACGGTACCACCAGCAAAATCCAAGGCGCCAGCGGCGAACAGGTAGCCTGCACCAGCGGTAGCCGCGGCGGCTGCCTCAGTGGTGGTGTAAGCATCTGGGCCAGCCCAAAACCACACCATGTGGGCGATGGGCAAGTATGAAAACGTAAACCAAAGCACCATAAAAAGGAGTACCGCGGAGAATTTCATACGCTCCGCAAATGCACCCACGATCAAACACGGGGTAAGCGCGGCAAAGGTCATCTGGAAAGCGGCGTACAGGTATTCGGGAATATAAACACCCTTACTGAAAGTTGCTGCATTGGTGAGATTCCCCGCTGCATCGATCATCCCCTTAAGGAAGAGTCGGTCAGTGCCGCCAATAAAGGCATTACCACTGGTAAACGCAAAGGAGTAGCCATATATGGCCCAGAGCAAACTAATCAAACAGAAAGTTACAAAAATCTGCATGGATACCGAAAGAACATTCTTAGAGCGCACCATGCCACCATAAAACAGCGCTAAGCCGGGCAGCACCATGAACAGGACCAGCAAGGTGCTGGTTAACATCCAGGAGATATCGCCTTTATTTGGCACTATGGGTGCGGCCGCTGCCGCAACCTGCGTTACTGCCTCAGCTGCAGCGGTGACAGCCTCGGCGGCGGCAGGCGCTACTGCCGCAGCTTCCTCGGCAAAAGAGTAGCCCGAACAGAGAGCCAAGCTTGCTATAGCCAGCCCCCCTAAACCCGTGAGCACGCGGCTCGAAATAAATTGTTTAGTCACGTTGTGTCTCCTAAATGTTAGTGTGGTGTTGCCTAGGTTTATCCGCAATACACCGTAAACCCGCGGCAGTTTTATTTGGGGTTACAGAGCTTCTTCGCCGGTTTCACCCGTACGAATACGAATAACCTGCTCTAACGGCGACACAAAAATTTTGCCATCGCCAATTTTGCCGCTGTGTGCTGCCTTGGTAATGGCTTCCACGATGGTGTCCACTTGGCCGTCGGCCACAGCCACTTCCAGTTTGGTTTTCGGTAAAAAATCCACAACATATTCGGCGCCGCGGTATAACTCGGTATGGCCCTTCTGGCGACCAAAACCCTTAACCTCAGTAACGGTAATGCCTTGTACGCCGATATCCGATAAGGCTTCACGGACGGCATCCAATTTGAACGGTTTAATAACGGCAGTAATTAGTTTCATCGGACTGCTCCTCAGATTTGTGACATAGGAAATGCAGCCCATTGCTGGGCTGCACAGGGCTTAATTTTCGAGAGGAAGTGTGTAAGAGACCACGAAACGCGGCTCATCTTCAGCTGCCGATTCGTCTGACTTAAGAACTTTACCGAGCGTAAACTTCAGTCGATCGTTGTACGCATAGCCTAAGTCAAGATGTGTTGCGTCATCCATGCCCTTGTTGTGTTTACCCAAGGTCGCACTAAAGGCCCCCATAGTACCGGCCAAGGTCACGTAGGAGTAACCTGGAGCACCGGCGATATTGCTGTAATAGGTGAATTTAACTGGGCCGTAACCCAAACCCACCACAACTTCGCTGAGCTTGCCCGCTGGCTTAGGCTCAACTGTCTCTCCTTTAACAACTTTTGTGTTTGGGTATGCATAGGTCCACGCGGTTACATCGTAATTAAAACCATCCGCTTCGCCGCCAGCATAACCGGCGTAAAGGTCAGTTTCTGAGCCCCCGTTGGTGTCGCCAGAGCCACCCCATATACCGGCGGTAAAACCTGACTCCGTATAATGAATGTCGCCCGAAACCTGTGGGATGCCACCGCCCAAATCGAAACCGCGCCAGTAGTAAAGACTGGCTACGCCAGCACTGGCCACGACTTCAGCATTTGCTGCAGTTGAAAATACGCCGGCTGCCAAGGTAGACGCGGCAACAACTCCGACGAGAAGTGTTTTGTTAAATTTCATGGTGCTTCCTCCAAAGTGATAGCAATGTAATGCGTGTTGTAGTTTTTCAACCAAGTTATGCCTTGCTGGCCTTTTTGTACTTGGTGTATAGAAGTGTTAGCAGAAAGCAAGCCAACTTGCTCAAGTGGAGGGACTACCGGCCCCAAGAGGCAGAACACCCACTACGGAACCCCATTTTTGCCCTATTTTGCAGCGCCATAGCCCACCAAAGAGCCATTAAAGGCACCACAATATGGCATTTTTGCAGTTCTGGCGGCTTCGGCGGACAGGACAAAGTTAAATGGCCGCGAAATTTAGCTGCAATTCTTTTAGCGCTGGCAGTGCTGGGTGATGCCAACCCAGCCGAGACAGGCCTAAACGCTGGAATTTGGCGCCGATTAATGCCCAATAACTTCCTTGCCTTTGAGCCGGCGCACCAAAAAACCTCGCACCAAACGCGTCACGCGGTTTTCGCCCCCATCCAAACCGGTGGGCGCAAGCACTATGTGCTGCTTGTACACTTTCAGCCCGGCCTTGCGAGCGGCGGCTGCGCGCAAACCGGCCAAATTAGTGGCGCTTGGCGGGCTAGCATAATCCACATCCAGAATAGCTAGGGTGGGGCTGCCAAAAAGCTGTAACAGGTCAAACTCGGGACGCTCCGGGATTTTATGCCGTGGATTAAGCAACACCAATGCACGCGGTGCATTACCGGCACTCTCACCCGAAGCACCGTCCGCAGCCTCAGCCGCAGCCAGCATAAAATAGGCGGCTCGCGCCGCTCCCAAGCCATCCCCCAGTAACACGTTGTTGAGTTGATTGTGCTCTTGTAAGTATTGGAGTGCCGCCTCAATACGTGCCGTAACCATAGGCTCAATGGGCACCAATGCCGGCGAGGCTGTGCCACTGGATTCCATTGCGGGGGTCGAGGCGGCTTGGCTGCCGTCTCCCAAGGCGTTTTGCGCGTCGTTAAACACCACTTGCGTCTCGGGTGGGTCGGTTTTTTTGTCGTCATTTTTAGCGGCAGTTGACTTATCTACTGGCGTGGCGGCCGGTGCGGGTGCCTTAACGACAGCTGCCGCGGCAGGTCTAGCAACGGGAATGGAATCATTCGGATCCGGCAGCGCAATGCTCAACGTTGCCCAGCCATTGCGGCTCAAATACTCGCGTAAATTCTTCAGACTATCGGGAGAATCCAGCGTTTTGCCTTGGTCATGCAGCATCACCACCGCGCCAAGGGGTTTGCCGCTGGTATCTGACTGCCACAGAGCGATAAATTTTTGCCCGTTGGCTTCAAGGCTAATCACTTTATCCACCCCCAGCTGCTGCGTTAACAGTTTGAATTGCTGCTGTTCACGCTGCGCTTTGGACGCTAGCAATGGCTTGACCTGTGGCTCCACTGTCACCTGTGGCTTTGCACTCGACTCCGGATTAGGTGGCTCGGCTGGAGCGGGAGCCGCGAAAGCTGGGGCCACACAGTAGACCAATAAGAGCCAGAGCATTCGGTAGCACGCGCGTTTTATAGAATTATGTGAATGCTGCATAGGTTCGTTGCCTTCAGGCGCTGAGGTTTCTAGGTTCAAGTTGACTCAGATCGCCATGACTCATTGCCCACGGGAAGCGCCTGGATTGATACGCGCTCTAGAAGGGCCGCGCTTAGCCTGTTGAGTGCCAAAAAGCGGTGTAACCCATGGGTGATTCCACTGAGGATGCTAAGTTGATGATCGCGATTTTCCTGTCAGCAAGCCCTTAGTTGTAGGCGTTCAGCAAGCCTCCTGTCAAATCAGCGCTCATCCAGTCTTCGGTCCCTTAAGTCACGCCAAGCGGAGGCTCAATACATGACTCATTTAAAAAAATTATCGCCATCACCCTCGCCAGCGTTATTAGTGCCCTGATTTTGGCTGGCACTACCCCAAACGCCATGCCCCCTGAAGTTGTGAACCCCGCCAAGGAGCTGGTCGAAAGCGGTTTTGCTGGCAAGGCCATTAAGTTCGCCGAAGCACTGAAACTAACCGAAGAGCAAAAAATGGCCCTTGAGACGGCCCTGATTGGCGTTCGTGCCAGCTTGCCCGCCAAAGATTCTGTCACGCTAGACGAGCTTATCGATGCACAAGTTGCTGCACGCGAAGCTGCAAAAGCCGCCATTGAAGCTGTGCTAACGCCCGAGCAAAAAGCCCTGTTATTAGCACTGCAAGCCCAAGCACAGGGCCCAGACGCCAGCTGGAACCTACCGCCTGTCGACGCCAAGCCCCCAATGGTCAAACCACCGGCTGTTAAGCCACCAGAAGCCACCAAACCACCAGCAGTGAAACCACCAGAAGGCACCAAACCACCTGAGGTTAAACCACCAGAAGCCACCAGACCTCCCGCCGTTAAACCCTTGTAAGGATAAACCACCCACAACCCTGCAAGCCTAATCGAGGCAAAACCCCCTGCAGCCGCCTAGAGCTGCCGGGATTTATGCCCGGCGACACAGTTTGGCGGGAATTTGTCAGGCGCCGCCCAAAAACGTGGCTAAGTTCACATCAAAGCCCACGTATTTAGGGCAATAATCCCCATTATCAGCTAATTTTCTCTAATATTAACGATAGGAAAGCCGGGCGCCACAAAAGCCCAGCTTGTTATTAGGTTTTTTCTGCGGCTAATGCCCATGTCCACCACCCTTAAAGATCACGTTTTTGCCGCGCTGCGTCGCCTGCTCAAGCCCATCATCCGGATGCTGCTGCGTAACGGCGTGACCTACAAAGAATTTTGCGTGCTCGGCAAAGACATTTATGTCGAAGTTGCCACTGCTGACTTTGGCATTCGCGGCCGCCCCACCAACGTTTCTCGAGTGGCGCTGCTAACGGGCCTAGATCGTAAAGAAGTCAAACGCCTGCGCGACCTGCTGGACAACAACCAACACGCCAGCGACGCGCAAGTGAATCAAGACCGTTTTACCCGCCTGCTCAGCGCTTGGCATTTAGATGCCGATTTTATTGACGATGCTGGGCAGCCAAACGTGTTACCGCTAGAAGGGGATAGCGGCAGTTTTACCGCATTAGTCAAACGCTATGGTGGCGATGTGCCGCTGCAAGCCATGCTGAAGGAACTGGCCCGCGCAGGGGCTATCGAAGAGCTGGACAGTGGCGAAGTGCGCGTATTGCAGCGTTATTTTTTCCCGGTACATACCGACCCAGAAGCCATTTTGCGCGCCGGCTCGGTGATCAATGAGCTGGCCGAAACGCTGTTCCATAACCTCTATGTTCAAAATCCCAACGGCAAAAAAATACCGCGTTTTGAACGCCGCGCCAGCAACAACCAAATAGATCCTAAACACCAGAAGGCGTTTAAAGCGTTCGTGGACAAAGAGGGGCAAGCTTTTTTGGAGCGGATTGACGATTGGTTAAGCGCCCACGAAACCACCCAGTTCACGCCCAATTCCCAGGCCCCCATTCGCTTAGGCGTTGGTGTTTATGCCATTCACACCTCTATTGATAAGCCCGAGGCTTAACACCATGCCGCGCTTTTTTGCCCATTCGCTAGCCTTCATCGCTGTCATCACCTGCTTGGTCAGTTGCGGTGGTGGCTCGTCCTCTAGCTCCACCACCGCCGGCATTGACGGCTCAGGTGCCCCAGCAACGCCAATAACCGTCGCTGTTGCAGGGCCTATCAATGGGTTCGGCAGCGTTATCATCAACGGCGTGCACTATGGCACCCATAACACTACCATCACCGTAAATGGTCAGCCTAGCAGCGAGGCGGGATTAAACGTCGGCAGCTACATCACCCTCACAGGCACCCTAAACGCCGATGGCAAAACCGGCACTGCAACACACATCAATTATCAGCCCAATGTTACCGGCAGCATTGCCCAAGTAAATTCTGTGACACAAACGGTGACGATACTGGGGCAAACTGTTCAGGTCAGCGACGACACCGCCTTCGATTTTGCCATCAGCCCACGCAGCATCGACGGACTTAAGCCTGGCCAGCAGGTTGAAATCAGCGGCAGCAGCGATGCTTCCGGCGTCATCATGGCCACACGCATCAGTTTGGCGAGCGCCCATTCCGGCTGCTTGACGGGCAAACTGAGCCGGCTCGACACGCAAGCCAAAACCTTTCAAGTCAACCAAGTCACCGTGAGTTACGCCGGTCTGAGCGGTGCACCCGAGCTCCACGATGGCGAAGAAATTATCCTGCGCAACTTCGACACCGACGGCGAGCGCTTAAGGGCTAAGTCGCTGGAAGTCAAAATCGAAGATCAAGCAAGTACACGGGTCAAGTACTTCAGCAAAACCGGTGTCATTACCCGTTTTACGTCGCCCACTGATTTTGCGTTGGGCGATATTCCGGTTACCACCACCAGCGCCACCCAGTACCTTAACGGCGACGCCACAGGCTTGGCGTTGAATGCCAAAGCCACCATCAGCGGCCACTTTACCGCTGACAAACGCCTGCAAGCCGATCAAATCCAATGGCTGGCAACTGCCCAGTGGGGGCTAGCCGGCCCCATAACCCAGATCGACGGCCTAACCAATAGCGGCGGACGCATTCAAGTGCAGGACACCTGGATAACCCTAAATGCACGCACACGCGTGGATTCCGAGCTGAGCACGGAATCCAACCGCTTGAAATTTGGCAATTTGCGCGTTGGCGACCAAGTGGTCGTGTCCGGTCGCGCCGAGGGGGCGATTTATCTCGCCGCGACACTGGAGCTAGAGGCGCTGACGATGCCTGAATCGCCTCAGCACCTGCGCGGCCCAGTAACCAACATCGACGCTGCAGCCCTGCGATTCAAACTATTAAATATCCAAGTCACCACGGATAGTAAAACCGAGTTTTTCAATGGCGAGCGCCGCATCACCGCCGAGGAATTTTACCGCGTGGCCGCAAACAAAATAGTGATTGTGGACGGCAAGCTGATGGGCAACCTCTGCCACGCCACTCGCGTGCGCTTTTTATCGCCGAGTGATGACTCCGATCGCGGGCGCTGAAGATAATCAAGGTCCATCCAATGGTACGGACAACCAATCACCGCAAACCGGAGGTGGCAGCCAGACGTCACCACCATCCGACGACAACACTCATCAGCCAAAGCCAAGCGATACCCACAAACCTCGAGCACCCAGTGATGCAGACCTGCCGCCACCACGCGCAGGTGACGGTCTCGCCCCTCATCGCTAACCCAAGGTCTTTCTTGGCTTTAGGGTTTATGCATCCCGCAAAACCCTCCAGAATAGGCGCAAGCTTCCCGGGTGCTTATTTATGATCTCCGTACAAACAGCCGATTTTGATTTAGGTTTCGAGTACCAACAACTCTGCAACTCACCACAGATTGGCGCGGTGGTGACATTTGTGGGTCGTGTGCGCGATTTTGCTGAAAATCAAACCCTCTGGCTTGAGCATTACCCCCCTATGACTGAAAATCTGCTGGCGGCTCTAGTCGCTAAGGCCAAGGCCCGCTGGCCATTGCAAGTCGTGCGTATCATTCACCGCGTCGGGCCGCTGTTGCCCAGCGAGCAAATTGTGTTTGTGGGCGTGAGTAGTGCGCACCGTCAAGCGGCGTTTGCGGCCTGCGAATGGCTAATGGACATGCTGAAAACTCAAGCACCGTTTTGGAAAAAAGAGGGCGACCACTGGGTGGAGGCTCGTGCGAGCGATCTGTTAGCCGCACAGCGCTGGCAGCCCTAGTAGCCGCCTACCAGCCCAGCTCCCCACGCAATGTGGCTAGCCAGCCGTGAGTTTGTACAGAGCAGCGTAGCCGACCTTGCAGAAAATTAAAGTTGTAGCGCAATTTTTTCAGGTGGTGCTTGCTGCGATTGCGTGCGCCGCCAATTGTGCTGCCTATATCGAGCGCCGCCACAAGCGGCGGGAAAACGACGCGGATCTTGAGCTGATGCTCCCACGTAAAGCGTAAATCCACATCTATAGGCCGTTTGCAGCCAGCATAACCCGCAATAAATTGCTGTGCGGCGGCGCGGGTCCAGACTTGAGCCAAGGTGGTGGCGGGTACCGAATTAAATTCAACCACCGCGAAGGTTTCTGTGATGGCCGCACAAAATCGCGCATTACGTTTTGTGCCCGAAAGTTTTAATAAACCCCATTCAGAGCCTGCCATATTTTGCGCCATGGCGGCTGCAGCGATCGGTAAAAGCTGCGTGTTTAATTGAATGTCATCCTCCACGATAAGAACAAATGCTTTGTTTGACTGGGCAATAAAATGCTCCAAACATTTTAAGTGCGACAAATAACAACCAACTTCACCGTCCGTCAGCGGGCGATGATAGCCTAAGTGGGTTGTGTGTTGGGCTTTTTCGGCAGGCGTTAAGGTGCGCCCTAAAACGGCGGGGAAGCGCCGTAAATCTATGCCCAACCGTTCTGCACCCTGCTGCAATTGTTGCCAACGCTCCGGAGAGGAATCAAGATTAAGGGCATAAATTTCAGCGTCGAAGTGTTGATGTTGTGGCGATAGGGTCATAAATTGGCTTAACAAGTCGGTGATTATTCAGAGAGTTTAGTGAAGATATAATCATGATTAAGACGTCTTAATAACAGCCCGAGAAAGGGGCGCTGATTAAAGCGGCAGGGGTTACTGCGTAGAGCACCCTGTCCTAAGGCCTATTCTAGTCGGCTCAGCCAGCGCGCGCTGCCGTTAGCGCGATCACTTATGCCACTTTTTGGGCGCGCTATTGGGGTTTTTTAGTCCGGCATCCCCTAATGGCCCGCCCCACGTCAATTGCATCTGCCTCACAATCAATGCTATTTTGCCGCCATTAGGCCTGATTTAACCCCGCCAATTTCGCCAAGATCTAAATCTTGCGCCCGTTCACACAAGAATCCCTATGACCCCAAGCAAAACTATCATCTGTATTAAATGGGGCGAGAAATTTGGCCCAGAGTACGTGAATAAACTCTATGCCATGGCCAGACGCAACATTACGGGTGATTTCAGATTGGTGTGTTTTACCGATCACACCGAAGGGTTGTTACCGGCTATTGAAACGCGGGGCCTGCCGGAACTAGGCTGCGAACACCCTCAAAACACCATTGGCAAGTGGCGCAAAGTGGCGTTGTGGGGGCCGGAACTGGGCGGCTTGGAAGGCCCCGTTTTGTTTGTTGATTTAGATTCCATCATCGTGGGTAACATTGACGGCTATTTTACCTACGGCTCTCCGGATGACGTTATCCTCGCCCGCAACTGGGCAAAACCTTTTTCAGGTTTGGGGCAAACATCCGTATTTCGATTCCCGGTGGGTAAGAACCCCCACATTTTAGAAAACTTCCGCAAAACGCCGCAGGCAATTGCCGACAAACATCATTTCGAACAGCACTACATCACATCCGCTGTTACCGGTGGCATTAAGTTTTGGCCTGAGAATTGGACGCGGCACTTTCGTATTCACTGCCTACCCTATTTCCCGCTGCGTTATTTTTTTGCAGCGAAACTGCCGAAAACTGCAAAAATTGTCACCTTCCCAGGCGGCCCCAACCCAGACGATATAGTGCTGGGTCGCTGGGAAGATACTATGCCGCGCTTTCACTCACGAATAGAGCACATTCAGCAGGGGCTAAAATTAAATGCGCCCTGGAAGGAGCGCTGGCGTTACATCAAACGGGTGGTATTACCCTGCCCTTGGATAACAGAGCATTGGCGGGAGTAACCCCCCCCCCCCCAATGTCATTAAGTTAAGCCCTACCGCGCTCGTTTTGCACTGATATAGAAGCGTATTTTTCGAATTTTGGCATTGGATCTAACGAAGGATCGGCCGGGCCTTA
>CAMCXE010000131.1 GCA_945882995.1 Thalassocella blandensis | reverse complement strand
TCTTTTTCTCTTGGGTCACAAAATAAATACCCAAAAACCATGTGGTAAGTGGCAATTTGGTTGACTCAAAGATAGTGCCCGCTGTTAATGATGTTTGATGGTGGCACCGAGCGCACTGCTGCAGCTTGCGGACAGTGAGCTCGCAGCGTTTGGTGTGGCCGCACTGCGGGCAAATAAAGCCGCTTGGCCAGCGCCAAGCATACAGGGCGTCAAAACACTGCTGTTCAGTACCGTACGCCTTCAGGAAGTCGACCAGACCGAACCCCTTCTGGAACTGGATTTTGTTACGAGCCATAAATTACCCCTTGCGAGAATGCCGCTTATGCTGGTTAAATATACAGCATTGTGCGGCTTAGGGATAGTGGTAATTAGGACTCATTATGAATCCACAGCACACCCTGCAACAACTGCGCAGCCTGCAATTAACCGGCATGGCCGACGCCTTCTCACGACAACTGGAGCAACCCACCACCTATGAAGAACTGGGCTTCTGCGAACGCTTTGCGTTACTGATCAACAGCGAATCCACCTGCCGCGACAACCGCAAAATCACCCGATTACTCAAGCAAGCCAAATTGCGCCTGAATGCCCATGCGGCCGATATTGATTACCGCGCGCGCCGAGGGCTACACAAAGATACGGTGGCGCAACTGCTGCAACTCGATTGGGTACGGCACCACCGAAACCTATTAATAGAAGGCGCCACCGGTACCGGCAAAACCTTCCTTGCCTGCGCACTAGGTCAAGCCGCCTGTGAACAGGGCATATCAGTGCGCTACTACCGCTCCAGCCGGCTGTTTGAAACCCTCACGGTTGCTCATGGTGACGGCAGCTTTGGGCGTTTACTGGCACAGTTAGCCAAAACTGAATTGCTCATCATCGACGACTGGGGGCTGGATGTGCCGACGCAACAGCAGCGCAATGACATGCTGGAAATAATGGAGGATCGCCATGGCCGTGGCGCCACGCTCATCACCAGCCAACTCCCCACTACGCACTGGCATGAAGCGATTGGCGATCCAACACTCGCCGATGCGATTCTTGATCGACTGCTACACAACGCCACAAAACTACAGTTAAAAGGGGAATCGATGCGAAAAACACAAACTAACGCTGACCAACTGTGAACACTTTAGGGTAAATTACTGAACCTGCAAAAAGGGTGGGAGCGAGTGTTCACGATTCGCAAAATTTAGTGTTCACAGTTGTAAAAATCCGCACGCAGGCTTTGGTGATGCAATCGGAGCTATTTGGCTCGGCTGCCCGCTAGGCCTTTTTTGTCAGCTTCGCTGTCTTGCGATTTGGGTAGCAGGACTGACATAAGAAACACTTGGTACCATCGCAGCCGCGCGCGCTGCAGAACTCCCTGCCGTAATAGATAAACTGGAGGTGCAGCGCGTTCCAGTGTTCGCGGGGGAATAGGCGTTTTAAATCTTTTTCGGTTTGGACAACATTTTTGCCGTTGGTCAAACCCCAGCGCTGAGCTAAGCGGTGGATGTGGGTGTCCACCGCAAACGCTGGCACCCCAAAGGCTTGGCTCATGACCACGCTGGCCGTTTTATGACCCACGCCCGGTAAGGCTTCCAGCGCTGCAAAATCGGCGGGTACTTGGCTGTGGTGGTTTTCGACTAAGAGTTGCGACAGGGTTTTAATCGCCTGGGATTTTCGCGGGGCTAAGCCACAGGTGCGGATGATGGCGGCGATGTCGCTGACCGTCTGTTGGGCCATGTCGACAGGGTTGTCGGCCAGTTGGAAAAGGGCCGGTGTGACTTGGTTAACTCGCTCATCGGTGCATTGTGCGCTGAGCAGTACAGCAATAAGTAGGGTGAACGAATCTTGGTGGCGCAGGGGAATAGGCGGATTGGGGTAGTGGGTGCTTAGGGTATGCAACACCAAGGCTATGCGCTCGGGTTTGGTGAGATTTTTGGGTGTGGTCACGGCGGTCATCGATTGGTTGTGATGGGTGGAGAATTCTAGCGGAATTTGCGCTAGCTATTGCTGTACGGGTAACGCACCGACGTAAATTTAAGGGCAAAAAAAAGCGCTCTTACGAGCGCTTTTGGGTGAGGTTTTAGTCCCAGTCTGAAGGGCTTAAGGTTTTACGTACCTTAGGCGCTTTGGTGGGCAATGGACCCTTGGGTGGTTTGGTGGCTTTGGCTGGAGGCGCATCGCCGCCTGACACCTTGCGTAGTGTGTCGCGTTTGGCCGGTTTATCACCGTCAAATTTGAGTGCAGGGCGAGGCGAATCTTCGGACTTCCGTTTTACGGGTTTGTCGCTATCGACCTTGCGTGCTGGACGTGGGGCCTCATCTGTTTTGGGGCTGCGAAAATCATCGGACTTGGAACTTCGAAAATCATCTGCTTTGCTGCTGCGAAAGTCATCGGATTTAGGGCTTCGAAAGTCGTCTGATTTACTACTGCGAAAATCATCTTTTTTGCCGCCAGGCCCTTTATCCACACTGATATCCATACGCTGCGATTTAACGCGCACTTTTTTCAAGTGGGCCAATAATTCTTTTGGCATGTCGCGGGGTAGTTCGACGGTGCTGAAGTTTTCGAACAAGCGAATATGGCCGATGCTTTCCCGGCTGATTTGCACTTCGTTAACGATGGCGCCAACGATGTCTTTAGGCATGACTCCATGTTCACGACCTGCCTCAATGCGGTAGTTGACCATGTCGATATCGCTTGGCTCGCGGCTGCGCTTGGGGCGGTCTTCACGATCACTGGGGTCGCTGCGTTCTGATCGCTCAGCGCGCGGTGCCCCGCGATCGAATCGATCGCCCCGATCAGAACGCTCGCTACGGTCGGAACGCTCCCCGCGATCAGAGCGGTCGCGGCTGTCGGCAATTTCACGCTCTTCACGCGCGGGCAGTTGGACAGGGTTTTGCTTCTGCGCCATAAATGCGAACGCTTTGGCTAAATCCTCGGGTAAAACGGACTGCTCTTTACACATATCCATGATCAACGACGAGAAAAAATCCAAATCTTCAGTATTTAACACGTCAAGTACAGATTGTTTAAATTGATTAATGCGGTGACTGGCGATTTGCTCTTTGCTAGGCAGTTGCATCATGGTGATGGGTTGGCGGGTGGCGCGTTCAATTGACTGCAGCATACGTTGTTCGCGGGGAGCGATAAAAAGAATCGCTTTGCCGCTACGACCTGCACGACCGGTGCGACCAATACGGTGGACGTAGGCTTCGGTATCGTAGGGAATGTCGTAGTTAATAACATGGCTTATGCGCGGCACATCAATACCCCGTGCCGCCACGTCCGTGGCCACTACAATGTCGAGCTTGCCGTTTTTTAGGCGTTCTACCGTGCGTTCACGCAGGGTCTGATTCATGTCGCCGTTGAGAGGGGAGGTGGCGTAGCCGCGGGCTTCAAGTTTCTCGGCAAGTTCTACTGTGGCGGTTTTAGTGCGCACAAAAATGAGCACACCATCGAACTCTTCGATTTCCAGAATGCGGGTTAGCGCATCCAGTTTGTTTACGCCTTTAACAATCCAGCCTTGCTGGTCGATGTTCGTGACCGTGGTGGTTTTGCTTTGAATGGCTATGGTAACGGGGTCGACGAGATAGGTTTCGGCAACCTTTTGAATTTGTTTGGGCATGGTAGCGGAGAAGAGCGCGGTTTGGCGTTCTTTAGGTGCGTGCTCCAAAATCCACTCTACGTCCTCGATAAAGCCCATGCGTAACATTTCGTCGGCTTCGTCCAAAACCACGTGGGTGATAACTGAAAGGTCAAGGGACTTGCGGCGCAAATGGTCCATGATGCGGCCGGGGGTGCCCACAATTACATGGGTGCCACGGTCAAGCGCGCGCAGCTGTGTGCTCATGCTCTGCCCGCCGTAGACAGGTAGCACATGAAAGCCGGGCAAGTTGTGCGCGTATTTTTGGAAGGCTTCCGCCACTTGAATGGCGAG
Organism: Thalassocella blandensis; assembly: GCA_945882995.1. Taxonomy (GTDB): domain Bacteria; phylum Pseudomonadota; class Gammaproteobacteria; order Pseudomonadales; family Cellvibrionaceae; genus CAMCXE01. The sequence goes on along the minus strand of CAMCXE010000131.1, from coordinate 7,005 downwards.
TTCGCGGGTGGGCGTGAGCACCAGTGCCTGCGGTTTTTTGCTTTTTAGGTCGATGGCGTTTAACACGGGCAGGGCAAACGCGGCGGTTTTGCCGGTGCCGGTTTGTGCCATGCCCAGTACATCATGACCTTTTAGTAGGCAGGGGATGGCTTGTTCTTGAATGGGGGACGGTTGTTCGTAACCGATGGTTTTGAGGGTTTCTAAAATGCTGGGTTTGAGGGCGAAATCTGAAAACTGGAATGTATCTGTCATAAATAAACCAAGGGCCGCAAGGCGGGTGCTCTGCGGTGGGGGGCTGTAAAGGGGGCGGCATTATAGTGTGCGGCTGGTTAAAAATAAAGCAATTTGATGGCGGCGGGGCAGTATTGGGCTATCACTGACTGGGCTGGCGCTTCTATTGTAACTTTGGCGTCATAAGTCTTTTGATATGCTGGTAGAGCTGGGCTCGGCAGGGCGGTTGTGTAAAATGACCCTAGCCGTTTTGCGGGTCTTAACTATTTCAGCTGGGTGCAACCCCAACAGGAACAATGACTATGACAATAAAAATTGGTATTAATGGATTCGGCCGCATCGGCCGCTTGGCTTTGCGTGCCGCTTGGCATTGGCCCGAGTTTGAATTTGTACAGATTAATGACCCAGCAGCCGAAGCGGCCACCTATGCGCATTTACTAAAATTTGATTCCGTTCAAGGTACATGGCCTGAAGAGGTTGGCGCTGAGGGCGACAATATTATTATCAACGGCAAAGCCATTCCGGTAACCACCAACCTAGGTCTAGATGCTACAGATTGGTCGGGCTGTGATGTGGTTATAGAATCCAGCGGCAAAATGAAAACTGTGGCAGTGTTGCAGGCGTATCTACTACAAGGCGTTAAACGCGTTGTAGTGAGTGCGCCAGTGAAAGAAGCGGGCGCATTAAATGTGGTCATGGGTGTTAACCATCACTTATTTAATCCCGTCGAGCATCGAATTGTTACGGCGGCGTCTTGCACCACCAATTGCCTTGCTCCGGTGGTTAAAGTAATTCACGACAAGCTTGGCATTTGCCACGGCTCTATCACCACCCTGCACAATCTCACCAACACGCAAAGCATTTTGGACCAGCCGCATAAAGACCTGCGCCGAGCGCGTTCCTCAGGTTCAAATTTAATTCCCACCACTACGGGCTCCGCCACGGCTATTGCCGAAATTTTCCCGGAATTACGGGGCCGTTTGAATGGCCATGCTGTGCGGGTGCCGCTGGCTAACGCATCATTAACCGACTGTGTGTTTGAGGTTGAGCGCCCAACCACAGTGGAGGAAGTCAACGCCCTACTAAAAAATGCCAGCGAAAATGAATTACGCGATATTTTAGGTTATGAAACACGACCCTTGGTGTCGTCTGATTTTTGCGGCGACCCTCGCTCCTCGGTGGTGGATGCACTGTCGACGTTAGTCATTAATGGCACCCAAGTGAAAATTTACGCTTGGTACGACAACGAATGGGGGTACGCCAATCGCACGGTGGAACTCGCTAAATTGGTTGGCCTTGCGGGTTAAGGAGGTACTGAATGTTCGCTAAATCAGCAGCGGGTTGGTCATCTGGCGTTAAACAGTATGCGGTGGTAACCGGCAATTATTGGGCGTTTACGTTGACTGATGGCGCACTGCGCATGCTGGTGGTGCTGTACTTTCATCAATTGGGGTATAGCCCGCTCAGCATCGCTTTTTTATTCCTGTTCTACGAGATTTTTGGTGTGGTCAACAATTTAGTGGGCGGTTTTGTGGGCGCACGTATTGGTCTTAACCGCACTATGCACCTTGGTTTGGCGCTGCAAGTGGCGGCGCTGTTCATGCTTACGCTCCCGGCAGCTCTGTTAACGGTGCCTTGGGTTATGGCGGCGCAGGCCTTGTCAGGCATCGCTAAAGATCTGAATAAAATGAGCGCCAAAACCGCCATTAAAACTCTCGTGCCCAGGCAGCAACAGGCGGTGTTATTTAAATGGGTTGCTTTGCTAACCGGCTCCAAAAATGCACTTAAGGGCGTTGGCTTTTTTGTTGGTGGTGGCTTGTTGGCGCTATGGGGTTTTCAAACCGCGGTTCTGTTTATGGCCATTATGCTTGGCATTATTTGGCTAGCCAGTATTCTGCTGCTGAAAAATGACTTGGGTAAAGCTAAAAACCCACTCAAATTCAGTGAGGTGTTTTCCAAAAATTGGGTGATTAATTTTTTATCCGCCGCGCGCCTATTTTTGTTTGCGGCGCGGGACGTGTGGTTTGTGGTGGCCTTGCCGGTTTACTTAAGCGAACAACTGGGTTGGAATTTTTGGTGGGTAGGCGGCTTTTTGGCCAGTTGGATTATGGGTTATGGCCTTGTGCAGTCTCTGGCGCCCGCGATCACCGGCACGTCCAGCGGCAGGCTTCCGGGTGGTAAAGCCGCACTGGGTTGGGCTGTAGGCTTGGCGGTGGTTACTGCTGGCCTTGCAGCGGGTCTTAATAGTGGGCTGCCGGTGGCTTGGGTGCTAATTTCGGGGCTCTTGGTATTTGCTATTGTCTTCGCGGTAAATTCGTCACTGCACAGTTATTTAATTGTTAGCTATGCGCGGGCGGACGGAGCTTCCCTTGACGTAGGCTTTTATTACATGGCCAATGCCTTGGGGCGGCTTCTCGGCACAGTGCTCTCTGGCTGGGTTTATCAGCAAGCTGGGCTTGTTGGCTGTTTGTGGGTTGCCACTGGGCTGATTATTTTTGCCGCGCTCTTTTCCATGGGGTTGGTTCGCTCAATTGCGCGCACAGCCCATGGCCCATCAAGGTGACATCCGCGCTCTAGTTTACGCAGCTGATTGTTATTGCGTAACACCCAAATCGCGGAGCCTAAACTCAACCCTTACCCGCCCGTCTGTATCCTAGCCGGCCTACTAATTTCGGAACCTGAGGTGGCGGTTTTACGCGCGTATTTGTCGGGCAATGGGAGCTTTTTGCGGCGCCCGCTGGGCCGGCGGAATGCCGTTTCGTCGGTTTTGCCTTGCTGGCATCGGTCGTGTAAGGTTCGCAGCCAATTTAGGCTGCATGGCACAAGCACCCCTAGCTTCTTTGGCGCCTCGTTACAGCCCTATCAAACCCGCGCAATATTTCAAATAGCACCAGCCTGCTGGGCGGGAATATTTCCCGTCAAATAGGCCCGCACCCCAAGGTACAACCTATGAGCTCCCGAGAATCGCTAGACTCCCCCGCCAGCCAGCCCGCTACAGCACAGGACGCTGATGCTTTTCCGGAGGGTTTTTTATGGGGCGCCGCTACCGCTGCGTACCAAATAGAAGGCGCATGGAATGAAGATGGTAAAGGCCCGTCTATTTGGGACGAATTTGCGCACACGCCAGGGCGCATAGCCGATGGGCGTAATGGCGACGTAGCCTGCAACAGCTACCATCGCCACCGCGAAGACATAGCGCTGCTTCAGCAGCTCAATCTAAAAACCTACCGCTTCTCCATCGCTTGGCCGCGCATTCAGCCGAATGGTCGCGGTGCAGCAAATCAAAAAGGGCTGGACTACTACAAAAAATTGATCGACGACTTATTAGCGGCCGGCATTCGCCCCATGCCAACCCTTTACCACTGGGACTTACCCTTAGCTTTACACCAAGCTGGTGGCTGGCCAAATCGCGACATGGCGGATTATTTCACCGATTATGCCCAGTTAGTGGCCAGTGAAATGGGCGACCGCATACAGCATTGGACCATTTTTAACGAACCCAAAACCTTTACCGGCGTAGGCTATTGGCAGGGGAGACACGCCCCAGGCCACACCGACCCACTACCCTTTTTAAAAGCCACCCACACGGTTAACTTGGCACAAGGCCAAGCGTTTCGCGCCTTAAAAGCCATAAATCCGAATTTTGAAATCGGCGGAGCCTACGATGTTTCGCCCATGTTACCCGCCACCAACACCCCAGCCGACCAAGCCGCCGCCGAGCGCTGGCACCGCTTTCAAAACCTCTGGTTTCTCGATCCGCCGTTAAAGGGCGCTTACCCCTCCGGCGTCTTACCCGAGTCCCAGCAGGCCGAGTTGTTGGGGTTTAAACCTGGTGACGAAGACATCATGCGCGCCGAGCTGGACTTCGTGGGCTTGAATTACTACTCCAGCTTTATTGTGCAAGACGAGCCCGCCGGCAACGGCGTTCCCGGCCTCAACACCCGCCAAGAATGGGGCGCCGGGCCCAACGCCAAAACGGATTTCGGTTGGGATGTTTACCCCCAAGGCTTTTACGACATAGTGAAGTGGATGTCGCAACACGTAGGCCCACGCCCCATCGAAATCACCGAAAACGGTGCCGCTTACAACATGGGCCCCAACGCGGAGGGGCGTATTCCCGATGCACCGCGCATCGCCTATTTGCAAAGCCACCTGCGCGCCATGGCTCGCGCCATTCAAGACGGCGTACCCCTGCGCGCTTACCACTGCTGGAGCCTGCTGGACAACTTTGAATGGGCTCGCGGCTACTCCATGCGCTTTGGCTTGGTGAACATCGACTACGAAAACGAACAGAAACGCACCATCAAGGATTCGGGTTACTGGTATGCCGAAGTAGCCAAAGGTAATCGCGTTGTTTAGCTTCACTGAAGGCAACCAGGCCGCAACGCCCAAGTTGGGCCCCAGGCACGCGAAAATTCCCAGCTAAATCAAAACTGTTGACAGGCTGCCCCCCACTGGTAGAATGCGCGCCTCTTTGCCAGTGTGGTGAAATTGGTAGACACACGGGATTCAAAATCCCGCGCCCTTAAAAGCGTGCCGGTTCGAGTCCGGCTACTGGTACCAAATGCAAAGTCGATACCCTCCGGTATCACCCTGGAAACCCGCAGAAATGCGGGTTTTTTTATGTCTGAGGGTTTAGGTTGCCCAGCCAAAATCCATTGCCATCCGAAAAAACTGTGGGTATTTTTGTTGGTATCCACGCTTTAATTGAGCCTACGTTGGGTTGCATTCATAGGGCGTGGGTGGCATTAATTCAATAGAAGTCTCGCGATTTGACATTGTCCTAATTCCACCAAGGGCTAAAGCCCAATCCACCTGTATGACGGTAAATCGCCTCGATGAGTGAATGCCGTTTCGCGCCTTCTGGAACCTGAGTTAGGACACCGATTTTCGAGATCTTTTGGATGCTAAGGCGGCGGGGGCTTTTTGAATCTCACTAGGGCTGAGCCGTGTATGGTTAGTAGCCGCATATATGTCTAAAGACCGTTATTTTTGATGTTGTTGAGGGTCACCGAAAAGCTGTATGCCTACTGCAAAAATGTGATTTTCCTTTATTTTGCGTTGAGGCAAGCTAAACATAAAATTAATTGACTCGGTTTAGATCGTGCCTTGTCATCAGGGGAGCGTACATATATGTCCTTTTTTGTGCGTTTTTTGCGCACTCGGCTAAAGCTGTGGGTGGCTCATTTGTTTTGTTTTTGTATTGCATCCCATGCACTCATCGACTTTTTACGCTCGCGCGTCCACCACAAACTCGCCTCTTTATCTTTGGGCAAGCAGGCTGTGCCCCTTCTGTAGTCTCCAGCTAAAACGTCCATTGCGTCTTCACTCCCAAGGTATATAGCTCGCATTAGGTAACCTAAGGCTGTCAATCAGCGCCCATAATTTTCCACCCGTCAGCATCCAATGGTTTCCAGTTTTTCGGGTCTTTTAACCCGTTTTTAGCGGTGTTTGAAGCGGTAAGAATCGTTGCCGGTTTCCAGAATATCGCGGTGGTGCGTTACCCGATCTGGTAGCCCAGTGGTCATATTTCGGATCGGGCTCCACTGTGGGAAAGGTACGCGAGAAGCAGTTGAAGATCATCACGTACAATCATCTGATCGCCAACCGGATGATTTTCCACAACTGCCATACGATGACGCAGGCCTTCAAGGACTAGGCCGAGACGATGAAGTTGACGTCAGAATTGGCCGTTGCATTCAGCCCGTAACGGACGCATCACGCCAATCGTTTCGCCATGCATGAGCTACCAGCGCAATCACAACCGGATCAATCGGCCAGCCCACCCCGCCACTGCGCCTGCTGGAGCTCTGACCTCAACTCGTTGAGACCAATCGCAATAAAACGGCGCTGAACCTCTCTTGCTACGTCAGCCTGTCCTGGGTTTTGGCCTGCATACACACCGCAACAACCTCCCGGCTCGTGCAGGCGACGCCGGGCGCGGGCTTAGCCAAAGCGGTTGTGCTGGATGAAATAGGTTGCGGTGGAAACGCATGCAGCAAGCGTAGCGCCCCAGGCTAAATCAACCACCGTAACCAAGAGTGGCCAGTCTTTGAGCGTTGCTAAGTTGGTGAGGTCATAGGTGGCGTATGTGATCAGTCCGAACAGGGCCCCAAACCAAAGCGCGTGTCTCCAGGAGTTCTTTTCAATGGCTGGGGTAATAACGAAGACCACGAGTCCAGCAATGAACAACAGGTAGAAACTAATTGCGGCGGTCCAATTGATCTCGCTTTTCATCAAAAAACCAATTTGATTGCGATAGAAATTTTTGGCCACAAGCCCCAGCCAGAGCATATCGGTGGCCAAGAATACCGGTAACGCGATGCAATACAGTTTGATAAACATAGACTTTCGCGACTCAGTTTTTAGGCGTTGAGATAGGTGATGGTCAATTGCAAGCCTGTGGCAAATATGACCCACGAAAGATAAGGAATATTGGCATAAACCACCCAGCGCAAATCCGGGGACGCGCGCCAAACGGCGACAAGTGCCCAGATGAGCGAGCCCGCCACTAGGAGAATGTCCACACTGGCCAGCAGATTGTTTTTGAGGCCGAAATGGATCGGCGTGAAAGCCAAATTGAAAATGAGATTCAGCGCAAAGGGCAGTGCTACCAGCCATGAAATTTCCTAATTACCACTATCCCTAAGCCGCACAATGCTGTATATTTAACCAGCATAAGCAGCATTCTCGCAAGGGGTAATTTATGGCTCGTAACAAAATCCAGTTCCAGAAGGGGTTCGGTCTGGTCGACTTCCTGAAGGCGTACGGTAC
>CAMCXE010000130.1 GCA_945882995.1 Thalassocella blandensis | reverse complement strand
ACCATTGTCAAGCATTATTTTAAATTTTTTTCGGGTTTGAGACTCTAATCTCTAGATAGGTCTTTAAAGTGCAAAAAGCGCGTGGGTTAGCTGAAGGCGTAACCCACCCTGTTCATTTCAGTTTTACACCTGAACGCTAGGAGTATTTTTCAAATAATTACGCGGTTTCATCACATTAAAACACGGCCTTTGGCGCATGGCGCAGCTGCGGCGATATTTAATGCGGCCCGGAAGTGTGGTTTAGCGGCTCGACGAAACAGGCTTCAACATCGGTTCGCGTAATACGCGGTTGCGGTGACTTGCCGTAGCAGATGGTAAACCAGCGAACGCTTTGGCAGCATGTGCCGTACTGGCCATGATGGAAGTCGTTAGGCGTAATAGCCGGTTAGGGCTTTGGTGGGGAATTGCCGGCGGAGAGGTAACTTTGTAATAGTAGGGGCAAAAAAAACGCCCTTGAATCCGGAGACCAAGGGCGAAAGACCATTAGGAGTGAAACAATGAGGAAAACCTCCGCTGAATCCTGCAATTACTAACAAGCCTCAGTTAATGTAAGTATTGCAGGTAATCCGTTGGTGTCGAGGCGAGGGATATGTTTTTTTACACTTTATTGGATGAGTGTGAGTGATATCTCATTTCTGATAATCCTAAGGGCGCTTGGCGGCGCGGTGTGGGCAGGGGCATTAAGTTGATGCTGCGGGAGCGGCCTAGCTTTATTGACTCATGATCCTCGAAACCGCATTGAATAACCAAAATTTGCGCAACACCTTTCAGTAATCACGCACGGCTACCAAACTGTCCTCGGCCAAGCCCCCGCAAAAATTCGAATATTTATTCCGGCTCGTAGATAAACGCGCGGTTCCGGCCGGCGCGTTTTGCGCGGTACAGGCCGCGGTCGGCGCTGTCTATCCAGAGTGTGGGTTCGCTCATGCGGGTAGTTAACTCGGCTACGCCTAAGCTAATGGTGAAATTGATGACGTGATCTTCGTAATACACGGTGGTGGCTTCGATGGTTTGGCGGAGGCGTTCCGCTAACACCAGTGCGCCTTGTGCGTCTGTGTCCACTAAAATAATGGCAAATTCTTCGCCGCCGTAGCGGCCCGCCACGTCGGTTTCGCGCAGGCAGGCTTTAACCACCTCAGCCGCTTTGCGAATAACCTCGTCGCCTGCTGGGTGCCCATAGCCGTCATTGACCCGTTTAAAATGGTCGATGTCGAACATGATCATGCTGCAGGTATGGTGATAGCGCGTAAAGCGTCGGAATTCGTGTTGTAAGGAGTCTTCCCAGGTTTTGCGGTTCAACAGGCCAGTTAAACCGTCGGTGCGGCTAATAATATGCAATTGATGATTAGCCCGCTGCAATTGCATACGGTTGGTGGCTATTTCCGTTACGTCGTACAAAATAATACAAATATGCGCCACTTTGCCGCGGGTGTCGGTGAGCGGAATAATGGTGCTGTTTTGATACATGAACGCAGCACGTCCAGTCACTGGGCGATAATTTCTGAAGCGAAATAGAAACGGGCGTTGCTCCCAGGTGGTAAATGCGGAGTTGCCTAACACCATCACCGATTGGGCTTTGCGGCGAAACCAAGCTTCCGGCAATTCCGGAAAAAGGTCAAAAATTTTATTACCTAACACGTCGGAAGGTTGGCGAGCGCTGTGGTTTTGCATAAAGCTGTTCCACAAGCGCACGTTAAAATTACTGTCCAGCACCACCAAGCCAACGTCGATGTTCTGCAGAACATCCATTACCCAGTGAAATTCGTTTAAAAACTCGTCATTAGTCGTCATGGTTAGCCGATCAGGTAGTCCAGTTTTCGCATCAGTCGAATGATGGATTCTTCAGTCATTATTAACAGTAGGTCGCAATTGACGTTGTAACCCTCCAGTTTGTAATTGATCTCGGTAACTAAGGCGTGTCTCCACATGGCGGTGGCGGGGTCGAATAGGGCGTCTAGGCGCTGATGTTGGCCGAGCACCATGGGCGGGCCGAAGCTAAATGCCATGTCGATTTGCTCTGAAATGCCGCGCATGCAGGCACCAAACAAAACGTTGGTGGTGTCCATCAGGAGTTCACGTTCGGCTTGTTCGTCCAGTACATCCTCATACTTCATTAACTTCGCCAAGTCGGAAAAACTGGTGTCGTTGAATAAGAGAATGGCTTCGCCGGCAATGCCGCCGCCGATAAACCCTTGGCATACGCCGGATACGGAATCTGAACTATCAACCGATTGCAACGCCATGGCGATGTCGGACGGCGTCATGGTGGCGATATGCGGGATCGACAACACCACGAAGGTATCCAGCAAGCGCGCAAGATTGTCGCCAGCCTGCCCCATAGCAACATTGGTGACTTCTTGTAAGCAGTCACGTTGCTCTTCGCTAAGTGTGAATTGGTCGCCCATGCCCAAAGTGAGACTCGTTTATTGTCGGTAATATCTATTCTAGTCGGCACTAGTTAGAATGCCGAAGAATTTGCAAAATTGTTTCCGCCTTTGGTATCACCCCGCAACAGGGCCAAGGGCCTCAGTCTATGGAGCTTGTGTTATGGAGTTTCGAGTCCTCCCCGTCACCCCGCTGCGGCAAAACTGCACACTCCTGTGGGATGAAACCACGCGTGAAGGCGCCTTGGTGGACCCAGGAGGTGACTTGCCTCGCTTGTTGGCGGCGGTGGCTGAGCACCAAGTGAAACTGCAAAAAATTATCCTTACCCATGGTCATTTGGACCATGTGGGCGCTACCGCTGAGCTGGCTAGCCGTTTCCAGTTGCCCATAGAGGGCCCGCATCCCGATGACGCATTTTGGTTAGACAGCCTAGACCAACAGGCTGGCAGGATGGGGTTTGAGCCGGTGGCGGGTTTTACGCCTAGCCGGTGGTTGTTCGATGACGACACTGTGTCCGTTGGCTCTCAAACCCTGGAAGTGTTGCATTGCCCTGGGCACACACCGGGGCACATAGTGTTGTTTTCCCGAGCCGATCGCATGGCCATTGTGGGGGATGTTTTATTTGCGGGCGCTATCGGCCGCAGCGATTTCCCCCGCGGCAATTACCAGACGTTGGTAGACTCCATTCGCAACAAACTTTGGCCGCTGGGGGATGATGTTAAGTTCCTGCCAGGGCACGGCCCTGCTTCCACTTTTGGTCAGGAGCGACTGACCAATCCTTTTGTTGCCGATAAACGATTCGGCTAATCCGCGAGGTGCACCTATGAGCGAGCTTGAAATGTTGGGCGATGACTTGGACGAAAACTATGAGCGGTTTTTAGCCGAGGCGGAGAGCACCGGTTGTGTTTGGGGGTTGGAGGGGCCGGAGGGTTGGGCCTTGTGTCAGTCCAATGTTAATGAAGAACTGGAGGTGCTGCCGCTCTGGAGTCAGCCGGAATTTGCGCAGGTGCATTGCGTGGACGATTGGCAAGATTACAAGGTGGTGCCTATCTCGATGGAGGAATTGCTGGAAGATTGGCTGGTGGGGCTGCATGAAGATGTAACCCTAGTAGGGCCCAACTGGAATGCCGAGATGGAGGGCGACGAAGTTGAGCCGTTGGATTTGCTTGAGGAATTTGAAGACGAGGAGTGAGGGCTTAGACCTTCGCAGGGCTGGTGGCGCCAATGCTTGGTAACTACTGTTGAGGTCTGGAGGTTTTAGTTCTTGCGTCCTAAGACCCTGGCGCGCAGCAGCATGCTGCGACGGTAAAGGCTTTTCGATAAAGTTCGGTTATGCACTGGCCAAGCTGTCAAATTCAGCGTTCGGTAGCTGTTGATCAAACAAGTGGCGGTGCAAAAGGTCCACCACATGCTCTGCCAAATAGGCTTCCAGTTCGTGCAGGTTGTAAAACGGCGGGGAGAGGTAGGACAAACTTGAGATGGTGTGCGAGCCATTGGAGCACGAGGTTTGGCTGGCCAGCACCAAATCCGTGTGCCCGGTTAGGCTGGCGTGCTTAAGGCGCTGAATCACTTTCAGGCCAAATTCGTTATGCAGCTGCCAAAGGTTGGGGTGCCTCGCCTGCCAGTTGCTCGAGGGCCTGAGTTCGCGCTCCCAAAATACTAAGTCTGAGGTGTGTGGCATGGGGCGTCTCGTTACGTTGGGTTAGGTTCCATTAAACCTAGAAACCTCAGTTGGGCGCCAAAAAGCTGTGTAATCCATTGGTGTGATTAGTGAAAGTTAAAAATCACGGGCAACCTGGTTGGTTGTTCGTGATTTTTAACTTTTGCTAGGCGCACTAAGGGGTTGCGCAGACTTTGGTGATCCAACTGAGATTTCTAGGTTAAACGCCCCGAAAGACGTTACCGACGTGATTGCTATCACAGGCGATGAGTATGCCCCGCCAAAAATATTGCCCGCGTGAGGGGTGTCACACTGGGCGCCCATCGCTTATACCTATTCTTCACTTGTTAAGCCATTGCCTATTAGTAATGCAGCGCTATGAGTTTTTGCCGCAAGCTGCGCAGCTGACGTTTGACGGTTTGATTGTGGGCAGCACCTAGGCGCAGCATCAGTTTGTGGGTGGCGGGCAGCTTTTCTAGGTTGGCGTCTAGGAATGTGTATTTCAGTTTGGGTTTTACGAGGATTAAATCCCCTGTCACGTCGGGTGCGGCCAACAGGTTGTCTATGGCTAGGATCACCACTTGGTGAAATGAGCGCCGCCCGATGCCCAGTTCGTCAAACGCGGTTTGTAACAGTGGGTAAGCGCGCTGATAGAGCCTAATGCCCAGGTCTGAATCCAGCGCACCCAAGGCGGCGACATAGGCGTCGTAGCGGCTGGCATTTTGCGGCAATAAACGGTATTGCGCGTCTGGGTCGTCACTGATTTTGGCTACGCCAAACACGCCTTCGGGGATGCTAAGCGGACGGTTTTGGCTGAGGATCCGGCCTTCGCTTAAGCCGTAAATGCCGATGGCCAGCTTGCGCGCAAACTCTTCGCGCACCACCAAAGCCGCTACGCCCTTGATGCCTTGCGCTTGCAAGTCGTCTAAAAATTCGTCGTTGGATTTATAAGCGCTGGCAGCCGGTGTTGGGGTGGTAGCGGCCGTTACCGTGGCGGCCTCTGCTGCGGCAGGGGCCGCGGGGACGGCGGGCGGGTTAATTTTGGGGGCCACATCGGGCAAATTTGTGGCGGCAGGGCCAACTGGGGCACCCGACGCAGGGGGTAATTTAGATGGGTGATTAGGGTTGCCGGCGGATTGCAGGTAGAACAGATAAATAGCCGCAGCAACCGCCACCAAAATAATAACCCCCAAGGGAATTAGGGCGCGGGCAAGCATAGAAGGAGGAGCTGAGCCGGTGTCGGACATGGTGTGATCCTGAATGAGGTGTTGATAAGGGCAACATAACAAAGTGCACTGGCTATGGGTAGCGGCAGCCGTAACATGGGCCGGGCCGGCAGAATTAAACCGGGAAAACCGTCACTGGTGTTACCTGCCAGCCCTTGTACAATGCCCGCCCTCAGTAAGTTCAACCGGCGCCGCGGTGCGCCTTAGTCTCCATTGCTTATAGGTCACAATAATGAATAATAAAATCGTGTTAGGCCGCAGGTTGTCGGCATTTTGTTGGGTTAATTTGGCGCTGGGCGCACTACCGGTGCTGGCGGCTGCTGGCCCTAAATATCCCTGCGTACCTTATCAGGATGCTACCACCGGTAAGATCACACAAGTGATCCCTGGGCGAATTCAAAACGAGTTCTATGACATGTTGCCGGTTTCGGACGAAGCGAAAGCGGCCGGTGCGGAGGAGGGGTTGTGTTACCACGATAGTGATGCCGTCAATAGTGGCAGCGGTAAGCTCAACAAAACGGGAAGTTATGTTAAAGAATTTAGAAGGTTCGAAAGCCCCGATATCTCCTTCACTAAAGTGGACAACGGTGAAGTGGCGGTGGATGACACGCCTTATAACTTGGTGAAGCCAGATAGCAATTCGCTGTATCTAGGTTGGATCGCCCCCGGTGAATGGGTTAATTACACTGTTCAGGTTAAAAAAACCGGCGACTACTCAATAACCACTATGTACACCTCCAAGCTCGGCGGCCATATTTCGTTTGAACTGGACGGCAAGGATATTTCCGGCCCGCTAGAGATACCGAGCACCTACGATGCTGCAGACCCCATCCCATGGCGACAGGCGCATCATTGGAACAAGATTTCAAATCTCGGCAAAATACATTTGAAGGCCGGCAAGCAAGTCTTGAAGTTGCGGTTTCTGGATCAGCCGGTGATGAATTTTGACTATATGGACTTTGTAAAAATTGGCGGGTAAGCCGCTGTAGGGCAGCCAAACGAGCGGCGCCCCTTATTTGTATTTCGATGGCTCGGCGCCAAGCCATTACAAAATGCCTTGGCTGTCTATACTCAAAACTGTTTGCCGCGCCGAGGATAGTTATGGGATTTATGTACGGGAGCCGAGTTATTCGCGTGGCGATGGTCCTGTGCTTATTGGTAGTAGCGCAGCCCGTGCGCAGCGGCGGTTTGCAGTTTGAGCATTTGTTAACTGATGAATTTGGCGATATGGACGACAGCATCAGCTCCGTCAACGCCATCGCTCAGGATTTACAGGGCTTCATGTGGTTTGGCGGCGAGAACGGCTTGGCGCGTTATGACGGGCATCAGTTGGTGTTTTACCACGCGGGCCCCAACGGGCTGTCTGGCAGTTACGTCACTAGCTTGGCGGTGGATAAAACCGGTGTGCTTTGGGTGGGCTCGCACAAGGGGCTGGACCGGTATGACGCGCAGCACAATCGGTTTGACCATTTCACCCATGACCCACAAAACCCCGCTAGCCTGCCCTATGACAGCATTTATTCCATCGTGGTGGATGCTCAAAATAATTTGTGGATTGGCACCGGCCAAGGCGTGGTGGCGCTGGATGCGTCGCGCCAACACTTTCGGCAGTTCCTCCAAGGTGATGAGCCTCACAGCTTAAGTGCCAATAAAATTCGGCCCATGAAACTCGACAGCCATAACCGCTTGTGGATTGGCACTCATGGCGGCGGGTTGAACCGCGTGGACAAATTGCCAGCAGCGGGTGAGCCGCTCCGCGTGGAGCGCTACCCGATGGATGACCACAATCCCGACGCATTTAGCCGCTCGGTAATTTCGGCCATTGAGGAAGACAGCCAAGGCCGCATTTGGGTGGGCACCCATGGCGGCGGCATCAGCCGTCTAAATACGGACCTTACAACCTTTAAAAAATACTCGCTAGCCGCCGTGTTAGCCAACAATGCAATTTGGGCCATCAAGCAGGACCGCAGCGGTGAGTTGTGGATAGGCAGCGACAAGGGTGGGCTGAGTCGTTATTTGCCAGACAGTGATAGTTTCGTGACCGAAACTCACTCCGATATTGATAACCGCAGCCTGCTTGGCGATACGGTGCGTGCGTTATTCGCGGATATTGACGGCGACCTCTGGATCGGCAATTTCCCAGCGGGAGTCAATTATTTCAATCACGCAAGCGCGGCATTCAGCAACTTCAGTCACCAACAGGGCAACCCTGCCAGCCTGTCGAATAAGGCTGTAGTTAGTTTTTTACAGGACTCAGACGGGGATATTTGGGTAGGCACTGAAGATGGCCTAAATAAATTTGACCCGGTTAATGGTACTTTCAAGGCGTATCTCAAGGACCCATCCAATCCAAAGGCCTTACAGGCGGGGGCGGTTATCAGCTTGGCCGAGGGAGCCAAAGGCGAGTTGTGGGTGGGCACTTGGTCGGGGGGGCTATACCGTTTCAATAAACGCACAGGGGACTTTCACCCTTATTTTCCAACCGGAGCACCCGGCGCCATTAACAGCTCAGATATTTGGCATATTTTGTACGATCGTCAGCAGCGTTTATGGGTGGCCACACAAATCGGCGGGTTGAATTTGTATGACCGTCGCACGGATTCCTTTCGGCATTACACCGCGAATAGCGAAGACCCTGATGCCGTGCGCTCGAATTATATTTGGAATTTATTAGAGGATTCCAAAGGCCGTATTTGGGTGGCCACGGATGCGGGATTAGATCTATTTAATCCGGATACCGGAAAGTTTCGCCACCTAACGCCGCCAGCCACGGGTGGCGATTCCAAAAACCGCTCAATTTTGGAGTTAATGGAACACTCCAACGGCCAAATTTGGATGGGCACTCAGGATAGGGGGCTGCTCATTTTAGATCCTGATACGGAGACCTTTACCACTATCGCTCACCCGGAAGCCTTGGCTTCACCTTGGGTTACCAGCCTCGTCGAAGACGATGACCAGAATGTTTGGGCCTCTACTTATAACGGTGTGTGGCGTATTAATGTGCGCACCGGCGTGGTTAAAAATTTCAGCAGGTCGCAAGGTTTAGTGGGTAATGCGTTTAATCGCGATGCCAGTTTTAAAGACCGCCAAGGCAATATTTATGTGGGTGGTACCGAAGGTTTCAGCCGCTTTAATCCACACCAAATTGCGGCCAACCTCGCCCCGCGGCAGCCGGTCCTTACGGAATTGCGCGTGCAGAATACGCCAGCCGCTATTCCGCACAACGCTGAGGAACTGGCGCTGACCTATGATCAAAATAGCCTAGCATTGAGTTTCTCGGCCATGAGTTTTCGCGGTGCTAAAAAAAATCAGTATCAATACAAGTTAGTGGGTTTTGATGGCGAGTGGAGTAGCCCCAAAGCGTCGAATCAGGCCATTTACACCAACTTGAGCCCTGGGCGGTATATTTTTCAAGTGCGCGCAGCCAATTCTGACGGCGTATGGAGTGTGCGGCCACTGGAGTTGCCGCTGTACATTGCGCCACCGCCGTGGCGCACGCTCTGGGCTTACACGCTTTACCTGTTGCTTGGCCTGTGTTTTGTGGCGGCAATTGCTTGGGCCATGTACGCGCAAATACGTACCAAGCGCCTCGAACTGAGCAGTGAAAAAGCGCTGACCCTGCGTTTGCGCCGTCTGGATAAAATGAAGGATGCTTTTTTAGCGAATACCTCGCACGAATTGCGTACGCCGCTCAATGGCATTATTGGCTTGGCGGAAGCCTTAACCGACAATGCGCTGCTGCGCAGTGACCCTGCTACCTTGCAGAGTTTGCAGATGATCGCCGTGAGCGGCCGCCGCTTGGCACATTTGGTTAATGATATTCTCGATTCCGCGAAGCTTGCCGACCGGCAATTGGTGTTGGCTAAAACGCCGGTGGATTTATTGGCTTGTGTGGCCAATGTATTGGTTCTGTTGAAGCCCATGGCGGAGCAAAAACAGCTGGATTTTGTCAGCACGGTGCCTGCAAAAACCACTGTGTTGGCGGACGAAAATCGGCTGCAACAAATTTTGTTTAATTTAATTGGCAATGCCGTGAAATATTCCAGCACAGGCTCCATTCGCATTTCCGCGAAAGCCAACGGTGAGATGCTACGCATTGAAGTGGCGGATAGGGGCATGGGCATCGCCGCTGACGACCTAGAAAAAATATTCATTGCGTTTAATCAGTTGGCGGACAGCGACACCCGCAGCGTCGAAGGGTCTGGGTTGGGCTTAGCCATTACCAAACAGCTGGTGGAATTACACGGTGGGAATATTTTTGTGTGCAGCGAGCTTGGCGTGGGTTCACAGTTTAGTTTTACGCTTCCGTATCAGCCGGGGCTAGAACCGCTAACGGCGCAACCCACACCATTAGTGCCTGACATACCGCCCACTGGCGGTGAACCCCCTAGCGACCCTGTTGAAAATTTTCTGCCGGAGCCGGCACCCGCTTTACTACCAACCGTGCTGGTGGTGGATGACGATTTGATCAATCGCATGGTTATACGCCGTTTATTAGCACAGGAGTGCTGTGCGGTGCTGGAAGCGTCAAGTGGCGCGGAGGCGTTGGAGGCGCTCGCGCAGCATCAGGACATTCAATTGGTGTTGTTGGATATCATGATGCCCCAGATGTCCGGATACGAAACCTGCGAAATTCTGCGCCGGAAATTTACCGCGGAGCAGTTGCCGGTGATTTTTTTGAGCTCGAAAGATCAGGACGATGACCGTATTCGGGCCTATTTAGCGGGGGGTAGTGATTACCTGACCAAGCCGGTGAATAAAGCGGTACTGCTGCAACATCTGCAGCAGCATGTCACGGCAGCCCCTGCAGATTCCTCTGCGTTGAACGTCCTCGCCGTTTTGCAGGCTCTCAATAATCAAGCGCAAGACCAGCCTTGTAATGTGGTCGATCGATTACCTAGTCTTATCGCCGGCGCTTTAGACGCGAGCCTGTTTGTGTGGCGGCAGGGAACTTGGGTAACGCGACACCAATCGGCATCGCCCTTGGTGTCGCTGCTCCAACCGCAGGGCTCGGCGGCAGACGCCTTGCTTGGCGCCAGTGAACTCGATGGTGGCGTCACGCCTTTGGTGCCCGCCTTAAGCCCTTATTTCAACCTGCATCCAAGTATTCCTCCATCGGCGACGTTATTGCTGTGCCTGAGTTTTGAGGCTGAACTGGTGGGTTGCCTAGCCTTTGCGTTCGACGATGTTCCCGGTCCACTGGCGTATCAACAACTCAAATTGTTGCGACCCTGGCTGACCGCGTGGCTCCTGCGTGCGGCTGAGCTGCCCTGAATCGGCTCAGGTTTTTGGGTTTGTTGTGCCGGCCTGTGAGCTAGAGCACGGCTTGGGTATGACGGCTCTGCTAGGCTGAGAGCCTGGGTGCTGAAAACGGTGCGCATTGACGCGCCTGAACAATTCTCTCCATCGCCCATCCGTAACTGCACCAAGAATGAGTTTTGCTTGCAACGGAAGTCGTGGTTAATAGCCTTCCGTGCCACTACAAAATTATCACCTGTACCTGGACCCCCCATGCGACTGACTATCTGTAAGTGTTTTTGCCTAAGCCTATTATTTGGAGGCTTGCTCACAGCCTGTGGGGGTGCGTCTAAAAATCCGGTAATTTCTGCTTCGTCTACCTCTAGCTCTAGCTCTAGTTCCAGTTCTAGGTCTAGTTCTAGTTCTAGTTCTAGTTCCAGCTCCA
>CAMCXE010000129.1 GCA_945882995.1 Thalassocella blandensis | reverse complement strand
ATTTGAACACTATATCGCCTTGCTGCTTGATACGGTGTGCGCCGTAAGGCCCGGCCGATCCTTCGTTAGATCCAATGCCAAAATTCGAAAAATACGCTTCTATATCAGTGCAAAACGAGCGCGGTAGGGCTTAACTTAATGACATTGGTGCGGGCGGTGTTTTTAGCCGAAGGCACCGTACGTAACCATGTCTCTACTCTATTGGCGAAGTTGGAGTGTCGGGATAGAACTCAAGCAGTATTAAAGGCGATGGAACTAGGCTTGGTGTAAGGTTTTAAGTTTATGGGTGTCCACGTGTTCTTCTTCGTTTTTTGATGTGGCGGTTAATTGGGATTTGAGTGACATTCCATTAGAAAATAGACAGGGTTCATTTTATCTAGTGGAGTATCAGATGACAGCTAACCAGCTGGGCGCGCAGGTTATGGAGCCTTCGTCACTTGCCCTGCTAAGCCTGGGCGGGCTGATAGTGTTTCGTCGTCGCCGCATTTGAGTTCAATGCTTGCGCGCTTTGCGTAACGCGCATCAACAGAGCAATTCTCCGTAGGGGCGCCGCCGTGGCGCGCCCCTACGGAGATCTCCGACACGCCGAAAACGGCGCACTGAAGTGCGCCCTACGGTAGTGCGGGTTACATTTTAAAGCTAATTTATCGGCAAGTTTCCCCGTCATCCCCGCGCAGGCGGGGATCCAGCGGTAAATAAGGGGTTTTTACTTAAGTGGAGATCGTAATGGCTTTAGAGCGGCTGCCATCTGGATCCCCGCCTACGCGGGGATGACGTAAGAAAATGAAAAACGTGCTGACTAGTTGCATTTAATATTCAATTTATTTTCCCGCATTTTTAAACTTAAACCGCTCTATTTATTCCCCGAAACCCGCCCCGCCTCTTCCTGCGCATCCCCCAACAATCTTGGGTCGAAGGTCTCGGCAGCTAACATGGTTAATACCACCACGGCGGCAAAAGCCAACAAGGCGTTGCCGGGCTCTACATTGCCGAGGAAGCCAAACTGCACCAAGGCGGTAAGCAGAGTCACCACGTAAACATCCACCATGGACCAACGGCCCACCAGTTCGGTGAGGTGAAACAGGCGCACCTTGTGCTGCACGTTAAAATGGCTACCGGCGTACACGGAATAAATGAGGTAGCTGAGGATGACCAATTTGGCGATGGGCACAACGATGCTGGCGATAAAAACCACGGCGGCAATTAACCACATATTGTGATTGAGCAGACTGATGACGCCGCTGACCAGGGTGTCGCTACGTTCGCCGGATAGGCCGCGGGTGGTCATAAACGGTAGGAGGTTGGCGGGGATATACAGAATTAACGCGGCCAACAAAAGGGCGCTGGTTTTTTGCAGGCTGTGGGGAATGCGCAGGTGCAGGGTGGCGTGGCAGCGCGGGCATTGGTGGTGACGGCGAATAACCGATGCGCCCACCAAGGCTTCGCACACATAACAGTCGTAAAGGCGTTCGTCGGGGTGGCCCACAAAACAATTGTGAGGGCTTAGCCAGCCCCACAGGTTGCGCTTGTCGATCAACCCAAAGGCTACGGCCAGAATGGGCACTAGGGCAAAAAACGCATACATGGAGGTGCCCGGAATTAAGGTGGCCATGTCGCCGAGCTTGATGGCGGTTACCAGAATGGCGAGGAGAAAAATCTCCATCATGCTCCAGGGCTGCGCGCGGATTAACCAGCGGAAAACCGCCACCTGCCCAGGCAAGCGCCAATTCAATTGGTAGGGCAGTAGCAAATACAGCAGCGCGCCAATTTCTAAGAGTGGAAATAGAAAAATGGTGGCGAAAACGAGGGCCCCAAGCAGCCATTGATCGTTGGTGAGCAATACCGCCACGCCGGACAGAATGGTAGCGCTCTGCTCAAAACCCACCACTTTTAAGGATAAAAACGCAAAACTATTGGCGAGGATAAACAATACGAGTGCAGTGATGACCAAAGCGGTCGATTGCTCTAGCCAACGCTTGCGCCCCATGGGCAGGGGATGCTGGCAGTGGCTGCACAACAGCTCCTGCCCGTCCACCACCGGCGCTAGCGCTTGCAGTTCATCACACTGGTGACAAATCACCCAGTTTTCATGGGTGAAAGCGCGGGCTTGATGATGGCTGCGCGGTGCTTTGGGCGTGGTGCAAGGGGTGAACAGGGGCGCCATGGATTAATCACCCTGTGCCATGCGCATAAATTGCTGTTTCAGCCACGGCCATTGCGCCACTTGCTGTATGCCCAGATTGCGCAGCAAGCCAACACCTAAACTGCGCTGGCCAAATAGGCGCTTCAGCCCTTCCATGGCGGCCATGGCCGCTAGGTTGTGGCCCATGCGCTGGCGCTGATAGCGGGCCAAAATGGCACTGTGACCGAGGGGAATTCCACGCACTAAAGCGCGCTGAATTTCCGCGCAGAGCACCCGGGCATCCGCCAAACCCAGGTTGACGCCCTGCCCAGCCAGCGGGTGAATGGAGTGGGCGGCATCCCCCAACAGGGCGAAACCCGGTAGGTAATACTGCACGGCGTGGCACTGATGCAGCGGTATGGCGACGCGGGCGTCGGTGTGGAGCACCGCGCCAAGGCGCTGTTCAAAGGCGCGCCCCAAGGCCTGGCAAAAGGTTGGATCGTCCATAGTCATCACGGCTTGGGCGGCCGCCTCGTCCAGCGACCACACAATGGAGCTAAAACACTGGCTAGGTTCGGCCAGTGGTAAAAAAGCTAAAGGACCTTGGGTGTCGAAGCGCTGCCAGGCGGTGTGCTGATGCGGTAATTCGGTTTGCACGCTGGTGACGATGGCGGTTTGCCCGTAGCTCCAGTGCCGTGTGCGTATACCCGCCAACTGGCGCAACGGAGATTGGGCACCGTCCGCCGCGAGAATCAGCGGAGCCGCTAAGGTTTCGCCGCTGTTCAAGGTGACCTCCCCCAATGACCGCTGCCTATCAGCCAGCTGCAAGGCCTCCACTCGGGTGTGAGGCAACAGTCGCACGTTCGGCAATTGCTCAAGCGCCCGCCATAAGGCCAGCACGAGTAGGCGGTTTTCCACGATATGGCCTAGTTCGTGGCTGTGGGTGTCCGCGGCACTAAAGCTCAGGCTGCCGGTGCCTTGGCCATCCCACACTTTCATGTGCTGATAGGCACAGTGACGGGAGACCTGCGGCCAAATTCCCAAGCGTTGCAAGTCGTTATAGGAAGCCGTATTCAAGGCCACCACCCGCGGATCAAACCCCGCGGGTAGGCTGACGGCCGGCGCTGGTGCGGCGTCGATCAGGGTTACCTGAGTCCTGCTAGCGCTTTGCGCCAAGCTTAACGCGGTGGTGGCGCCCACAAGGCCGCCACCCACCACAATAATGGCCTGCGAGTTAGCGTCCATAAGCCCCCCAAGGCCGCGCCGCAGGGCCGCTTTTCCCCGCCAATTGTTGGATAAACCGCGAGCGCAGCAGCGGGTGGAATTCAAGGCTGAGCATGGCCAAATCCCGCCCCCAGCGCCAATGCTGGCCTTGCCGCGAAAACACTTGGCTGAAGCTGTGACTAAGGAAAATGGTTTGGTCTTGATCGGGTTGTTGAGCCTGCTGATAGGTTTGTAGCAGGGCGAGGTCGCCCAGTGCCACACCTTGCGCATGGCCCGCGGCCAGCACTTCCGCTAGGCGCAGGCCGTCACGCAGGGATAAATTAAACCCCTGCCCCGCCACGGGATGTAGAAAATGCGCCGCATTGCCCAGCAATACCAGGCCGCTGCGTACCTGTTCCTCAGCCACCACTAGCCGCAGCGGGTAGGCGGCGCGTTGGCCAATACGGGTAAAGCGGCCCAACCGGAAACCGAAGGTGGTTTGCAGCAGGGCAAGCAGCTCGGCGTCTGGCATCGCCATGGCGGCGTCAATGGCCTGCTCGGGGAAGGTCCAAACCAGTGCGCTGGTGCAGGCGGAGGCTCTGCGCCCCAAGGGCAGCAATGCCAAGGGCCCCTCGGCGGTGAAACGCTCATAAGCGCGGGCCCCATGGGGCTGACTAAAGGCGACATTCGCCACTAGCGCCTGCTGGTGATAAGACTGTTCACGCACACCGATGCCCAGTTGCCGGCGCAACGGCGAATCAGCGCCGTCGGCAATCAGCGTCAGGCTGGCGATCAATTCGCCCTGCGCCAAAACTAGGCGCGTGCCGCCAGCCACGGGGACTAGCTGTTGCACCACATCCGGCGCCAACACCTGAATGTTGGGGTGAGCCTGCAGCGCCGGCAATAACACACGGCCGAAGCCGGCGTTTTCCACCACGTAGCCCAAGGGTTCACCGGCGTTGTCCGCCCGTTCAAACTGGCTCAAGCCCCAGTGCCCGGCATCGGAAACATGGATTGACTCGATGGCCGTAGCATAAGCGGCCAGCGCCTCCCATAAACCCAAGGCTTGGAATACCGCCACCGACGAGGGCGCCAAGGCAGTGGAGCGGCCGTCAAAACTGGGCTGCAGCAAAGCATCATTGGGGTTAGCAAAGGCTTGCGATTCCACCAGCGTGAGCTGCACCCCTGGCAGCGCCTGCGCCAAAATCAGGGCTAAGCTGGCACCCGCCAAACCACCGCCAATAATGGCGATGTCGCAGCGTTGGGGGGCCGCGCTCAAAGCAGCGCACCCCGCGGCGCCATCAGGGCTTCGATGGCCTCCACTGTTTTGGGCGCGGCTTCCGTCAACACCTCACAGCCGTCTTTGGTTACCAAAACATCATCTTCAATGCGAATGCCGATCCCGCGCCATTTTGCGTCTACGGCGTCGTCATCCGCGGATATATATAAGCCAGGCTCCACGGTTAATACCATGCCGGGTTCCAGCACGCGCCACTGGCCGTCCACTTTGTAATCACCCACATCATGTACGTCCATACCCAGCCAGTGGCCGGTGCGATGCATGTAATAGGGTTTGTACAGCCCGTTTTGAATAGCCGCTTCTAGCTCGCCGTCTATCAACCCTAACGCCAGTAAGCCCTCGGTGAGGACACGCACCGCGGCGTCGTGGGGCGCATTCCAATGGCTGCCGGGGAAAACTTGGGCGATGGCCGCCGCCTGCGCGCGCAGCACCAATTCATACAGGGCTTTTTGGGCGGGAGAGAACACCCCGTTGACTGGAAAGGTGCGGGTGATATCCGCCGCGTAATACTCGTATTCACAACCGGCGTCGATTAATACTAGGTCGCCGTCTTTGAGTTTTTGGCTGTTCTCGATGTAATGCAAAATACAAGCGTTGGCGCCGCCGCCCACAATGGTGTTGTAAGCCGCAAACCGTGCGCCGCCCATGCCAAAACTGTGGAGGATTTCCGCCTCCAGTTGATACTCGAACACGCCGGGCTTACAGGCCAACATGGCGCGCACATGGGCGCTGGCGGCCAGCGCGCAAGAATCGCGCATCAACTTGGCTTCTGGGGCGCTTTTAAACAGGCGTAGGTCGTGTAAAAAATGGTTTAAGTCCACGAATTCCCCAGGCGGCTTGGCGCCGGTGCGCACCTTGGCGCGGATGTGATTGAGCCAACCCATCACCCGCCCGTCAAAGGCCGAGTCGCGGCCCATGGCGTAATACACACGCTCACGCCCCTCAATCAAACCGGGCAGAATTTCATCCAGGTCATCGATGGGGAAGGCATCGTCGGCCCCGAACTGGTGAGTGGCCCCTTCCGGCCCAGCGCGATAACCGTCCCAGATCTCCTTGGTTTTATCGCGCTCACGGCAAAACATCACACACTCACCCTGCTCACGCCCCGGTATTAACACCAGCACGGCATTAGGCTCCGCAAAACCGCTCAGGTAATAAAAATCACTGTCTTGGCGGAAATGATGGTCCGTGTCCCGCGACCGAGATTTCTCCTGCGCGGCAGGCAAAATGGCAATGGAATTAGCCGGCATTAAGCCCATTAAGGCTTTGCGGCGGCGGGCAAATTCAGCTTTGGCGATGGGCATGGTGGGCTCCTAGATTGATATCGCCGAGCTAAGCGGCAGTTTTTAAGTTGATGTTGTGTGGGCTATTTTGCGCAGCCAAACTTCAAAGCTGCGACTTAAAAACTGTCCAGCGCACAAAGTGCGCGGTGCTCCAACGACTTATTAAATACAATTTTTTAAAACTCTAAGGAAAAATGGTGGCTATTAAGCTGAAAACCTTTTTGTAGATATAACCGATGTGCTGCATGACGCGCATAACCAGAGTCCAAATGAAGGCCTTTACAGCCTTCAGCTTTAGCAAGGTTAACTAACGAATTTAACAATTCACCAGCAAAACCCTTACCCCTAGCGCTTGGCAGCGTTGAAAGGTCGTCTATGTAAAGTATTTTACCCCAGGCTAAGAATTCACAAAGCCGAAAACCAGCAACGCTTTTAATCTCCCCATGCTGACGAAGAGCAAATATTTTATACGATTGACTTTCTTGCCTTCGCACTTGAGAAAGAAAGTCTTCAAAATTCAGCTTGGGTCTTAATTCCTTATATACAGGAAAGCATAAATTAATATCTTCATCCGAGATCGCTACAAATATTTCAAATTCCACGGGAGTTTCCCTTTTCTCTTTTAAAAACTAATGCACAGCATCCGAAACGCTGAGGGGCGCTGCACTGGGCGGGCTCAGTTCGGCAAACATCGCCAAAGTGGCCACCCGAATATATTCAACCAACTCCGCAAAATAGACTTCATTTTCCTCTGATTCCGACTCATCCAATTGCAACTCGGCAATCTGTGCAATATCGTCCAGCGCCTCACGACTGTCTGCCGTCAGCCCCTTCAGCACTTCAGGGCCCGCCAAACCTAAGCCGTGCAAAAACCCTTGGCACCAAGTGCTCAGCGCTTCGGCGCGCGGTAGCAATGGCAGCGCATCATCGGGTAACAACAATTGAAACCGGTATTCACCGTCACTCAGCGCCGCCAGCACTAGGCTATACAGCGCCGCAATGGCCGCCAGTTTTTCCGTTGCCAACTCAGCGGACGGCAGGTCCATAAAGGCGAGGGCAAAAGCCTGCCATTGTTCCGGGCTCAACCGCTGCCCGCCGCACAGCTGGCCAACCAAAGCGCCCTGCAATTCCGCAGGGCCGCACACCGCGCCTAGCTGATACAAAAAATCCGACCAGTGTTCATACCCTATGGCAGGGCTTGTGGACACACTCATAAATACCTCCAAAACAGGAGCGCGCATGCTATCACAGGGGCGCGAAAACCCCGCCAGCCAAACGGCGATTGACCATTTTTTGCGCGGTCACTATATTACCGACACCCGTGTACCACGAAGTCCGCTTATGTCCGCCACACTGCTTGCCACTATCGAAGAACAATTGGAGGCCTTGCTCGCCCAGTGCGGCAGACTGCAAGCCGAAAACCAGCACTTGCGCCATCAGGCTGCCCACTGGCAAGACGAGCGCAGCCGCTTAATCGAAAAAAATGCATTGGCCTGCAGCCGAATTGAGGCCATGATCACGCGCCTTAAACGCCTTGAGATCCCCGCCCCATGAGCGATAAAAACCGTCGTGTGTCCGTGACCATTTTGGACAAGGAATACCAAGTTGCCTGTGGCCCCGAAGAAAAACAGGCCCTCGTCACTGCCGCCGCCGACCTCGACAGCCGCATGCGCGCGGTACGGCGCACCGGCGGCATTGTGGGCCTCGACCGCATCGCCGTCATGGTGGCCCTCAACCTCTGCCACGAACTCCACCAAGCCCAAGCCGAACTTAACACCAGAAGCGAAGCTATAGCGCCCGAAGCCTTGGAGCGCATCTTAAAGAAAATAGAAGGCGCCCTAGATAAAGCACGGGAAGACTAATCGCGCTGCAATGCCACTAACTTAAGGCTTTTAGCATTGTAAAAAGTCTGCAACTATTCAGCACATTTTTCATTTTTTTACGTCATCCCCGCTTAGGCGGGGATCCAGATGGCAACCGCTCTGAAGCGATTACGATCCTCACTTAAGGGCGCCTCCGGAAATTCAATTTTCGCGATGATCGCAAGGCATTTTCGCGCGGTGGGACGGAGTTTATGCGGCGAAATTGTCGACTGAGCACGGAAATAACGCTGCAAGAGCGCGAAAAGTGAATGTCCGGAGGTGCCCTTAAATAAAAACCGTCTATTTGCCGCTGGATCCCCGCCTACGCGGGGATGACGGGGAAACATGCTGAATAGTTACAAACAAACTAGCCTGTTGCGCCAAGAAGCCAGTTTACCGAATATTCCGGATACAATTTTTTTAGAAACTGAGGGTATTGGGCAAATCATAAAAAACATGCTCCAACAATTGCGGCACGCCAACATCAACTTAACGGAAACCCTTGCCGATCAACTACGCAGCAATTTCGAAACCTTGAGTCTTTCGGACACTCAGGAACACGCAATTACCGAGCTTCTTCAGCAGGGCAAACGCGCGGCGCTCAAACTGTTTAACTAGAATGTGCAGCTGGAAGACAACCTAGCGGAGGCAATCCAGCGGCGTTCTATGTGAGACGAACAAACCTAGTGCGGGCCGAGGCCTGGGTCATTCACCCCACAAGGCACTCTCTACAACACAATTAACCAGCGCGATAAAGGGATTTTACAGCAGGCCTCACTGGCAGCCAAAAACCGCCCATCCAGACTAAGGCTGGGCATTTGCCATAGTCTCAACACAATTGCACGGCGGCAGCTCTCCCACAATTTATGCCTTCCTGTAGCGACCATCCTAGAAACTATTTTCGAATTTTAAACGCCATTTAGCGCGCATAACGCTCTAACGCCCAGTCCGTTTGACCAACAGCGCCAGTAAATCCTACCAGAACACAGCCAGTTGGCCCCGCATAAAAACCGCTTTTTACAGAGGGTTTTTACCACGCCTAGCCTGCCCCGCTCTATCTACCCGTGCCGCCCATCAGCCTAATTGCAGGTTTTCCAACGCGGTATTAATACGCCTTTTGAGCTTACACCTAAGCACCCTATTCGCGGTGCTGGGTATGTGCGACTAGACTTTGAACAAACTGTCTCTGTCCAAAACTATTAGAGCACCTGCAGGATGAAAATCGAAGCCGACACCACACTGAGCGATTTACGTCAGATCGACATAATTAAAATCTACAACAAGAAAAAGTGCCTAGTTATTGACGACTTTCCAGAAATTCGCGGCAACCTAAAGCGCACCTTGCGCACCTTTGGCGCTGAGCATGTGGACACCGCCGCCGACGGCGAAGAAGCCGTTCGACTCTGCGGTCAAAACAAATACGAAATTGTGATCTGCGATTACAACCTAGGCGCAGGCAAAGACGGCCAACAATTACTGGAAGAAGTGCGCTTTTTACGCGTACTGCTGATGACCAGCCTTTTTGTGATGCTTACCGGTGAGTCATCCCGCGAAATGGTGTTGGGCGCCCTAGAGTGCCAACCGGACGATTACATTACCAAACCCTATACCGAAGCCTCGCTAAAAATGCGCTTAAACCGCGCCATTATTCGCCATGAAGCCCTACTGCATATCAAAACCGCCATCTCCGAAGGGGATTACCGCCGAGCATTAGACGGCTGTAATGATTTTATTAAACACGGCCACAAATTTGCACCCGACTGCATAAAAATGAAGGGCCAACTATTATTTTTATTGCGCCAACTCAAAGAAGCCCATGAATTATATGACTCCATTTTAGAAAAAAAGCCGCTGATATGGGCGCGCCTTGGTATGAGCCAAACGCTAATGGCCATGGGCAAATTTGACGCCGCGGAAACTATGCTGGAAGGCATCCTCAAAGAGGACGAACGCTATATTGAAGCCCACGACATGCTGGCCGATTTATATATTCAAAAACATGACACTATCAGCGCACAAAAAGCGGTAGAACGGGCGTCTCACGTCTCCCCAAAATCCGTGCACCGCCACCGCCGCCTTGCCGAATTAGCCGACACCAATGGCGACGATGCAATAGCCATTCGCTCTCACCAAAATGCCATTCGCTGGGGGATTAATTCGTGTCATGAATCCCCGCAAGATTATTTTAATTATGCCCGCAAGGTAGCCGAACATATTCAAGGCGACACCTCGGCTGATGCCAAAGTGTTAATCAAACAAGCCGATACCTTTTTAGACCGCGCGCGTAAACGTTACGAAGACAACCCAGAAATTAACGCCCAGGCGCACATGGTTGAAGCACAAATGTTTAAAAGCCAAGGCAATGAAACTAAAGCTAGCGAAAGCACTATTAAAGCCAAAAACATTTTTGCCAACTTGCGCAGCCCCTCGGTGAATACCAGTGTGGAATATGCCCGCACGCTTTATGCCATGGACGAAGAAGACCAAGCCCGGGGCGTGTTAACCGCTTTAGCGGCACGCTATCCGAATGACTCAAAGCTTATGCGAGTGCTAGACAGCATCACCAGCGAACCCATTAGCGATGACGGCAAGCAAGTTGCAGCAAAACTCACCAAAACAGGTATTAGCGCCTACGATGCCAAAGCCTACGACGAAGCCATTCATGTATTTAACGAAGCCCTTGCCGCTTATCCTAAACATATTGGTTTGAACCTCAACCTGATGCAGGCCATAGTAGCCTGCACAGAAGCTACGGAGCCCAACGATCGCTTCGAAAAAATGTGCCTCCGTGCGCTGCGCGCTATCGGCAATGTAAATTCCGAGCACAAACAATTTAAACGCTACGCATTTATTCAAAAACAACTTGGAAAATTTTACCCGGATGTATTGATGAGCGTTTAAACCGGCAAGCACCGTCTAACCCGATTGGCGCCTACACTTGGCTACGCCCGCGTAGCACCCAATGGGCCTTTGCGAACCTGCGCCAATAAACAGTCGGTGACAGTTCCGTATAATTTCGCCGGCTGCTGGCTGGCGGAAATCTAACAAAACAACTCACCCTCTAAAAACTTGCCACAACCACGCTAAACATATTTTCCACGCCTTTCGCGCCCGGCTGTTAGCTCCGCAGAAAATCAGAGCATGTACTAGTCCTCATAACAGTTTTATCAGCAAAATTCACGCACCATACTGTTAAAGCATAACCCGCCTATTTTATTGAATAATCCCCCACCCTCGACAATAATTTAGTTGCAATTAGCGACAGGCTGCAACCATTACAGCAATTAATCCAA
>CAMCXE010000128.1 GCA_945882995.1 Thalassocella blandensis | reverse complement strand
CCGTAAACCGATACAGTGTCCTTAAAATTTTTACGGACCAAAATTGACGGCCCTGTGACGGTTACGCCGCCGCCGTCATAAGCGTGTAGTAACAGGTCTGCCCGTTCCTCGGGTAAAATCGCCGCTTGGCTAGGCATAATAAACCCCAGTGCGCAGGCCGTGAGTAGGCGTTGTTTAGTTACAACCACAACCACCTCCGGAACCGCCATCGGCGCCACGTGCCCCTTCTCGCGCGTCGTACACGTGGGTCATGTAACTGGTGCTGACTGGGTCGCGGTCCATTTGCATAATGGGGTCCGCGAGGCGGCCGCGCTCGTAAGCTTGTACCCAAGGCTGCACCTTAGTACAACCTTGAAGACACATAAACACATAGCCTAGAGCGCAGTAACGCAGCATTATTTTGCAAGCAGCTCTTTGATGGTATTGGCGTAAGCTGCGTCGTCACCGGCTTTAAAACCTTCGTGAACGTGGACAATATTACCCTTGCGGTCTACAAAGACGCTGGACGGTTGAGCGGCGACTTTGTAGGCTTTAGCGATTTCATTTTTGCTGTCGTCTAGGATCGGGAAGCTTACGGCATTGTCTTTTAGAAACGCGTCGCGCTCGTCACTCTCTTCGTCTTGGTTTACGCCCAGCACGACCAAGCCGGAATCCTTGTTGGCTTTTGCCAATGCATCGAGTATTGGCATTTCTTGACGGCAGGGGCCACACCAAGAAGCCCAGAAGTTAACCAGGACAACCTTGCCCTTCAGTTCAGACAATTTGACATTAGGGCCAGCGAGGGATTTAGCCGTGAAATCGGGTGCTGGGCCAGAAGCTGGCGCGGCATTAACGTTTACGGCTAAAACAGCAGCGGCGATGGTCAAAAATAGGTGTTTCATTTAGTGTCTCCAAGGGGGGGGGGGGTAAAATAAAAGCTGAAATGGTTAGAAAAACAAAGTTAACCCTAGGCTTGATTCCAGATTTTGCACTTCTTTGTCGGTGCCCAAAATACTGTGGGTAAAGACGTAGTTGCGAAAATCGGTGTGAAGCGCTAGCCAGTCTGTGGCGAAGAAACGCAGCCCTGCGCCAAAGTTGTAGGTAAAATATTCGTTGTCAGCGAACTGGGTATTGCCAGCGCCGGCGACTACATAGAAATTGGTGTTGAATGCCCACCGGCCGATGTAGTGCTGGCCCTGTAGCACATTGTAGCCAAAATCTACCGAATAGTAGGTGAGTTGGCGCTGGTTGTCGGTTAACAGCACAATCCGGTCTAGGGTTTCTGCAGAGGTTTTTTGGGTGGTGGTGATACCAAGGTTACCCTCCAGAAAAAAGTCCTCAGTAATGTGATAGGCCGCGCGCAAACCATAAACGTTATTGGTGCCGAAATCTTCGACGCTCATCACACCGCCAAAGAGACCTACTTCAAAATTCTCGCTATCGATTTTCCCAGACTCTATTTTGCGCCGCTCAATGCCCGGTTGAATGACGTCGTCGAGCACTCGCTCATTCGCGCTGGGCGCATCGGCGGCTACTGCCGCTCTAGCGAGCGCGAGTAGGCCAATTAAAACAACAGGCTGAAGCCGGCTTTCCATTCTTCAATTTCCTCGTTGGACTCGCGGCGGGTAAGCACCGTGTCTTTGATGTATTCGGCGCGGATGCCTATGCGCGCTGTGGCATGGAAGAAAAGCCCTGCGCCAACGCTGATGAATGAGTCTTGGCGCGTATCGGGTTTAAGGATAACCGCATTAGGGCGGCTGCTAATTGCCCCCGTGCCGAGTGTGACAAACGGCGCCAGTCGCCAAAGGGGACAGGGTTGATGCACAACGGTCAGGCTAGCCACTTTTAGGGTCGAGGCGTTACCGAAGGCTTGGGTGTACCTAATTTCGCTGGAAATGTTGGGGGTAAATCGGTAGCCCAGAATACTGCTGTAGGTAATGGCGCCGCTAGTACTGCCCCCCAGCACGCTAAATTGCACAGGGTTGCTGGCCGCATCGCGCCAACCCGGGTTGGTTACGTCTAGGTAGAGCCCTTGGTTGTCCTGTAATGCGCTGAGGGTATTGCGATGCGCCCAACCCCGTTTGCCGTTTTCGGTTTCTAATTGGTACCAATCGCCTTTGCGTTTGAAGATGCGCAGTTTTTCATTTTTTTCGGCGACGTGAAAAATGGGATAGCCGCGCCCTGGAGCGGTGTACAAGTTGAGGTAAGGCGCTCGCAAGGTAACAAACTCGCCGGTATCACCCGACCATGCTTGGGCACCAGCAATGGGCCATTCCTGCCTGCTTTGCAGAGTGTCCACCGCAACGCTGGGGTCGGAATAGGTTAACTTTACCCGCTCATCAGCCGCCAGTGCCACTGCGCGAACCAAGATTAGCGTAAGGCAGGCGGCACGTAGGAAGTTGGGTAAGGTCATCAGGTGCCTTAGGCTTAGTTGGGTTGACGAGCTTTGGATGGCTCATTGTAGTACTGGGCGCCCAAATCTAGCCACTCGGCGAGGAGGCGTTGTTCATCGGCCGATAAGAGTTCGAAGTGACGGTCTAGCGGGTTATTGAACCGCTTAAAAAATAGGGCGTTAGTGGCACTAAGTGCGCCGCCTAGGTTTAGTGGCGGGTTTTGGGGTAGCGGCACAAAATTGTCAACGAGCGTGAAGGTGCCGTCTGGATTTTTCTGGTTGATGGGCATGTTGACTTTCACGTCTTGCGATACTCCCAGCAGATACTCCCGCTTGTTGTGGTTTCGCAGTAATTCGTTGTAGGAAATCACCTGGTTGTCGTTGGCTGAGCGTCTCGTGCCGAGCAACTCAATTTGCACGTCTAAACCCAGCAAATAGTCATAGAGACTTGGGGCTAGGGTGGTAGGTGACGCGGCTTGGCGTACTTGATCTAAATGTTCCGGCGAGCGGTCATGGCAAAAGGTGCAGGTGCCCTCGGCGATTAGCTGGCCAGTTTCATCGCAGCGACGGCGGTCGGCTTCCCATAGGGGCTGAATGTTCTCAAGGTAATTGATGTTAATGGCACAGGTGGCGCTCCAGCTGGTGAGGCAGGTCTCTGCCATGGGGAGCTTCCAGACTGCGGGTGCAGAGGGCAACGCCATGCACTTGGCGTCGCTGGGGTTTTTATTGAGTGTTGCCAGCAAATTGCCGTAACGGGCGTTGGGCAGCTCCAAGGAAGGCGTTTGCGCGGGTTTGTTTTGAGCGAGGTCGCCACTGGAACTGAGAGGTTCCGCATCCAAACGACCATGGGGGGCGTTGTCGTTGTTCGCCTGGTGGCAACCTTTGCATTCCCGCGTTTCCCCGGCGGCTAAACTGACCCAGTTGAGATGCCTTCCCCCCAAACGTTTGCCTTGGGCGTCCACTAGGTCGAGCATAAACGGCACCTCGGCGGGAAGTTTGAGTTTTACCGAGCCGTCAGCTTCCAGTGGTGCATAAGCCACAATTTCCCGCATACCCACACCTTGCCCGCCCACGCCGAACGCGCCATTCATCAGCGGCAGGTCTTGCCTGGCCAGCAAGGGAATGTTTTTAACTAGCCGCAGATATTTCGCCCCAGCATAGGCTGACAACCCAAGATCATTGACGTTTTGAATATGTAACACACCCTGTTTGGCAGTTCTGAGCGTGTCGTCCAGCGCAGAGGGGGGGGATGGCAGTATGGAGCGATCTTGCAATATCACGGGTTCCACAAGCTGCACGCCTTGGGCGGGTATAACGATGGGCAGCTGTGTTTGAGTAAGGCTGTTAAACATCCAGAGTGCATAGTCCGGCTCTGCCTGTGAACTGCCCACAAAACGTTCGGTGCAGGGGCGCGGTTGTTGGGTGGTTGGATTCAGTATTCGGCAGGCGCTCCAACTCATGAGTAGCCGCCCAGTACCATCGTCCATGGGGTAGGCTGAGTTGATGTACCCGCCCGGCGAGGCTTGGCCTTCCACCACCTTACCATGGGTGTAGATGCTGTTTTTAGTCAGGGAGGTAGCGGCCGGAGCGGAGGTTTGGCCGATCAGTGCGCGGGTGTTTTCGTAGTAGTTAACCGTATCCAAGGCCACCATATCGCCACCCTGTTGCAAGGCTTCTCGGGGACGCAAGCTGACCAGTAAGCGGTCGTCGGGCATCACTCTGGGGCGGTTAAACACTGCCTCTGTATCTTCAATGTCCTCGGTATTGTCGGTGCCAGTATTCTGGCTGTGATAGCCGTAGTAGAAACTTAAGCCGGTGCCATCGGGGTTCATTTTGTAAAGGCTAAGGGTATCGTGCCCATGCCGATCCCACCTTAAAAAAACCACCTCTCCGGTGTTTAGCACTGTGGGTTGTAGGTCGTCGCTGGGGTTGAAGGTGATTTGCGCAAGCCCGGTACCGTCGCTGTTAATGACGTGCAGGTTGAAAGCCGCGCGTTGGCCATCTTCAGTTTGGCCTTGAAAATAGCCGCGCAGCGCATCCTGATTCTGTGTGCGGGTGGTTTGCTGCAGGGTGGAGCTGAAAATAATGCGGCCGTCAGCAAGATAGGCTGGCTGTACGTCTTGGCCGCGTTTGGCAACTTCTGGGTCGGTGATAATCGGCCGTGAGCTGTTGGTTATGCGGTCGTACTCCCAGATATCCCAAGTGGGCTGCTGGTCGTCAGGCACATTCGCTATGGTGGGGGCGCGCAGGGCAAACAGCAGTTTTTTACCGTCTCGCGAAGGGTAAAGATCTTTCACATCATAAAGGGCTGGTAGCGGTGCGCCATCCGGCGTTGCGGCTGGCAGAGGTGGAAAAATGGCTTCGGTTACAGCAATTTCAGCCGCGGTGGCGCTGGCTCTGGCTTTTAGAATTAACTGGGCGCCGGGGTTAAACGCGGCGGGTTGCATCACGTCATCTGGCTTCAGGCTGCCGTTGCGGGAGCGCGGCAGAGCACGCTGCACATAGGCGATTGGGGCATCAACCACTACAGGGTCTGGGCCTTGGGTGCCCGCTGTGGAGGAGCCAGCAGAACCCTTGCTCACGTCGCAACCTCCGAGCAGGCTCGAGCACAAGAGGAATATTGCGGCTAGTGGTGTTTTCATGATGCTTGTATGGCTCGTCGTGTTCGCGGCTTAAAACATTCCGTATTGACTTAAGCCGCGCCAGATTAGGATAAGAGGTGACCAAAAACGTCATTTATATGCCTTGGCACGGTCACTACAAGGCGGCGCCAGCCAACTAATTGTGGGGCAGGTTTCGCAGGTGCACCCGAGTATTGGCAATATTTGCCAATCGTTTCACGGGTTAGTTGTTAAATTCAAGGTTTTTCGCCGGCTTGCACCTATCGCACGACGCAGCCAGCCATTCATTGCGGCAAGTTCGGAGTTTAGTTCGGAAAAATCAGTGAACCAGTCCATAATTTTGGACCCGCAAAAATTTTGTGCGTTGGCGTGAAATTTGTGCGTTGACCTCCCTAGCTCAGCTGCCGCAAGTCTAGTCAATCACATTTCAGGGGGATACCGGGCAGCTCAACGGCTGGTGCGCCATACTTCGTCCACTGCATATATTGGTACTTGGTGATTCTATGATTTTTGGGCTTTTGCCTCGCAGGCTTCCACGGCTAAGGTCGATCACCTGTTTACTTCTATTGCTGACGCCGAATTTACAGGCCGGCACCTTGGAGCAGGCCAAGCGCATGCACGATCGTTTGACCGGTGTTCCACCCTCTGAAGCCGTGCTCAAGGCAATGGCGCACAAGCTCGATGCGGGCTCAGGGATAGAGGCGGCACAGATAGCCATGCAGAACGATGCCTTCTACCGCGTAACCCTCAAAAATTGGGTGGCCCCTTGGACCAATCGCGATCAAAACGTGTTTGTTCCCCTCAACGATTACATCGCCACTCTGATGGGCCTCGCGTTAACCAACGCGGACTTCCGCACCGTGTTATCTGCCAATGTGGTGTTTGTAGCCAAAGGTGTAAGCCCTGCGTATTCGCCCAATAACAATGCGCATTACGAAGCCTTGGAAAATTCCCAACTGCGTTATCAGGATGTGCTGGACCCTCAAAGTCAGTCCGCCTTAAATGGCTTGCCTCCCGAGTCGGCCGCCGGCGTAATGACTAGCCGCGCCGCCGCCAAAGCGTTTTTTATCAATGGCACCAACCGCGCTCAACTGCGCTTCACGCTGAAGAATTTTTTGTGCAACGACTTAGAACAACTGCACGATTTGACGCGCGTACCCGACCGAATCCGCCAAGACGTATCCCGCTCCCCCGGTGGCGACGCCCGCCTGTTTTTGAATGGCTGCCTCGGCTGCCACAGCGGCATGGATCCGCTGGCTCAGGCTTTTGCTTATTATGATTTCAGCCACGACGCCGCCAATGACCTCACCGGGGAAAACGGCAAGATGGCGTATAACGGGCCCGGCATACTCGACCCCAAAACCGGCAGCCGCGTACACGCCAAGTACCAGATCAATAGCGCCACCTTCCCGTTTGGCTATATCACTACTAATGACCATTGGGACAATTACTGGCGCCAAGGCGTAAACCAACATTTGGGCTGGGCGCCCCAAGGGGGCAGTGGTGATGGCGCTGCTAGCCTCGGGATGGAGTTGGCCAACAGCGATGCATTTGCCCAGTGCCAGGCCACCAAGGTATTTAAGGCGGTGTGTTTACAAGACCCGGCAGACAAAGGTGACCGCGACCAAATTACCGCCATGGTGCAACTGTTTCAGGCTGGCAACAGTTATCGGCTGAAAGACTTGTTTGCCTCAGCCGCTGTTTACTGCAAAGGGGATTGATATGGTTGTGCTACCAAAATTTGCAGTGCAGTGGAGCGGTGTTGCAGTGCTGAGTTTGATGACCTTGGCCGGCTGTACCGGCGGCAGCGGTAAGGCGCCCCAGCAAATCACACCCGCGCCGGTGATTCCCGATTCCAGCGCGCAAGCTGTGTACACGGGCAAGGTTTCCAGCCCAGATGTAGGTAAGTTTGTGGAGGTGTTTTGGTCCAACATGGCCAACCGTACCTGTGGCAGTTGTCATGGCGCCAGCGGCAGCGCGCCTAAGAAGTTCCTCGATGGCCAAGACATGGACAACGCCTACAACACCACCCTAAGCCTGATTGATTTTAAAAATCCCAGCGCCTCCGCCTTGGTTAAAAAAGCCGAGACGGGCCATAACTGTTGGGCACCAGTGGCCAGTGTGTGCGCGCAAACCATTACCACGCTCATTACCAATTGGGGCGGCATTGCAACCGCGGCGGCTAGCGCAATCACTTTTGTAACGCCGCAAAAAATCGACGCCGGCCAAACCCTTGAATTCCCCGCCCCAGCTGCATTTGGAGCGGTTGACGGTGTTTACCCCCTGCTAAAAACCTATTGTGTTGGCTGCCATTCTCAAGCGGCGCTTACGCCGCAACA
This sequence comes from Thalassocella blandensis, assembly GCA_945882995.1. GTDB lineage: Bacteria > Pseudomonadota > Gammaproteobacteria > Pseudomonadales > Cellvibrionaceae > CAMCXE01. The sequence continues at coordinate 3,741 of CAMCXE010000128.1, read as the reverse complement.
ACCCTATTTTGCTGGCAGCGACCTAAATGCGGCCTACGCCGCGGCCAAACAAAAAATGAACCTGGAGGACCCCAGCAAATCGCGTTTTGTGCTGCGTTTACGGGAGCAGTCCCACAACTGCTGGAACAACGACTGTGCGGCCAGCGCCAAGCTGATGCAAGAGGCCATCGAACGCTTGGCGGGTAAGGCGGTACGCGTGTCTTTGGACCCCAAAATAGTCGCCAGCGATGGGGTTAGCTTCCAAAGCGCCACAGTGGTTAGCACCGGTGGCCGTATCGATTCCAACGCCATAGCACTGTACAAATTTTCCGAAGGGCAGGGCAGTGTGGCCTACGACACCAGCGGTGTTGAGCCCGCGCTGAATTTGAAGCTGGACGGTGATTATTTGTGGGAGGGCGCCTGGGGCATTCGCCTGAACGCAGCCTTGGATGGCCAAGTCCCCAACGGTCGCGCCCAAGGCATGACCGCCGACAGCGTCAAGTTGCATCGCCAGCTGCGCGCCGCCGGCGAATACTCCATGGAAGCCTGGGTTGTGCCCGGCAATGTGTCGCAAGATGGCCCTGCGCGCATCATCAGTTACTCCGGCGGCGAAGATAAACGCAATTTCACCCTTGGGCAGGTGATGTATAACTACCACTTTTACAACCGCGATGCCCACGCCAAACCCACTGGCACCCTGCTTAAAACTCAAGATGCCGACAAAGTCCTGCAGTCCACCTTGCAACATGTAGTCAGCACCTTCCACCCCACGGACGGCAGTAAAATCTACGTCAATGGGGAATTGGTGGCGCAAGCGCCCAAGTCTGCCAATCCCGCCCTAAGCAACTGGGACGAAACCTTCGCCCTAGTGTTAGGCCGTGAAATCACAGGGGAATACGGCTGGGCGGGCACCATCCGCATGTTGGCCATTCACAAAACCGCGCTTACCGCCGAGCAGGTCACCACCAACTACAAAGTGGGCGTGGGGCAAAAGTTTTACATGCTGTTCGGCATTACTGACCTTACAGGGTTGCCGCAGTCCTTCATCGTGTTTGAGGTTCAACAATTCGACAGCTACAGCTACCTCTTTAATAAACCGTTTTTCCTCAGTTTGGACCCTGCCGTCAAACCCAATAATTTGCATATCGACGGCTTACGCATTGGCGTGAATGGGCGGGAATCCCTGCCGGGGCAATCCTTCGCCAACTTGAATATGGATATCCAAAACGCTGACTATCAGCCCAAAACCGGCGCGCCCCTGTCCCGTTTGGGCACCTTGGTAGCCCTAGAAAAAGGCCAAACGGAAGACAAATTCTTTTTAACCTTCGACAAAATTGGCAGCAAGACCAGCCAGCGCACCGCCGACATAGTACCGCCCCCGGCGCCGCCCACGGATACCGCCAAAAAGTCCGAGGTTGGTCTACGCAATTTTGCGGAAATTAACGCGTCCCTAGCCTTAATGACCGGTGTAGCCACCACCGACGTGGCGCAGACCTACGAACAAGTTAAACAGCAAATGCCCACAGTAGAAGCCGCGGAAGGCTTCCTCGCTGCGCACCAAATGGGCGTCACGCAATTGGCCGTTAAGTACTGCAACACCATGGCCAACAGCCACACCTACCGCAGCGCGCTTTTCCCCAATCTCAATGTGAACGTGGCCAGTTTTGATGCGGCTGCCCAAACCCTCATTGTGGACAACCTGCTAAAAGCACTGGTAAGCCATAACATCGACACCAACGCCAACATGCCCTTGGCGGACCAGCCCACCCGCGATGAAGTGGACGCAGCCCTCAACCCGCTGTTCGCAAAAATGGCTAAATGCCCCAGCGATTGTGCCAAAAAAACCCTTACCGCCGCCTGCGCCGCTGCTCTCGGTAGCGCCGTCATGCTGTTGCAATAGGCTGGAGACACTTAATGAAAATCCCAACTCACGTCGGCTTAGACCAACCCCTGCTGTTAACCAACCACGCCCGCCCGCGCACGCGTCGTGAACTCATCGCCCAGGGCTTTAAAGCGGGAATAGGCACGGTTATGGGGGGCTCAATAGCCAGCATGCTCGCCTCCAGCCCCGTGTTTGCCGACCTCTCGCCAGACCTGCAGGACTTGCTGGAGGGGTGTGACATCAAATCCAGCGGCTCGGGCACTATCCCGTTTATTTGTTTCGACTTAGCCGGCGGCGCCAACATCGCCGGCTCCAACGTATTGGTGGGTGGCCGTGGTGGCCAATTGGATTTTTTAACCACCGCGGGTTACAGCAAGCTCGGCCTGCCCGGCAATATGCTGCCCGGCCAAACCAACGCCGCTAACGTAGGGGAGGGCGGTGGCACCGCCGGCCACTTTTTTGATGACCGTTTAGGCCTAGCATTTCACAGCGACAGCGCCATGCTAAAAGGCATCATCAAGCGCACCAACGCCTTAACCTGGGCGAATACCCAGGGCTGTGTAATGGCCGCTCGGTCAGAAAACGACACAGGCAACAACCCACACAACCCCATGTACGGCATTAACCAAGCCGGTGCCGACGGCTCGCTGCTGGCATTAATCGGCTCGCAAAGCAGCGAGTCCGGCGGCAACTCCATGGCCCCAGCCTATATGGTGAACCCCAAAGTACGCCCCACCAAAGTGGACCGCCCCTCCGATGCCACAGGCTTGGTAGACGTAGGCGACTTAACCAGCCTACTGGCACCGGACGAAACAGTGTCCGTGATGGAATCCATGTACCGCCTCAGCAGCGCCAAGCTCAGCCGGGCTAAGCCAAAATTAACCGACGCCAATGGCAATCTATTACCCGAGGCAGACGCCGCCCTGCGCAAAACCCTAGGCTGTACTTACCTAAAAAGCGCCTACCTTGCTAACGCCTTTGGCCAACCCGGCGTGCTGAACCCATTAAAAGACCCAGCCATAACCAGCATCTTCCCCGAAGGCATCAACAAAGATGGCGAATACGCCAAAACCGCCTCGGTCATGAAGTTAGTGATGGGCGGTTTTGCCGGCGCCGGCACCATAACCATGGGAGGCTTTGACTACCACACCGGTGACCGCACCACTGGCGAAATGCGCGACTACCGCGCCGGCGAATGTATAGGTGCCGTACTGGAATACGCCCGCTTGAAGAATTCGCCAGTCATGATTTACGTCTTCAGCGACGGCTCCGTATTCAGCAACGGCATGCCCGACATGGCCGCCAACGGCAAAGGCGTATGGACCGGCGACAACCAACAAACCGCCGCCGCCTACATGCTGGTATACAACCCCAAAGGCCGCCCAGCACTCACCCATCAAGACCCCAACAAAACCTACGCCGACCGCCAAATTGGCTACATGGCCGGCAGCGGCGACGTAGACACCTCCTCCAGCCCCATAGCCAACAACGTGAATTTATTAGTAGAAACCGTCGTACTGAATTATTTAGCCTTACACGGCCGGCAAGGGGAGTTCGGGGACACGCTATTTCCAAAACAAGGCCTAGGCAACGCCACCTCTCGCGACAGGCTTACCATGTTTGCTTCCATAAAGTAGAGGCTTAAGCGGCCTCTACCACAACCCCATCACGTTAAGTATTTTGCGAATCGTAGACGCGCCGCAACCCCCGCCCTTTGAAAAAGGGCGGGGCGGGGAGGCAATGTCATTAAGTTAAGAAAAATCCCTTTTAAAAACAGCACACTAAAGGCATAATCCACACCAGACTTTATTGGAGCCCCCCCATGAACTGTACACAAACCGCCCCAAATTGTACAAAATTTGTACAGCCGCCTAGCTCAC
>CAMCXE010000127.1 GCA_945882995.1 Thalassocella blandensis | reverse complement strand
TTGGCGGCGGCTATGGGGGTGGTGTAGTAAACACGGTTATTTTCCGCGCTGCGACGGATAGGCGCGGAATCTTTAATTGCCTGTTTGCCTTCGGTGGTATTGATGAGCATATCGATTTCGCGATTTTTAATCATGTCCACAATATGTGGCCGGCCTTCGGCCACTTTGTTGACGATGGTGACGCTTAGGCCGGCGGCTTCTAAACGTGCCGCTGTGCCGCGCGTGGCCACCAGCTTAAAGCCCATGTCGGACAGCTCTTTGGCCACCATTACGGCCTCTTCTTTATCTACGTCGCGCACGCTGATAAACGCTGTGCCCGACGCAGGAATATGCGCGCCGGCGCCGGTTTGTGCTTTGGCGAACGCTTCGGCGAAGGTGTCGCCGGTACCCATCACTTCCCCGGTGGATTTCATCTCGGGGCCGAGAATAGGGTCTACCGCGGGGAATTTGTTAAACGGGAAAACCGCCTCTTTCACGCTGAAAAAGTTGGGGATGATCTCTTTGGTGAAGCCTTGCTCCGCAAGGGTTTTACCGGCTTGGCAGCGCGCGGCCACTTTAGCTAAGGAAACGCCAATACATTTGGACACAAACGGCACCGTGCGCGAGCCGCGTGGGTTCACTTCGATGATGTAAATTTCGCCGTCTTGGTAAGCCAGCTGCGCGTTCATTAGGCCTACCACGCCCAGTTCCAAGGCCATTTGTTTCACTTGGGCACGCATGGCGTTTTGTACGTCTTCGGCGAGAGAATAGGGCGGCAGGGAGCAGGCGGAGTCGCCGGAGTGCACGCCGCATTGTTCAATGTGTTGCATGATGCCGCCGATGACGACGTTCTGGCCGTCAGACACGGCATCAATATCCACTTCAATGGCGTTATTGAGGAAGTGGTCGAGCAGCACTGGAGCGTCGTCAGAGGCTTTTACCGCGTCACGCATGTAGGTGCGCAGTTCTTTTTCGTTGTAGACAATTTCCATGGCTCGGCCGCCGAGCACGTAGGAGGGGCGCACCACCAAGGGGTAGCCTACCGAGTCGGCAACATTCAGCGCCTGCTCCAGCGAGCGCACAATGGCGTTGGCGGGTTGCTTGAGGCCGAGTTTTTGAATCATCTGTTGAAAGCGTTCGCGGTCTTCGGCGCGGTCGATGGCGTCGGGGCTGGTGCCGATGATGGGCACACCTTCGGCTTCCAAGGCGCGGGCGAGTTTGAGGGGCGTTTGGCCGCCAAACTGCACAATGACGCCGATGGGTTTTTCCTTACGCACGATTTCCAGCACGTCTTCCAGGGTTACCGGCTCGAAGTAGAGGCGGTCGGAGGTGTCGTAATCGGTAGACACGGTTTCTGGGTTGCAGTTGACCATAATGGTTTCGTAGCCATCTTCACGGGCGGCTAGCGCGGCGTGTACACAGCAGTAGTCGAACTCAATCCCCTGGCCAATACGGTTGGGCCCGCCGCCCAGCACCATAATTTTTTCGCGGTTGCTGGGGTTGGCTTCACACTCTTCATCGTAGCTGGAATACATATACGCCGTGCTGGTGGAAAACTCCGCAGCGCAGGTGTCCACGCGTTTGTAGACGGGGTGAACGCCTAAGGCATGGCGTTGGTCGCGCAGGGCTTTTTCGCTGACGGTTAAGAGTTGGGCTAAGCGCTTGTCCGAGAAGCCTTTGCGTTTTAAGCCATAAAGCGCGTCGCGACTGAGAGTGCTAAGGGTTTGCCCGCTTAAGCTCGCCTCGTCGTCGATCAAATCTTTAATTTGCACCAAAAACCAAGGGTCTATTTTTGAGGCGTTGAACACGTCGTCTACCGTCATGCCGGCGCGGAAGGCGTCGCCCACGTACCAAATGCGGTCGGCACCGGGTGTGGTCAGGTTGAGGCGAATATCCACTAGGACATTCGGGTCCGCCAAATCCACTTTAGGGTCAAACCCGCAGGAGCCCACCTCTAAACCGCGCAAGGCTTTGTGCAGGGACTCTTGGAAGTTACGACCGATGGCCATGACCTCGCCCACTGATTTCATTTGGGTAGTTAGGCGCGCATCGGCATCGCCGAATTTTTCAAAGGTAAAACGCGGAATTTTGGTGACTACATAGTCAATGGCAGGTTCGAAAGAGGCTGGCGTGGCGCCACCGGTGATGTCGTTTTGCAGTTCATCCAGCGTGTAACCAACCGCCAGTTTGGCGGCCACTTTGGCGATGGGAAAGCCAGTGGCTTTAGAGGCGAGCGCCGAGGAGCGCGAGACCCTTGGGTTCATCTCGATGACCACGAGGCGACCGGTTTCCGGATGCACGGCAAACTGCACGTTGGAGCCGCCGGTTTCCACGCCGATTTCACGCAGCACCGCTATAGAAGCGTTGCGCATGATTTGATATTCCTTGTCGGTGAGGGTTTGTGCCGGGGCTACGGTAATGGAGTCGCCGGTGTGCACACCCATAGGGTCGAAGTTTTCAATGGAGCAGACAATGATGCAGTTGTCGTTTTTGTCGCGCACCACTTCCATCTCATACTCTTTCCAGCCGAGCAGGGATTCGTCGATCAGCAATTCTTTGGTGGGCGATAAATCTAGGCCGCGCAGGCAAATTTCTTCGAATTCTTCCCAGTTGTAGGCAATGCCACCGCCGGACCCGCCCATGGTAAACGAGGGGCGGATAATGACGGGGAAGCCGAATTCTTTCGGCACGGCTAAGGCCTCTTCGAGACTATGCACAATGTAAGCGCGGGCGGTGTCTAGGCCGATGGCTTTCATGGCTTTGTCGAAGAGGTTGCGGTCTTCGGCTTTGTTAATTGCACTGTGGGTAGCGCCAATCAGCTCCACGTTGTACTTTTCCAGCACGCCATGGGCATGCAGCGCCAGTGCGCAGTTAAGCGCGGTTTGGCCGCCCATGGTGGGCAGAATGGCGTCGGGGCGTTCCCGGGCGATGATCTGCTCCACCGACTGCCAAGTGATGGGCTCGATGTAAGTGGCATCGGCCATGGAGGGGTCGGTCATGATGGTGGCTGGGTTGGAGTTCACCAGAATGACGCGGTAGCCCTCTTCGCGCAGGGCTTTACAGGCTTGGGCGCCGGAATAATCGAATTCGCAAGCTTGGCCGATTACAATCGGGCCTGCGCCAATGATCAAAATGCTCTTTAGGTCGGTGCGTTTTGGCATGGTGTCTGTCTACGTAAAAGGTGCAAATTAAGGGTGCCAGGCAAGTGGCGCGCATAACACAGCGGCGCGGGGTGGCGCCGGCGCCCACTCAGCGGCGGGCGCGCATCAGCTCGATAAAATGGTCGAACAGGCCCGCGGCATCTTGTGGGCCTGGGCTGGCTTCTGGGTGGCCTTGGAAGCTAAAGGCCGGTTTGTCGGTGCGCTCTATGCCCTGCAAGGAACCGTCGAATAAGGATTTGTGCGTGGCGCGCAGGCAACTGGGCATGCCCGTCTCATCCACTGCAAAACCATGGTTTTGGCTGGTGATCATCACTTTGCTGGTAGCTAAATCCTGTACCGGATGGTTGGCGCCGTGGTGGCCGAATTTCATTTTTAGCGTGTTGGCGCCGCTGGCCAAGGCCAACAACTGGTGGCCTAAACAAATGCCAAACACCGGAATGTTCTGCTCCAGAATGGATTTAATGGCGCTGATTGCGTAGTCGCAGGGCGCTGGGTCCCCAGGGCCGTTGGATAAAAACACCCCGTCTGGGTTGAGGGCTAATACCTCGGCGGCAGGTGTTTGTGCTGGCACCACCGTCAGTTCGCAGCCGCGGTCTACCAGCATGCGCAAAATGTTGCGCTTGGCGCCAAAGTCATAGGCCACCACGTTAAAACGTTCGCCCTTGGGCAGGCCGCTAAAGCCCAAACCCAAGTGCCAGGAGCCAGCTTCCCAGCTGTAAGGCTTAGAAGTGCTAACCACTTTGGCTAAATCCAAGCCGTTCAGCCCGCCAAAGGCGCGAGCGGCCTCCAGTGCCTGCGCTTCATCCACTTCGCCGGCCATAATGCAGCCATTTTGCGCACCTTTGTCGCGCAAAATACGTGTTAGGCGGCGGGTGTCTATATCGGCTATGCCGAGGATATTGTGTTTTTTCAGGTAGCTGTCGAGGCTTACGGCGCTGCGGAAATTACTGGCTACCATGGCTAGGTCGCGAATGACTAAACCTTTTGCCCAAATTTGTGGGCATTCTTCATCTTCGGAATTGGCGCCTACATTGCCGATATGGGGGTAGGTAAGGGTGACTATTTGTTCGGCATAAGAAGGGTCGGTGAGAATCTCCTGGTAACCGGTCATGGAAGTGTTAAACACCACTTCGCCAACGGATTGGCCCTGTGCACCTATGGATTTCCCGCGAAATACGCTGCCATCGGCAAGTACCAAAATGGCGGGTTTAGAGAGCCCGTTTGTCAAAATTATGCTCCTCAAGCAGGGCCGAGCGCTGCAACACTCAACCGGAAAATAACGCGAACACACCTAGTTTTACGCTGGCGCAGCAAGTTGGGCACGGCTGGTTTAGCCGTACCCAACAGGCGAAAGGTGAAAACGCAGGTTGCAAAAAAGCGAGGTGCAGCCTAGCTCCACCTCGCTCGAAGAATTAGCCCCCAGGACACTTCCCCCAAGGCCGGGCCTTTTGCGCCCGAATCTGAGCGCGAATTCTATGCCAGAAGGAGGGTGGCTGTCCATGGGCTGAAACGGCTTAGCTCGGGATGAGCCGGACGTTTACGCGCTAAGTGATTGAATCTGCGAGTCGCTGTTGAATCACCACAATGTGCGCAATCCCTCAGTGCGCCTAGCGAGTTGTTGAAAAACTACCGGCTAGGCGCGCAGCCCCAATGTTTTTTACTGGCCTGTCAAAGTTGCTCAGCTAAACACCACCTTGTCCCCCGCCAAGTCTCCATGAATCGTCGCCCCGGGCAAATATCTTCCCGCTAACACCTCCTGCGCCAAGGAGTTTTCGAGCATTTGTTGGATGGCGCGTTTTAGTGGGCGGGCGCCGTAAACGGGGTCGTAACCCACATCGGCTAAGCGGTCCAAGACTGCATCGGTTAATTCGAGGCGCAGGTCTTTTTCCGCCAAACGTTTGCGCAAAAATTCCAGTTGGAAATTACAAATGCCGCGAATTTGTTTGCGCGCTAGCGGGTGGAATACCACCACTTCATCAATGCGGTTAATAAATTCTGGGCGGAAATGTCCGCCCACCACATGCATTACGGCTTCTTTCATGGCTTGATAGCGGTGTTCGTTGGTGTCGCCGCCTTCGCTGCTGCCATTAAAATCAATCATGTCGAAGGATTTATTATTGGCTAATTCTTGAATGACATCCGAGCCTAAATTGGACGTCATCACCACCACGGTGTTGCGAAAATCCACGGTGCGTCCGTGGCCGTCGGTTAAGCGGCCGTCTTCCAATACTTGCAGCAGAATATTAAATACATCGGGGTGGGCTTTTTCCACTTCGTCTAACAAAATCACCGCATAGGGTTTGCGGCGCACCGCTTCCGTTAAATAGCCGCCTTCTTCGTAACCCACATAACCTGGGGGTGCACCAATCAAGCGTGCTACGGAATGTTTTTCCATAAATTCTGACATGTCGATGCGCACCATCGCATCTTGCGAGTCGAATAAAAAATCCGCGAGCGATTTACACAGTTCAGTTTTGCCTACGCCGGTGGGCCCTAAAAATAAAAATGAGCCGCTGGGCCGGTTAGGGTCCGAAAGTCCAGCGCGCGCGCGGCGCACGGCATTGGCCACGGATACCACGGCTTCATCTTGGCCAATTACTCGTTGGTGCAGGGTTTCTTCCATGCGTAGGAGTTTTTCGCGCTCGCCTTCCAGCATTTTACTCACGGGAATGCCGGTCCATTTGGAGACCACTTCAGCAATTTCTTCGTCAGTCACGCGGTTGCGCAAGAGTTTCATATCCATCATTTCCACTTGGCTAGCCATGTCCAGCTGTTTGGTTAGCTCAGGGATAATGCCGTATTGCAATTCTGACATGCGGCCCAAATTGCCGGCGCGACGAGCGGTTTCCAGTTCCAGGCGCGCCTGTTCCAAGCGGGTTTTAATTTCTTGGGAGCCTTGCAATGCCATTTTTTCGGCATGCCAAATTTCTTCGAGGTCGGAATATTCACGCTCGGCGATTTCAATATCCTGCCCAATTTTTTGTAAGCGCTTGCGGGCGGCTTCGTCGTCGTCTTTTTTTATGGCTTCGCGTTCAATTTTTAACTGAATTAAGCGCCGCTCCAAGCGGTCCATGGGTTCGGGTTTGGAGTCGATTTCCATGCGAATGCGGCTGGCGGCTTCGTCAATTAAGTCGATGGCTTTGTCGGGCAGTTGACGGTCTGTTATATAGCGTTGGCTAAGTTTTGCGGCGGCAATAATGGCAGAATCGGAAATGTCCACACCATGGTGAACTTCATAACGTTCTTTTAAGCCGCGCAAAATTGCAATGGTGTCTTCTTCGTTGGGCTCCTCCACCAATACTTTTTGAAAGCGGCGTTCTAGGGCCGCGTCTTTTTCAATGTATTGGCGATATTCATTTAATGTAGTGGCGCCCACGCAATGCAATTCACCCCGCGCCAGTGCGGGCTTTAACATGTTGCCAGCGTCCAGTGCACCTTCGGCTTTGCCGGCACCGACCATGGTGTGTAATTCGTCAATAAATAAAATTACGCGGCCTTCTTCTTTGCTCAATTCATTTAATACAGCTTTTAAACGCTCTTCAAAATCGCCGCGAAATTTTGCGCCGGCTAGCAGTGCGCCTAAATCTAACGACAGTAGCCGTTTGTTTTTTAGTCCCTCCGGCACCTCGCCATTAATAATGCGCTGCGCTAAGCCTTCGGCAATGGCGGTTTTACCCACGCCGGGTTCACCAATGAGCACCGGATTATTTTTGGTGCGGCGCTGTAAAACCTGTATGGTGCGACGAATTTCGTCGTCGCGACCGATCACCGGATCGAGTTTGCCGGCTTCGGCCCGCGCAGTAAGATCTACCGTGTATTTATTTAGCGCTTGGCGATTATTTTCGGCATCGGCGCTGTCCACTGTTTCACCGCCGCGCATTTTGGCAATGGCCGTTTGTAGCGCGGGCAATTTACCCAGGCTGTTCAGCAATTTACCCAGGGTAGTGGAGCCATCTTGCATGGCGGCCAACAGCAGGCTTTCGCTGGAAATAAATTTATCGCCAGCCTGTTGTGCTTGTTTATCGGCCAAATTAAACAGGCGTCCTAATTCGGGAGACATATTCACGTCCCCCGTGGGGTTTTGAATTTTGGGTAGGTTTTCAAGGCCGGCTTGCAATCCTGTGCGCAGTTTGGCCACATCAAATTGCGCGCTGGTGAGCAGTGGGCGCACCGCGCTGCCTTGCTGGTCGAGCATGGCTTGCATGAGGTGCAGCGGGTCGATTTGAGTGTGATCGCGCCCCACCGCGAGGGATTGCGCGTCGGATAATGCAACTTGTAGTGGGTTGGTGAATCTATCGATACGCATAGCTGGTAAGCTCCAAGGTGAGTGCATGCCATGAAACTTGGGGCTACTCAATTAAATTCAACATGCGGCTTGGGGCTATTTTGATCTGCAGCAAATAGCTTGAGGCTTGGTTAAGGGCACCTCCGGAAATTTACTTTTCGCGCCCTCGCTGCGTTATTTTCGTGCTCAGTCGGTCATTTATACCGCATAAACTCCCTTCCTCCGCGCGAAAATGCCTTGCGATCATCGCGAAAATTAAATTTCCGGAGGAGCCCTAAATTTACTTACCGAGGCAAACGTTATGTCAAAATTATCTAAATTAATGGTGGGTATTGTGTTGTTGGGTGCGATTGAAACGGGAATTGCCGCGGAAATTCCTGCCAGGCCAAATTTAATCAATGAGACAGTCGCGGGGTTTGATCTGGCGCAGGTTGCGGCAACGGCGGATTTTGCTCACTATAAATTTGTGTGGGTGCAAACCCCTGAAGTGACTTTGGAGCCTGACTGGGTGCGTGAACATGCCCATGATATGACGCCGGAAGACCAACAAAAAATGGCGGCAACCTATGGTGAAGCGCTGCAAAAAATCCTAATCAAACAACTCACCACTAACGCCAATTATGCGCTTGGCGCTTCTCTCGATGCGCAAACCCTAGTGATTAAACCGCAATTGATGGATTTGGTGGTTACCGCGCCGGAGCTTAGCGCCGCTGGTCGCACCGATGTTTATGTCCGCCAAGTGGGGCGCGCTCGATTGACGTTGGACCTTGTTGACGGTGTTTCCGGTGCGGTAATTGCCCACTTGGAGGTGGCCGGTGAAACCCGCGACCGTGCGGGGGAGGAATTGGTGAAAGCCGATCGCGCGCGCAATCGGTTGGATTTTCGGCAGCTGATGCGACATTGGGCGCGCGATCTGCAGGCGTTTATGCAGCAAAAACATTGATGGTCTTTTTGCGACAATGTGAGCGGTGTTGTCGCGCTTTATGGCGCCACGCCCTAAACTTTGCGTTATAGAACCCAGTGTTTGATTCCCTAGGTAGTTGTTTATGGCTAAAGCCCGAATGCTCTTTCTCGTCACAGGCTGCGCCTTGTTAGGCGCCGCTTGTGGTGGCGCTTTTCTTGAGCCGCCCAAACCCATGGCTTGGGGCCCATTGAACGATACCGGGGTAACGCGTTGCCGGGCGCCAGACGCCGGCGATACCCTTTGCGCCAGCGCGCCGGGGCAAGATGCTCATGCTGGACGCGACGCTCTAGCCGCCGCCGGTCAGTTAACCAAAACGGGTAATGGCCCTGGGGGTTTTGACTTCACCAAGCTCGGTGCTAGCGGGCTGCCACTTGGGGTGCAGAATCAGCCTTGGGCAAAAAATGGTACCGAAGCCGCCGGCACTATTTGGCACTGCGTGCGCGACAACCACACTGGTCTGGTGTGGGAGGTGAAAACCAACACCGCTAGCGACTTACATTATGGGCAGAATACCTACAGCTGGTACAGCAGCGATATGGCCACTAACGGCCTGGTTATGGGCAGCCAAAATGGGGGTGTCTGCAGTCAATCGGCCTGCGATACCCAGGCCTTTGCGCAACAAGTGAATACTGAAAAGCTCTGCGGTTTGAGCAACTGGCGCCTGCCGTCGCCAGTTGAGCTTTTGTCCATCGTTGATCAAAGGCGTATCAATCCGCCAGTAGATACGGCTTTTTTCCCAAATTTGTCGTTTAACGCCTACTGGACCAATCAAACCCAAGCCCAATATGCCGATGCTGCTTGGTACGTGTATTTCACGGCGGGTGACAATGGCGTTATCGCCAAAAAGGGGGTGGCCAATGTGTTGCTTGTCAGTTCTGCCCCTTAGCCAAGTGTTGAAGAGCACCCATGCCAGCCCTCTGCGGCTAAGGTTTTCGAGACGGTTATGATTCAGTCTGACAGTGAATTAACACAAGCACTCATTGAAACTAAGCAGTGGTGCATGTCACGGATAAATAGAAACAATCCTGAGCATTCTTTACGCTCAGAGTTTCTGGGGAGCATAATTGAAAAATTTGAGCACTTCTCTGATTTTATGTCATTTTGGCCTAATCAGAATGAAGTTGATTCTGTAGTTGAAGCCAGGCGAACTGCGCTTTTTAACAATGCATTAACTGCTTCTAATATAAACAATGGCAGGTTATTGCTGTGTTTTCCCGACTGGAGTAATCATAATTCTCTTTCTCAAACCGAGTCAGAAGATTATCTGGACGAGCATGATATTCCACCATGGGACTCATGGCTCGGGAGTGTAAATACTGAAACATCTAACTTCTTTATACTGGCTTGGGTTCCGGATGAATTTATAGATCTTGTACAAGCTGGCATTGATGCAGAATGTGTTGGCATGCTTTATTGGGTTAACCCAAAGTATTGGGGGCAATGGTCAACGCCAGAGCAAGAAACACTAAATTTAATTCCTGAGTGGGTATTAAAGCACCATGCTGCAAAAATCTAACAAACGTAACCACGCGGCGGTTTTTCGTTCCGCTACGTTCTGCTACAAACCGCGCGTATTGCCGGCGTTACTCAACGTTTTCCTAGCCCCCAGTGTATGGGCCGATTGTAACGCGCATTTGCCAGCCAGCACGCCGGATACGCAGTTTTCGCTGGACACGCCCGCTGCCGGCGCGGCGCTGGTACATGATGGCAAAACCGGGCTGACTTGGATGCGTTGTAGTTTGGGGCAGCAATGGAATGCGACGAGCAACCAATGCCTAAATGACCCCGCTCAAGCCTGGAGTTTTACCTGGACCCAAGCCTTGGCCGCGGCCAAAAGCAGTCGTTATGCCGGCTTGAGCGATTGGCGTTTACCTAACAAAAAGGAGCTGGCCTCTATTGTCGACTTGCGGTGTTGGCAACCGGCCATTAATCCTGTGGTGTTCCCGGATTCGCCCATGGGGAAATTCTGGACTGCCTCACCCGTAACCTACTCAGACCAGTTTTACGCCTGGTATGTGGATTTTGCAGACGGCAGCTATGGCAATCTGGGTAACGATAAATTACTTTGGGTGCGCTTGGTGCGGGATGATTCTTAATCGGCAAGTATCGGTTCGAACAATTCCAGCCGTCACACCCTCAGCATAGGTTGGCGTGCCGGCGCCAATTCCGGCCTAACCTGTGTTCAGCTTTTTGCTGGGCGCACCATCCGAAGAGGAACCCTCATGCAAACTGTTCTAATTACCGGCGCCAATCGTGGCATTGGCTTGGCCTTAGCGAAAAATTACCTCGCCCAGGGTTGGCGGGTGGTTGCCGTGTGCCGCACCAGCAGTGAGGAATTAAGCGAAAGCGGCGCGGATATTATTGCCGGTATCGACGTGACCCAGCCAAAGTGTATCGCCAACTTGGCGGCTAGGCTGGTGGGGAAAACCCTCGATCTGGTGATCAACAACGCCGGTATTTTGCGCGTTGATCAGTTACAAGCCTTAGAGGCGGAGACGATTAGCGAGCAATTTACGGTAAATGCGCTGGCGCCCCTATTGGTAGCTGAAGCCCTGTTGAGCAACCTAGCCGCCGGCGCAAAATTGGCTTTTATTACCAGCCGGATGGGGTCTATTGGTGATAACACCTCGGGCGGCTTTTACGGTTATCGTATGTCCAAGGCGGCGCTGAATGCCGCTGCCGTGTCTCTAGCCCGCGACTTAAAGCCGCGCGGTATTGCGGTAGGCCTGTTGCATCCGGGTTATGTGCAAACCGCCATGG
>CAMCXE010000126.1 GCA_945882995.1 Thalassocella blandensis | reverse complement strand
GGATCACCAAAGTCTGCGCAACCCCTTGGCGCGCCTAGCAAAAGTTAAAAATCACGAACAACCAACCAGGTTGCCCGTGATTTTTAACTTTCACTAATCACACCAATGGATTACACAGCTTTTTGGCGCCCAACTGAGGTTTCTAGGTTGAATAGCCAAGCACCAACCCAATATGTCATATTCACCAAACACATTGCCCAATACTCGGCTTTATCCACGGCGGCAGGATGGAATCGCCCCAGATCACACGCCTGTAGTTTAGGCGCCCTACCTCTCCCCTGCTACCCATGAGACTGCTCCATGTCACTTGTACCAATGTTGGACGTGCACGCCATCACCAAAATCGTGCCCACCCAAGAGGGGGACCTCGAGATATTGCGACCCATATCACTGCTTATAAACGCTGGCGAATCCGTGGCGATTACCGGCGCTTCTGGCTCGGGTAAGTCCACATTGCTTGGCATATTAGCGGGGTTGGATACGCCCACGGCTGGGCAGGTGTATTTACATGGACACTGTTTAACCGCCCTAGATGAAGAGGGGCGAGCGCAGGTGCGCGCCGGTAACGTCGGGTTTATTTTTCAGTCGTTTCAACTGTTACCCGGTTTAACCGCGCTGGAAAATGTCATGTTGCCGTTGGAGTTACACGGCAATAAGCAGGCAAAAACCCTGGCCATGAATTTCTTAACACACGTCGGATTGGAGAGCCGCATGCAACACTACCCGCCCCAATTGTCGGGTGGGGAGCAGCAGCGGGTGGCCATTGCTAGGGCGTTTGCCAGTCAGCCCAAAATATTATTTGCCGACGAGCCCACTGGGAACCTGGATAGTCATACGGGCAATAAAATTATCGATTTATTGTTTGCGCTGAATCGCGAACAAGGCACCACGCTGGTACTCATTACCCACGAAGAACGCCTCGCCGCGCGCTGCGAGCGGCGCATCGAGTTAGCCGCCGGCGCTATTGTTACCAGCGAGGGAATTTAACGATGTTGGCGGCAAAATTATTAATTCGTCATTGGCGCAGCGGCGAGCTGAAATTATTAAGCCTCTCGCTAATTCTGGCGGTGACGGTATTAAGCGCCATTGCAATTTTTACTAACCGTTTGCATGCCACACTACTGATTCAAAGTAATGCCGTATTGGGTGCGGACACGGTGATATCCGGCAGCCACCCGCGTGCGGCGCACTGGCAAATAGAGGCTGCAGAAGCCGGCATTAAAACCACCGAATCGGTGCAATTTTCTTCTGTTGTGTACGCAGGCGATGCCATGCAATTGGCGTCAATCAAAGCGGTGGCCGAAGGTTACCCCTTGCGCGGCACATTTGAATTAAGCGACCAACCCTTCGCCTTGCAGGCCGGGGATATTCAAGCCGTTCAAGGTATTCCAGCGCGCGGTGAAGTGTGGGTAGATTCGCGTTTATTTACGGCGCTGCAACTTACTCTGGGCGCTAAATTGGCGGTGGGTGACGCCGAGTTACGCGTGGCACATTTAGTCATACGCGAGCCAGATGGGCTCAACCCCTTAAGCGCGTTTGGCGCCCGCGTGGTAATGAATGCGCTGGATCTTCCACAAACCCAAGTTTTACAACCCGGCAGTGAAGTGAATTATAGGTGGTTACTGGCGCACGACGACCCGCAAAAACTTGGTGCGTTTGTGCAACACCTAAAGCCGCAGCTGGACCCCCATCAAAAAATAATTACAGTGGATAACGCCCAAGAACGTTTGGGCAATACGCTAGAAACCGCGAATAAATTTTTACTCTTAACCGCCGTAATTGCGGTGCTGCTGGCGGGCGTTGCTATTGCTATTGCCGCCAAACAATTTGCCGACCGCCACGCCAATTCGGTGGCGCTGATGAAAAGCCTAGGGGCAAGTGCCGCGCGTGTGCGGCTTTTGTATGGCGTGCAGCTGCTGTTGTTAGGGTCGACGGCCTCTGGCATCGGCCTAGCGTGCGGCAGCCTCATTCAAGCGGCTGTGGTCTCGGCTTTACAAATGGCCTATCAACAGCCATTTGTGGGGGCCAGCCTGCAGCCTTTTGTATTAAGTTTTATGAGTGGGATTCTGTGTTTAATCGGCTTTGCGTTACCGGCGCTGTGGTTTTTACCCCAGGTGCCACCGCTTAAAATTCTGCGCCAATCATTAATGCTCAGCCGCCCGCAGCTGTGGGTGCAAGGCCTGTGTGCCGCACTGGCCGTGCTTGGATTAGTGGTGGTGTTTAGCGGCGATTGGCGCTTAGCCGGCGTGGTTACCCTAGCGTTGCTGCTCGTACTCGCCTTGGCGTTGCTGGCCGCGTTTGGCCTGTTGAAACTCTGCCAGCGCTGGCTGGCCAACGCCGGGGGTGTTTGGCGTTTAGCCTTGGCCTCCCTGCACAAAAAATCCAACCACAGCGCCATGCAAATTTTAGTGTTTGCCATCGCCATGATGCTGCTGCTCACCATGAGCATTTTGCGCAATTCGTTAATTGACGAATGGAAATTACAAATCCCCAAAAATGCGCCCAACCATTATTTAATTAATATACCCGCAACAGACGCGCCGGTGCTGCAACAACAACTTGCACAAGGGCTTGGCCAAAACAGTGTATTAATGCCCAACGTGCGCGGCCGCCTTGTTACCATCAATAATGTTGAGCCCAGTGAGGCCACACGCGCTAAAGAAAACGCGCTACAACGGGAATTAAATTTAACCTGGTCCACTACCTTACCCGCCTCAAATACCCTAGTTAAGGGGCAATGGTGGACAATTTGGCAGCGCAGTGCGGCTGACGTAGCAGGCGTTTCCGTAGAGGAGGGTGTAGCCAAAAATCTGGGTTTGCAACTGGGCGACACCTTACGCTTTTCCATCGGTGGCCTTACCTTAACTGCAGAAATAGCCAGTGTTCGGCAGCTAAATTGGCAGTCTATGCAGCTCAACTATTTTTTTATTTTTGAGCCGGGCGTATTGGACGCCTACTCCCCCACCTACATGAGCAGCATTCATCTGGAGGCGAGCAACAAGGCATTTTTATATCAGGTACTGCGCGAACACCCCTCGATTTTACTGCTGGAATTCGAGCGTATTCTCAACAGTATTCAAGTGATTATGGATCAGGTTGCACAGGGCGTGCAGCTAGTGTTGTACCTCACGCTGCTCGGTGGTGCCTTGGTTTTGTGGGCGGCGGTGATGAGCAGCTTAGATACCCGCAAACAGGAGGCCGGTTTATTGCGTGCGCTGGGCGCTGGGCGCCGGTTAATTCAGGGCAGCGTTTTAATTGAATTTGCCTTGATGGGTTTTTTGGCGGGGCTAGTGGCAATTTTGGGCGCCGAATGTTTGATTTTTGGCTTGCAAAAATGGGTGTTTAAAATTCCGGTGCAACCGCATCTAGTCTACTGGTTAATTGCGCCAGCCTGCGGCGGCCTAGGTGTAGCGCTGCTCGGTTATTTTGGCTGCCGGCCGATACTCACTACACCGCCTATTATTGTCTTGCGCGAGGCGGCCTAAGCAAGGCCTGCAGCGGCTAGCACCGCTCACACGCGCCTTGGGCACAGCAGTCGATTCAGGTGATACACTCATTCACTCTGGCCTGCCGGCCGTCTTTAAACCCATGGCGTTCTGCATCGTTTTGACCGGCACGAATACGACCCGCGCCCCCAATTTACCCTAGCGCCGCCGCGCTTGTTCGGAGCATCCATGACCCCTCTTCAACACAAATGCCGCACTTTTTCCTATGTTTTTATGGCCTTCGCTGTGTGGCTACTGCTAACTCGCGGCCTACTGGCCGGTTTTTTAGCTGGGCTACTGGTGTATTCCTTGGTTACCATTTTTTCCCCACACCTCTACAAGCTAGTTGGCAACAATCTCGCTCGCCTCATTGTGGTGGGTATCATAGGTGTGCTAATTGTTAGCGGCTTGGTGATGCTCACTTGGGCAGGAATTTCATTCTTCAAAAGTGAAAGCGGCAGCGGTCAGGCATTATTGCAAAAGCTCGCCGACATTATTGAAACCTCGCGCTCAGAATGCCCAGACTGGATATGCTCGCACCTGCCCGACACCTCCCTAGAATTGCGCAGCCTGATCACCGAATGGATGCGCGAACATGCCAATGAGGCCAAACTGATCGGTGCCGATGCGGGTCATACCTTTGTACGGGTGCTCTTGGGTATGGTGGTTGGCGCCATGATCTCCCTTAGCTCGCTGCCGCCTAAGCTGGGGGCCTTGGGCAGCGCTCTAGAGCAACGTATCAGCGCATTTGCCCTCGCATTTAAAAAGGTGGTGTTTGCACAGGTAAAAATTTCGGCCATTAATTCTGTAGCTACCGGTATTTACTTAGTGCTGGTATTGCCAGCGTTCGACATCCACTTACCCTTCGTCAAAACCCTTATCCTTTTAACGTTTCTGCTCGGCCTGCTGCCGATTATTGGCAACCTGCTCTCCAACACCATGCTGGTCACACTGACCTTGCCATTTGGCATTACGGCGGCCGTAGGTTCGCTGACATTTTTAATCGTGCTGCACAAGCTGGAATATTTTCTCAACGCCAAAATCATCGGCAATGAAATTAAATCCAAAGCCTGGGAGCTACTGATTGCCATGTTGTTCATGGAATCTCTATTTGGTTTGCCGGGCCTAGCCTTGGCGCCCATTTTGTATGCCTATATCAAGCAGGAGTTGATGACGGAGCAACTGGTTTAACCGAGTGCGGCCGCAGATCATTGCGGCCTCCGCCAGTGGCCCCACTCACCCATTGCCAATCATCCGCGACAGCACTTCCATCTTCGCGGGGTCCTGATCCACAAACCTTACGGTAACGCGAATTTGCGTGCTGTCCGGCGTCTGCGACAGGGCCGCCAGCGAATGCACATAGGCATTTAAGCGAGCAACCACCTCGCCCGTGGCATTCTCCAAATCCACCGCCGCCTGATCAAACAAAGCGGGCATCACCTCTGGCCGCTCCAGAATACAATTCATCGCCTGCAGGGATATCTCCCGCACCTCACAGCTATAGGCGGCTTCAGCAAAACGTAACGAGGCTTTACCCCCATTTTTGGCGGCGGGCTTGGGCTCGCTGGTCGGTTTGGCGAACAAACTAGCCGCCTGCACCACGGGAGATGCTGCCGGCCTGGGCTGACTGGTAGGGTCGGCCGCGCCGCCGGTTAACACCGCAATCGAGCTAAATGCACCGCCGCTACTGGTGGACGCGGCGGTTTTAGGCTGGAAGCCTATACGCTTAAGCTGCTTGTGAATTTTGCGATGCAGCTCCTCGGCAGTGAACGGCTTAGAAATGTAATCACTCACCCCCGCATTCACCGCCTCCAGCACATGGTTGCGGTCGCCCCGACTGGTAATCATGATAAACGGTGTACTGGTGAATTCCGGCTGGCTGCGCAGCCACTTTAACAATTGGTCGCCGCTCATTTCCGGCATTTCCCAATCCGATAAAATCAAATCCGGCGTTTTTTGTTTGATCAAGGCCACCGCTCGTGTGCCATCCACAGCATCATACAGCTCTGCGTCCGGCACTATTTGCCGCATGGCGCGCTTCACCATATCGCGCACAAAGGTGGCGTCATCCACAATTAATACTTTCAAAGGCATGGGGCTTTCTCATCCTGCGCTTGCCGCCAGCCAATTCCCGCTTAGCCGCTTTAGGCTGGCGAAAGCCTCCGGGTAAATACCCATTGCTGTGCGGTGGACATAGCGTTGTTAAACGAATAACCGCCGCCATCGAAGCTTTTCAACTCCTCTGCTGCGGTCAACTGCTGTTTAACAATATAGGCGCTCATTTGCCCCCGCGCCTTTTTGGCAAAGAAACTAATCACCTTATAGCTTCCGCTTGGCGCGTGATAATCCTTAAACACGGGTTCAATCACCGGCACACCCAGCAATTTGGGGCGCACCGCCTTGAAGTATTCCTGCGAAGCCAAATTCACCAACACCCTTGCCCCGCAGGCGGCTATATCCTCCCGCAGCAACTGGGTAATCCGCTCACCCCAAAAAGCATACAGATTTGCACCGCGTGGGTTGGCAAATGGGCTGCCCATTTCCAAACGGTAAGGCAGCATTAAATCCAGCGGCCGTAACACCCCATAAAGCCCCGAGAGGATGCGCAGATGCCCCTGGGCAAAGGCAAAATCCGCCGCGTTAAAGGTGGCAGCCTGCAAACCTTGGTACACATCACCGTTAAAGGCTAACAGCGCTGGCCGCGCCGCTGGCGCCTGCAAGGGTAATTGCCATTGCGCAAAACGTTGGTAATTCAGATCGGCCAAGTTGTCACTCAAGTGCATCAGCTGCGCCACTTGAAAAGGCGCCAAGCACTTAAGATCTTGCATCAGCAGGGCCGCATCCGCCAACAAGCGCGGTTCAGTTGGCGCGACACTGGGCAAGGGACTGGCGTAATCTAAATCTTTCGCAGGGGATATCACCGCCAACATGGCTACACCTGCTCCAATAACTCAAGCCACCAATTTAACGGCGTTACCCCGTCCTCGGGCGCATACACATTGCCGTAAAACCAAGTGCTATTTGCGTCCATGGACGCGTTCAGCAAGTCTTCAATAGCCGCAAAACCGCAGCTCACGTGGATGGAATACACCAGCATGCGCGGTGTTTCGCTATCCAGCTCACCGCCCATCAATTCCAAGGCTGGGGTAAGGTTTTCCGCAATAGCACTGAGGCTTTCGCGACTAATTACCCGAATCGCCAAATTCCCGCTGCGCCGCACTAACTCAAAATGGCCGACCGTGCCGTCCAGCTTAATAACATCGCCGCTGGCAATGCCTTTCACAAACCCGGGCGAACGTACCAACTGACATTCATTTTGCTCATTCACCCGCACTTGCAACCGCTCCACCACCCCTTGGCCATTGGGGCCAATGCCGGCGTAGAGCTCTATTTGCGATAACGCACTCATGGTCTTACCTCTTTGTACAATTTGGGCGGCAGTATAACCCGCTCACCCGCAAAACCGACCGAAATTTTCCATGCGCCATAACAGTCCGCATTCGCAAACTTAATTCCATCAACTGCAAAACTAAATTTGAAAATTGGAGTCCGCTGCCCAAGCAATTTACAAAATCTCCCACGCACAAAAAAATCCTCTAAAAATAATTGTTTAAAATTGTTAAAAAAATAAATAGCCAATTGACACCACAAGAAACACACACCTACACTCACCGACGGCGAAAACAATAAGCCATTAAACAACACCAAACCACAAAAACAGGATGTAATATGAACGCAGTATTAACGAAAATTAAATTTATTGGGATAATTCTATCAGCCTCTGCCTTTTTAATTAATTGCGGGGGAAAATCATCGCCGCCACCCAGCAGCAGTTCATCATCCTCCACATCGTCCAGCAGCAGCTCCGGACTAACCTCGATTTACGGCACACCGATCACCCTAAGCCAATTTTATAGCGCCGCGCATGCAGGCACATACTTAGCCGAGTCTACAGGAACGGACAAATCCAACGTCGGGTCATTTCAATATAAAAACAAAAGCGTTATCAGCATCTCACTCCCCTCGGAGAATGAGGTGACAACCGACTATTGCGGGGAATCAGAGAAAAAAACACTAGAGGAAATAGCAAAACCGGATCCCGATGCCGTGGCAGAGTGTATGGGGTCCTACACAGAAACCACATACCAGAAAGACGATCAAACATTTTATGTCGTAACCAAATGTAATGACCTCGAGCTAGACGTTACAAAATTAACGCGCCAGCCCAATCGCCCACTGCAAAATTTTGGATCGCTTTCAATTCAGTCGAACAACTTCCCCACGCTCGACGCGAAAAATACACTCTGCGGGAATGTCGGTACAGCGATCGCCACCCAACAAATTGGTAACGCGGTAATCGCCAAGCCGACATTTACACTTTCATTTAGCACACCCTATGCAGGGAGCTCGATATCAGCAACATTCACTTTCGTAGATAGCGAAGCTAAGACGGGAATCTACAGTGTGCGGGGAATTTTCGACGCGCCGCAACCCAACTCTGTGCAGGTCACGCTAACATCCGCCATTTTTGATAAAGCAACTAACAAGCCGGTGGCTCTGGAAACAATAAATGGGTCGGTAACTCTCACCAAAATTGATGCCTTTTCAGCAGCAGGCAACTTCACACTGGAGGGCGACAGCGGAGAAACATTTTCTGGCAATTTCGACTTAGCCTTGCCGGCAAATTAATACACAAAAATACAAACCTGCGGCGGAAATTGCTGGAGCAGCCATCAGCGATTTCCGCCTCAATTAATAACACCCTCATTTCGTCGGATTTTTGTGCCCCCCGCATGTGAACTCCTCGCTCCAACCAACAAGTGCTATGCCAATAACCGGAGGTGCCCTAACCGGCGCAGGCCGGTTTTTCGCCCTTCCCCCGATTCTAATCGTTACTCACCCATTGGCGCTGAAGCCTGGGGCTGACTCATAGAAATCGACCATACAAACACGATTGCGTCTATCACCAATAAAGGAAGCGGTGCGCTCACCGCGGTATCCCACCGCGCAACAACGCCTTATTGTGACGCACATCAATCCGCAATCCATGCCGCATAAAATATTTGCTTGTTCCGTCTCACAAATTGACATTCACACCAAATACTAAATTATTTATGGTTGTGCCATGGGCTATTGCTGGCAAACAAAGGTTAATTTTCGCCACCTAGGCCAGCGATAAATTAACGAATTATTTAAAATTTTTACTAGTGATCGACCCGTAAAAACTCTAAAAAAACCTAGCCCATCTACAGACAGGTCTGCGGCTTGGATAGCTATCAAAGGTAACGGGTGAGCCATAGCGACACTATTTTTCGTTTCGTGATGCACTAAGCAAAATAACTGGAGGACGCTGTGAAAACTATTAAAAACCTGACAATAAAACCACTGCTAGTGACCGTAACCTGCTTAACACTTGCCGCCTGTGTCGTTGACGAAACCACCCAGCCTGGCTCGTCCAGCAGTTCAAGCTCATCCGGAGGTGTGCCGCCAGTATTCACGTCTTCTCACACTGTGGCCGTACCCGAAAACACCACCGGCGCCGTCTACTCAGCCGCGTCTACAGCGGTGTCCGTGGTTAGTTACGCCATTACTGGAGAGGAGGCTAAATTATTTATTATCGATGCAACCACCGGCGCAATGGCATTTATTGCCCCACCAGATTATGAAAACACAAAAGACGCCGACCTAAACAACAAGTATGAAGTTACGGTGAACGCAATGGCTGGAGGCCTTACATCCGCATTACCAGTGACCATTACGGTGACCACTGTAGCAACTCCATCATTGGCATTCATATTCCCAACGGCGGGAGCGGAGCTGGGTCTTAATTCTGTGCAATTTGAATTTACGGCTCAGCTACGTTTTGAAGAAACTGAAAGTCACACGCCATTGGCCGTCACTGATGTTGCCGTTACCAACCAATTAGGCGATATCTATGACATAGAACAACCGGGCTACGTAAATGGCACCAACGGTCTGTGGATTAAAAAAGGTATTGCCGACCAAGGTTCAAATACGCTCACTGCAACGGCAACCTATTCGGGACAAATCTATACAGCCACTCAAACCTTACAAAATACCAGCGCCATCAAGGCGGAAGCCTTTGGTTTAAACATAACAAACTCCACATTCACTATTTTTAATGGGCTTTACCCAGCGCTGGATACCCTTTCCTTCACCAACAAAACCATTAGAGAACAAGTGCTGCCTGCTGACGTCCAGCTTTGGCCGCGCCTAACAGAATTCGAAAGTGAAAGCAGCAAACCTTGGGCGTATACCCTATCCAAAACCAACATCAGCCACCAAATGTTTGTGGTTCGCGCAAACAAGGATTTTTCGATATTGACCTACGTACGGGTGCAACAAGGTGTTCCAAACGCTGAAGATTTTGTTAAAGGCGTTACCAGCATGGTGCTGGATGAAAACGAGGATGCACTACCCGCCAACGATAGACTCCTCGTTCTCCAACATGACAATGGTACGGCTTGGGTATCGTCATTAAATGTCGGCGACAAATTATTAACTGATAACAATGGTCCGATGCCTGAGGATCCCCAAGGCCCCAATCCCAGCCTCTCTGGCTCTCCGCTCTACACCACTGTGTGGACCCAACCCGCAGGCATCAGCAACGCAGACCAAATAGCTTTTGACTCGGCCACCCAAACCTTGGTGATATTGGATAAAAAAACCACCAGTAGTGACCTGATTTTTTATACTTTGAATAGGGCAAGTAATAGCTACGACCATGAGAAATTTAGGGTAAGCCTAGGCACCAATAATGCCCGCCTAGTTACAGGCAATGGAAAAGTCTACGTAAGTGAAGGTTCATCAACACCATGGGATGGGCTGACTATAAACAGTATTGATGCGGCAACCGGTTTAAAAACCCTTGTTTATAGTCAATGCTCGGCTCCATTATTCTGTATTGACACAGGACCTACATTTGCTTCCATAACCGACATGCGTATGGATCACCTTAGCGGCACGCTCTATGTGCTGGACGGAGTAGCGAATCGCTTTATTTCCATAAACCTAGCCACTAAGGCGCGGACGCTGGTGAAAAGTTTTGCGGTAGCTAGCGGCCTTGGAATAGCACCCAACGATATCGCTTTTGACGGTTATGCTAACTACTTCATCACCGACAACAACACCGGCGCCATAGTCGGTGTGGATGCTACTAGCGGTCAGCGTCGCCTAGTGCGCTCCGGTTTAACAGACCATAGCCAACAGTCTGTTGCGCAACAGATTCGATACAATGAAACTAATGGACTAATAACCGTGGAAAGCCTGTTAGACACTGCAGGTATGGTAACGGGAAAAACCTTAGCTAAAACCGATGTACGGTCCGGCGCGGCAAGCCTGTTAACGGATTACAACCCTACGTTTACTGTGGACCACTTGGGTATTTTTCAGGATGCACAGCTTGGCAACTTTGCAGTAAGTATTGATGGCAATCGCATTACCATCACCAATTTGGCTAACGGCGAAGCAGTAACCTACTCACCCCCAAACAATTTCGGCTTCACACCACCAAGGGCCGTGGAAATAAATAATCATCCCAAATCCACCCTATGCCGGTATGCGAATAAACCATTGCTCTAGACCAGCTTTTCTCTCCAATTTTGACTCGAGCTCTTGCATTTCTTGCCTAGAGAGAGACACCCCGCTTTCGTAG
>CAMCXE010000125.1 GCA_945882995.1 Thalassocella blandensis | reverse complement strand
GAGTCAAAATTGGAGAGAAAAGCTGGTCTAGAGCAATGGTTTATTCGCATACCGGCATAGGGTGGATTTGGGATGATTATTTATTTCCACGGCCCTTATTGACATCGGCGGAGCGGCTTAGCCGCCACAGCGGGTAAAGTGAGCCTATCCATAGGCCTATGGATAACACATGGAGGGCTAATACAATTTTGGCCAAGCTGGGCTGGTCCGCAAAATGCCCTTGTTGTGTAAATGCCGCTAGCAGCAACAGCACGCCTAATATTTTGGTGGCGGTTGCGAGTCGCTTGGCGGGCATTCCACCCGAGGCTTTTAGTGTGGAAATAAATGCGATTAATAAAAACCCGGCAATTTGTAATGCGGCGGATTTGCCGGGCGATGCACGCCACAAAATTGCAAGAATATCGGTATTCAGCATGCCCGCTGCGCCTTGGTCCGCTATTGCGCCAGCTTGTAAAAAAATTCCACTAACCGCTGCAACAATTCCAGCCACACAACCCCATAAGGTATAACGCCGAATTGCCTCCACACTGGTGGTGTGCTGGCTTAATAGGATTGAGGCAAATGTACCGCCTAAAGCGATAGCGGTACAGGCATAGCAGAGTATTCTAGTAATTAGCGTGAGTAGTACCCAGGGGCCAAGCAACATTATTGTTTTGGCGCGGGCTTATTTGATACAGCGGGCGCTATTACTGGTGCGCTGGCCTTGTTAGGCGCACTGGACGCGGGAGCCTCCGGATTTTTTATCGTAAATACGAATCCCCCACTCATGTTGTGGCCGTCTTTGGCCATGGCAGACCAATTTACGCTGTATTGCCCGTTACCCAGTGGGGGAAGGGGGATTTTGTGGGTTTCTGCGGGGGTTGCGCTGGCTTTAAATACGATGGGTAACGGCTTGCCTTGCGATGCCTCTACAAGCGCAAATTTTATTAATGTGGTGGGGTGTTCGAAGTTTAGCGCCACTTCGGTGGGCGCAAGGTTAAGTGTTGAATTGGCGGCTGGCTGCGAAGATTCCAGCTTTGCATGCGCCCATACATTGTGGGCAAAGCCCAGTGCAGATAGGGTCAGCGCGGTAGCGACCAAGCGAGTGGCGAGGCGTTGGATTTTATTCATTCTGCGTGCCTTATTCGTATTTATCGAAGATGTGAACAGGGTATTAAGAGCACCTCCGGAAATTCACTTTTCGCGCTCTCGCTGCGTTATTTTCGTGCTCAGTCGGTCATTTATACAGAATAAACTCCCTCCCTCCGCGCGAAAAAACCTTGCGATCATCGCGATAATTAGTTTTCCGGAGGCGCCCTTAATGTAAAAATTTTGCTGCGGGCAGTTCTGATCACGTTTAAACCTAGAAACCTCAGTTGGATCACCAAAGTCTGCGCAACCCCTTGACGCGCCTAGCAAAAGTTAAATTTGGCGAACAACCAACCAGGTTGCCCGCCAAATTTAACTTTCACTAATCACACCAATGGATTACACAGCTTTTTGGCGCCCAACTGAGGTTTCTAGGTTAAAACCAAAATCGCATGCCAGCCACCCAAACGGTTTCGTTTTCTACTTCACCTTCTTCCCGCGCGAAACGGGCTGTTTGGCCGTAGGTTTTGTGCCAATTCACACCTAAATAGGGCGCGAATTCGCGGCAGATTTCGTAGCGTAAACGCAGTCCCATTTCACTGCTGGATAGACCAGAGCCGGTGCCGGTAGCGGCGTCGTCCTGAGTGTAGAAGTTAATTTCTATTCCGGGTGAAAGTATTAAGCGTTGGGTCACGAGCATGTCGTACTCGGCGGAAACACGCGCAGCGGCCTGGCCGGAATCACCAATGAACAACGCGGCGTCCACGTCAAAAAAGTGTGGTGCCAAACCCTTAACGCCCAATACCCCCCAAGTGCGGCTGGGCGAGGGTTTGGTGTCTTGGCGCAGACCGGTTTGCAGGTCCCAATAGGGGGCTATGGCATGACTGAACAGGGCTTGTACCTCGGCGTCCTCTATAGCCCCATCACTCTGTTGCAGATGTGTTTTGAGCCACAATTTATTGATGTCTTTACCCACCCAAGCTTCAGCCGACAAGCCTTGACTGCTGCCATTCGCCGTGTCACGCCACTCCAGATGATCCACAATTACTTGGGTGAGCAGTGGGTCGTCATTGTGATCGTGCGGATGGTCGTGGGCAGCCTCCGGTGCTGGCGCGTCACCTTGAGTGGCTGCTGACATTGGCGAGCTGCTCTGGCCCCAGCTGATCAGGGGCACTACTAGGCCGACAAATAGCAGGGTTTGGCGAAAGTGTCTGCAGGTTAGTGTGTGCATGCTCATCTCCTATACCACCCTTACCACACGCATCATTCCGAGCATGTGGTAGAGCAAGTGACAGTGGTACGCCCAGTTGCCTTTAGCGTCGGCCGTGACTAGGTAACTGATTTTTTTGCCGGGCTGAACCAACACGGTGTGTTTGCGTGGAATGTATTCTGGGTCGCCGGTTTCCAGCTCGCTCCACATGCCGTGCAAATGTATGGGGTGGGTCATCATGGTGTCGTTTACCAGAATGATGCGCACTCGCTCGCCATAAGTCAGTTCTAGCGGGGCGGCATCGGCGAAGTTGATGCCGTTGATCGACCACATGTAACGGTGCATGTTGCTGGTTAGGTGCAGCTCTATTTCGCGACTGGGTTCGCGTCGGTCGCGCGTGGGCTGCAAACTGCGCAGGTCCGCATAGGTCAATACTTTGCGGCCGTATAGCTCGAGATTATCGCGCAGTCCAATACCGGGGTCGGTTAGCCCGCTGGTTGGCGCCATGCTTTGCATATCGGACTGGGGGCCTTGTTCGCTGGCTGGGTGGCGTACTGCTGCCGAATCATCAAAATTGCTACCGAAACCGGCCTTGCCGATGGCAGGCGCACCCGTTTTCATTTTGCTCATGTCGTGAGCACTATGATTCATCCCGGGCATTTTGCTCTTGTCGTGACCGCTGTGGTCCATGCCGGGCACTTTGTTCTTGTCGTGGGAGCTGTGGTCCATGCCAGGCATTTTGCTCATGTCGTGGCCGCTGTGGTCCATGCCAGGCATTTTGCTCATGTCGTGCCCGCTGTGATCCATGCCAGGCATTTTGCTCATGTCGTGGCCGCTGTGGTCCATTCCGGGCATTTTGCTCTTGTCGTGGGCGCTGTGGTCCATGCCGGGCATTTTGCTTTTGTCGTGGCCGCTGTGGTCCGTGCCGGGCGTCTTACTCTTGTCGTGGTCGCTGTGGTCCACGCCGGGCTTGGCGCTCACGTCATGCGCACTGTGGTCCATGCCAGCCATGTCCATGCCCATATCTTGGTGCCCAAGCACGGGCGGCGGGTCCATGGCTGGAATTTCCGCCAACAGCGCCGCATTACAGGTGAGCGTGCCGCGGGCATAGCCACTTCGGTCGATGGTTTGCGCAAAAACCGTGTAAGAACGATCGGCTTCGGGGGTGACAATAACATCGTAAATTTCGGCGGCGCCTATGCGAAATTCGTCCACCACTACCGGCTGAATATTTTGTCCATCGGCAGCCACCACGGTCATTTTTAGGCCGGGAATGCGCACGTCAAAAATGCTCATGGCGCCGCCATTGATAAAGCGCAGTCGTACCTTCTCACCGGGCTTACACAGGCCCAACCATCCCTCGGCAGGGGTTACGCCGTTCATCAAATAGGTGTAGGTAGCACCAGTCACGTCGGCAATGTCGCGGTCGCTCATGCGCATTTCGCCCCACATGCGCCGCTGCCGCCAAGTGCCCGCCACACCATAATTTTTGATGTCTTGCCATAAATCGCTTAGCGTTCTTTCGTGGCGATTGTAGTAATGACTCTGTTTTTTAAGGTTGCCGTAAACCTTGTTTGGCGCCGTGTCGGACCAGTCAGAAAGCAGCACCACAAATTCTCGCTGGAATTGGATTGGGTCGGGCGTTTTGGGATCAATCACAATTGCGCCCAATAGGCCCGTTTGCTCCTGCAACGCGGAGTGACTGTGGTACCAATAGGTGCCATTTTGTTTAACATCGAATTCATAATCGAAGCTAGCCCCAGGCTTAATGCCCGCAAAATCGAACCCCGGCGAACCGTCCATAGTGGAGGGCAGAATGATGCCGTGCCAGTGAATAGAACTGTCCACGTCGAGGGTATTGGTCACACGCAGCTTTACACGCTGCCCTTCTTGCCAGCGCAAAATAGGGGCGGGCAAACTGCCGTTCACGGTGGTGGCGATACGGTGTCGGCCGGTGAAATTTACCTTCTGGTAACCAATGGTGAGATCAAATTGGTTACCGCTCAAAACGCTAGGGCCTTTTGTGGCCACACCGGTGGTTTGGGCCGAACTGGGCAGGTTAGTTAGCGCCAATGCACTGGAGGTACCTAAAACAAAACGCCTGCGCGAAACGCCACGCAACGCTGGGAGTGCTGCACTAGGGGAAAGCCGCGTAGGCATACCTTGGTGCTTCATGGAGTGTTCCCGCTGGTGGAGGTTGATGAATTCAGTCTGATGGAAATACTGGGGCGCGTAAACCCTGTGGCAGCGGCTTATCGTTGATTTATCTCAACAACATACTCTTGCTCCCAACCGGGAATTCAGCCGACCCAAATTGGTGCTCATCCACAGAGCACGCAAACTGGGCCCACACCGGCGAGGCGACTTTTGCCGTTACTATTAACCTGGCAACAAAATACATCGTCCTGACGTATTTTGTTTACGCGGCAAAGCCGCTAAAAACGCGTCCTGCGTTTGTTATTAACCCGACATCTATCGATGCCGGGTTAATAATCACCAGATCGCAGGAAGTTAAAGTCATGTTGGTAAGTAGAAATAAATCTTTATAGCTAGCTTACTCATGGGTGTATGTTTTCCCATGCGCGCCATATGATTCTGTGACCGTGTTATTGATATGACGGTACGGGTCAATTGGTCAGCGAACAAGTTTGTGTTACGTCTGTTTTGCTGAAACGCGTAGATTTCTCAATTTTTGTGTTGCTTTGCCGAACGTCAACTCAGTTTAAGTAATCAATGAACCTGAGCTTGGCTACTATACGCACCAATTTCACTTGAGGATCACCCGATGAAAATATTTCAATCGCTTGTAGTTATGGCTTTACTCGGCTTAGTCAGCCAAGGTGTATTCGCCGAAGAAAAAGCCGCAACCAAAGCTACCCAAGCCGAAAAAACCAAGAGTGTCGCCGCGGCCGCGGCAGATGAGTCAATGGGTAAAATGGACAAGCAAATTACCGCCATGCGCCAAATGCATGAAAAAATGGCGAAAGCCAAAGCGCCAGAAGAACGCAAAGCCCTAATGGCCGAGCACACAAAACTTATGCATGAAGGCATGGACATGATGGGCGACATGCGAATGCCATCGCACTCAGCAAAATCCACCGGCAAGTCCGAAATGAAAGACATGAGCCACATGCACGACGACATGAAAACTATGCCACACCACATGAATTGCGACATGAATGGCGATATGGAAACCTGCCGCAACACCATGGAAAAACGCATGGGCATGATGGAAGGTATGATGCAAATGATGATGGATAGGTTGGACAATAGCCCTAATTAAATGCTGGCTCTAAATATTGGTTGCCCAGCCTAACTACGCCCAGTATTTAGAGCCAACTGCCGAAAGTTATTAACCCGGCATCGATAGATGTCGGGTTACTAACAAACGCAGGACGCGTTTTTAGCGGCTTTGCCGCGTAAACAAAATAAGTCAGGACGATGTATTTTGTTGCCAGGTTAATAAGTACCCACGTCACGCATGGGAACCAATCACCGGGAGGCATTATATGTACATCCGCATTTTTAGGTTGCCGATAATCATCCTTCAAATTAGCCTGCTAATTGCGCTATCCGGCTGCAGCTACAATAGCTTGCAAGTGAGCGACGAACAAATAAAAGCCAGCTGGGCGGAGGTGCTTAATCAATATCAGCGTCGTGCCGATCTGGTACCCAATTTGGTCAACACGGTCAAAGGTTTTGCCGCGCAAGAGCAGGCGGTATTATTGGGGGTAACCAATGCACGGGCGAAAATTGGCAGTATTCAAGCATCTCCCGAGCTGGTTAATGACCCAACCGCATTTGCCAAATTTGAGGCCGCGCAAGGCGAGCTGCGCAGTTCCTTGTCCCGCTTATTGGTAGTGGCCGAAAATTACCCGCAATTAAAGTCTGACGCGAATTTTCGAGATTTACAGGCGCAATTAGAGGGCACGGAGAATCGCATAACCGTGGCGCGCAACCGGTATATTAAAGCCGTGCAGGCCTACAATGTTATGGTGCGTTCGTTTCCCTCTAATTTAACCGCCAAACTATTAGGCTATGCGCTTAAACCCAGTTTTGGCGTGGACAATGAAAAAGCCATTGCCCAGCCGCCCGCCGTGAATTTTGCGCCGGCACCCAGCAATCCTCCCGCGGCGTCTCAAGGCCATCAGTAATGTTGGCCCGCTGGCTGAGTTTAGTATTTTTTACGCTGAGCGCATTGTTGCCGCTGTGGAGTAGGGCGGAAGTGCCCATTCCTACCTTAACTGGCTGGGTGATTGACCAAACGGCAACATTAACGGCAGAACAAAAAAATTCACTAGAGCGTTCCTTGCAGGCCTTTGTAACCCGCAAAGGTAGCCAGCTAAGCGTGGTGATTGTGGCCAGTACACAACCCGAAACCATTGAACAATACAGTTTGCGCCTAGTGGAACGATGGAAGTTGGGGCGCAAGAATATTGACGATGGCGTATTGTTGATTATTGCAAAAAATGACCGCAGTCTGCGTATTGAAGTGGGTTACGGACTAGAAGGTGCGCTGAACGACGCCATCTGCAAACGCATCATTAGCGAAACTATAACGCCTTATTTTAAGCAGGGTGATTTTTATGGCGGCATAGCCGCCGGCGTATTGCAAATATTGCGGGTAATTGACGGCGAAAATTTGCCACCCACCGCCGCAAACGGCGTTCAAACTTCTGTGAATATGCACGAATATATATTTGGCCTATTTATGTTGGCTTTGGTGATGGGCGCGATATTGCGGCGTTTTTTAGGCGGGCTAATTGGCGCCATGGTCACCGGCGGTATTATCGCGCTGCTGGCCTGGTTGCTCATCGGCGTATTAACCATCGCGGTTTTTGCGGGTTTTTTTGCCATACTACTCACCTGGTTCGGCGGCACGGCCTGGGGGGCTTTATTGCTCAGCCGTTTTGGCGGTGGCGGCCGGGGAGGTGGGTTCGGTGGTGGAAGAGGCGGAGGATTTGGGGGAGGCGGGGCTTCTGGTAAGTGGTGACGCTGTGCCGCTGCAGCGTTTAATGCTTATAAATCCCAAAGCAACTATCCAGTACATTTTTCATTTTCTTACGTCATCCCCGCCTACGCGGGGATGACGGGGAAACATGCTGAAAAGTTACATTCCAAATAACCACTGCTTTGTTCACTGAATTGGAAATGGCGGGTTGCGGCTTTGCCTACTTAACCTGAAGCAAACTTTGCTATCTGCCTGCACCAATTAGGTCATCTTAGCCAAGAGATTCTGCTCAATATCAGGCCACTCGTGCTTTACAATGCTATAGAGTACCGAATCCCTCACACGACCATTTGACATGACCATGTGATTGCGCATCAAGCCTTCTTCTTTCGCACCCAAACGCAAAATGGCATTGCGTGATGCGACGTTTAAATAGTCCGTCATGAACTCAACGCGGTTCAGATTTAATGATTCGAATGCATAGGTAAGCAGCAGAAATTTACACTCAGTATTTACGATTGTTCGCTGCCATGACTTGCCAAGAAATGTAGCGCCAATTTCAACTCGCTTGTGGAGTAAATTGGCTTTCATGTAGCGCGTTGAGCCAACAACTGTATTCGAGCTGTTTTCGATAATTGCAAATGCAAGTCCATCACACGCTTCGTAATTCGCAGCGGCTTGCGCGAAGAAATTTTCGATATTGCTTGGGTGGGGAACTGTCGTCACATTTAGATCCCACAGCTCTCCGTCCCTAATTGCGGCGCAGAGACCATCTTCATGTTTTGCTGAAAGAGGTTCGAGCCTTACGGCTTTTCCGTCTAGGGTGACCTGTTCAAATTTCATAAAAACCCTTCGGTCAGGCGCATCATGTCTGGCTTAGAGAATCTGGTGGTTTTCATTGTGTTTTTCCAGCGGAGCCATCTAGCAATTGTAGTGCGGGTCGCGACCCGCACAGATGCTGGGCATGTAACGTCTAATCTTGATGCTAGCCAGCCTAATGGAAATTGCGTTAGGTCTCACTATTTATGAATTGCTGATTAAATACCTTGAAAATTCCGCGCGAAATGTACCCGTATTCAACAGTATAAATACAAAGCATTTCCACGCTGCCTAAGCCTTCGGGTAAATTCCGGGTGATTATTTCATGATCTATAACTACGTTGTCATAAACCGTTCGGTTCAATAATACGGCTTTTAAGTCGGGCTCTTGGAAGCGGGCAAGAATATTTTTCTGAATTTCGGATCGCCCGCTTGCCAATATTACGCCATCCATAGTCTGCTGAACGGCATTCTCCGCATAGGTTGACGCCCACATGTGGGCGTCCTTCAGGTTGTAAGCCATAAATTGTCTATCAACAATCTGAATTATTTCGTCTTGCATAAATTTCGCACTCATGAAATATGACCTGTCCGTTAAATAATAGGGCGGTAGATTCAATTTATTTGAGCAATTTGAAAGCATGCGACCACTCATTATGAAGAAAACCCGGCAGGCACCACAGCTGACAAAGCGGTTCAAGGGCGCGTGAGGCTTCGATGGCGCCCATATCGGCATCATTGCCTGCGATAAACATGGTGGGAGGGCCGCCAGCAAACTGCGGGTTCACCATAAATGCGCTGCCCACACTGTTGAAGGCTTTTACAACCCGCACTTGAGGAAATTTATTTTGCAGGCGTTCGCCTAATGAATCATTGGGCCCTGTAAAAAATTGCAAAACACCCTGCACGGGTGGCGCGTCCATTATTGGGTCGGTTGTGTCAATCAATACCTTGCCCGCCAAATGTTCTTGCACGCCGCTCAGCACCAGTTGCGCCACTGTGCCTTTTACCGCCAGCACTAATAGGTGTCCAAACGCGGCGGCTTCCGCTGGGCTAGTCACGGCGGCCGCCGGGTTTGCGGCGACGAAATCACCTAATGTTGCAGGGTTACGGGTGCCGAGCGTTACAGAATAGCCCTGCGCTATAAAGCCTTTTGCCAGTGCTTGGGCTACGTTGCCTGAGCCTAAAATACCAATTTTCATAATGCTGCTCCTCGTGAGGGGTTGAGGTGGAAATTGATTGCCGGTGTTTGGTCATTAAAAGCGTGATGCATGGCTAAATCAACCCAGAGCGCATAATTAGCTGTGTGTGTCTTATTTCGATTGACGTTAATAATTCCCGTTGGGCCCATTAATGCATTGATATAGCCGCTGGGATGATTTGTGCTGCGGCAGTCAGTGATAGTCGGCGGTTGCGAAAAGCGAACGGCATGTTGTGTGTGGGCCATAGAGCTAGGTAGTGGCGGGTGGACGTTTGACGTTGTAGAAATTTCGCAGGGGCAAGCCTTAGGGGTTTATTTGCGAGCCCAGCAAGGCTAAGGTTAATAAGCTGGCCGTCATCATTTCGCGCAACAAAAACTAGCCTGGAGCAACGCATGAAAGTATCGATTATCGGTTTAGGGAAAGTTGGCTCCTGTTTGGCCTTTGTACTTTCGCTGCGCAGTATTATTCATGAATTAGTATTGGTGGGGCGCACACCGGATGCCGTGTTGGGCGACGTGTTAGATTTACGCCATGGGCAGTTGTTTGTGGAGGCGCCAACGCAAATACGAGCCGGTAACATAGCGGATACAGAAGGTTCGGACATATTGGTTATTTGCGCGTCGGTTGCTATGCCGGCGGACATGCAAGACCGCCAGGAACTCGGCCCCGCCAATGTGGCGTTAATGGCCAGCCTGCTCCCTGAAC
The DNA here is from genome assembly GCA_945882995.1 of Thalassocella blandensis. Lineage (GTDB taxonomy): Bacteria > Pseudomonadota > Gammaproteobacteria > Pseudomonadales > Cellvibrionaceae > CAMCXE01. The sequence goes on along the minus strand of CAMCXE010000125.1, from coordinate 1,212 downwards.
TGGCCGCGCGCTCGCCCAGCGCTAAACTACTGATGGTGAGTAACCCCGTGGATATTCTTGTTCACTACGCCATTCAATTTACGGGGTTTGCGGCACACCGGGTCATGGGCACTGGCACGCTGGTGGATTCGGCACGGTTTCGGCAATTATTGGCGGAGGATATTCATATTCACATGGAAGATATTCGTGCCTACATTTTGGGGGAACACGGCGCTACGCAATTCCCGGCTATGAGTTGCGCTACGGCGGGTGGCGAATTAATTACCGACACTCCCGAGCGTCAGGCGCTATTCCGCGTTGCCTCCCAAGCGGGTTTTGAAGTACTTAAACGTAAAGGGCATACCAATTACGCCATCGCCTTAGCCGCCGCGGATATCATTCAGAATATTGCCACTGACACCAAACACACTATGCCTATTAGCCTGCAAGTGGACGGCTATTTGGGCGTACAGGATGTGTGTTTAAGTTTACCCGCGGTGGTAGGTAAAAACGGCATAGAGCGTATTTTGCATCCGCAATTAAATATGCAAGAACAGGCCGATTTTTTACACAGTGCGAATACCTTGCGGCAAGTTATTGGCGCTATTGATGTAGCGCGAGCGACTAGTATTTGAGGCTCCAACCTATGTATGTACGCCAATACGGTCGCAGCCCGTCTGCGAGCCAAAAAATGGGCCATAAAGCCCATTTTTAAAAACAACATGATCGGTTTTTCGTTGGTTCGCTACGCGCGGTTTAGTTCACAAATGGCGTTGGAAGCTCAATGGGAAGAATCTCAGCCAGCGACACATTGTCGATCCAAATGGTATTGGCGCCTTGGTTGCCCATATTGAATTGCATCACTGTGGTGGTATCGGTCACTGGTGCTACAAAATCATAGGTATAGGTTTTCATCACGGTGGTGAGTGGCCAAGCGACAGTTGTATATTCAGTCGGGGGATCCGGAGCTGACTGCATATTGATAACAAGGTTAAAAGGCTTTAAGGCTCGAGCCTGTATGGAAGGATGGTAGGGCTTGCCCTTCACCAAAGAAATTAACTTGTGTTGCAGCATCACATTTCAAGGGGCGCCTGCGCCGTCGGCGATTACCATCTGCAACTCACCGGGTACCGCGGTAGCCGTCATCATCGCGGTGGCTTCGGTATATTTAACCTAGAAACCTCAGTTGGGTGCCAAAAAGCTATGTAAGCCATTGGTGTGATTAGTGAAAGT
>CAMCXE010000124.1 GCA_945882995.1 Thalassocella blandensis | reverse complement strand
TACCGTACGCCTTCAGGAAGTCGACCAGACCGAACCCCTTCTGGAACTGGATTTTGTTACGAGCCATAAATTACCCCTTGCGAGAATGCTGCTTATGCTGGTTAAATATACAGCATTGTGCGGCTTAGGGATAGTGGTAATTAGGTAACATTTAATGGCATTGCGCCCCAACCCTCCCCCGGAAAAGGGGAGGGGGCTCATGAGGCATTGGCCTAATTTCCTAATGTCGGGCATCAAGGCTGGAAATTTACTAGTCAGGCCGCCGCCGGTTTCAACCACTGACTCAGCGTCATCCGCACTCGGTCACTGCCAAGTCACGAATCAGGAAACCGCTTTAACCCTCCAAGCCGACGCAATGGCCAGCAGGCCAACAGCGCAACTGATGTAACCCACCCAGTCGTAATGGAGAATTCGGCCATTGTCGCCAGCACTCATGATCAGCCCCGCTAGCAGCGCCGCCAAGCCCGCGCCGAGGTTTTGTACGGCGGAATTAAACGCCATCACGCGGCCGCGAAATTGGGGGGTGCAGGAGGCGGTGATGAGCGCGGAGGTAGGAATAAACCGGCCGCTGACAAAAATGAAAAACAAGGCGGCTATGGGTAGCTGCCATACAAGGCTAAGCGGCAAGGTTTGGGTGACTAAAATTACCGGTATAAAGCTGATGAGCGTGATGGCGGTTAAGACGTGGGCATGGCGGTAACGGTCGGTGAGATTGCCAATGATGGGCCGAGTAATCAGGGTTACCGCACCGCCCACGAAATAGATGAAGGGTAAATCCGCTTGGCTTAAACCGGCGTTAGCCACCAGCGTCGGTGCGATGTAGGGGATGACCATGAAGCCAGCGAACATGACTAAACACGAGGTGATAAAACCCCACCAGTGATTGGGTACGCTCAGTAAGGCGTAATAACTTTGCCAGAGGTTTTGGGGTTTTTGCTGCAGATGCCCGCGCACCGGCGGCACCACCTGCCAAGCCACGGCGAATACCAGCATGCAGGCAATGGCCAAGAGTAAAAAGGGGCGCTGCCAGTTAAAATGCGCGGCGATGAATAGGCCGAAAGGTACGCCGGCTACAGCGGCTAGGGAGAAAGCTAGCATGACGATACCCATGGCGTGCCCCCGGCGCTGCGGTGGAATCAAGTCCCCCACGATCGCCAGCACAATAGAGCTGAGTACACCGCCAAACACTCCCGCAACCACCCGCGCGGTGAGTAGCAGCCAATAATCGTCGGCGAAAGCGCAGGCGAGGGTGGCCAGCAAGAGACCCATATAGGACGCCAATAGCGCTTGGCGGCGATCGAAGCGGTCCAAAATGGCCGAGGCAACCAGCGACGCCATGCCGGCGGCTAAGGAATAGGAGGAGACCAGTAAGCCGAATTCTGCTGGGCCTATGGCAAAACTGCTCATGAGCTGAGCGGAGAGCGGCATCATGATCATGAAATCGAGGATGGATGTGAATTGCATAACCATCAGGGTGAAGAGCAGGGCTCGTTCACGGGTGGGGCTTAGGGTGTTGGGCATGAATACCTCAAAGTGAATTAGCTCCCAGAAGGATCGCACACTTTGCGTGACTTATGGCGGACAAAGCGGGCGAGCATTGTACCGCTGAAGGGGGGCAGCAGGCTTAGCGCCTTGGCCAATGGCGTGCAGCCCCGTAAACTCTCGATCACCCTACTATTTGGAGAATATGCCATGCACTCAAGTATTACCCCTTTAGCCATTGCGCCCGGTCAAGGCGGTTTGGACTGTTTCCAGCTGTGCGCGCCGAATGGGGCCAGCGTGTGTATTTATCTGCAGGGCGCGCATGTGAGTTCTTGGCAAGTGCCCATCTTGGGCGAGCAATTGTTTATGAGTGGCGAGGCGCAATTTGCCCCCGGTAAGGCTTTGCGCGGTGGGGTGCCGGTGATCTTCCCGCAGTTTGGGGTTTTTGGCCCAGGTGGTAAACACGGGTTTGCGCGCAACTTACCTTGGCGCTTGAATGCGGCGGCGAGTAGTGCGCAGGTTGCTGTGTTGGATTTGCAGAGTGATGACCAGACGCTTGCGGCTTGGCCGTTCGCCTTCAGGGCACAATTACAGGTGAGTTTGGGTGAGCAGGATTTGCAATTGACGCTGACCATTACCAATCGGGATACGCAGGCGTTTGAGTTTACCAGCGCACTGCACAGCTACTTTGCGGTGGCCGATTTGCAGCACACCGCCATTCACGGGCTGAGTGGCTTGAGTTATTGGGATAATGGCACGGCTTTCACCGAGCGCTATGAGGATAATCAGCCCAGCCTTGAGGTGCGTGATGCCTTAGATCGTGTGTATTTTGGTGCAGTAGCGCCTTTGGAGCTGCGCCAACCGCACCAAGTCTTGGCTATATGCAGTAAGGGGTTCCGCGATGCGGTGGTTTGGAACCCCGGCCGGCTGGGCGCTGCCGCCTTGCCGGATATGGCGGATGCGGAATTTAATCGCATGTTGTGTATTGAGTCGGCGGTGGTGGACCAGCCTACCCAATTGGCACCGGGGGAAAGTTGGACGGGTGAACAGCTATTGGCTGTGCGGCCCGCGTAACTTGGGGACCGCACAACCGCCAAGCTCCAGCGTTTTTAGCTCAACCGGCGCGCTGGCGGCGCCTGAAGCACCCCATTCCCAAGAGTAACAGCCAACCCCAACCCACCGAGCCACCCTGTTTGCCGCTCGACGATGACGCCGTCACCGCGGGCACAACTTTGGTAACCACACTAATTGTCTGCGTTTGGCTGACTGCAACGCCTAAATTGTCGGTAGCGGTTAACTGCAGGGTAATGCTGCCTGCGCCCAGCGTGCTGAGTTCAGCGGTTGGGCCTGTCACCTCGCCACTAAACGCGCCTAAGCCGCCGCCGCTCAGTATTGACCAGTGGTAATCCGCAACCGTCCTACCGTTGATGGTGGTAGCGATGCCTGTCAAGGTTATGGATTCGCCCACGGTGACCTGGGTTGCCGAAGGCACAATGCTGATTTGTACAGCGGCCGCCCCCACTGTGAGCAGGAGGCTGGCCGTGGTGAATAGCCCAGCGCTGTCGGTAACCGTGAGGTTGATGGTGACTTGTCCTTTGCCAACGGTGTCGAGTTTGGCGGTAGCGCCGTTAGTGCCGCCGCTGAAGCTGGCTAAGTTGGCGCCGCTGCCCATGCTCCAGTTGTAGCTTGTAATGGTTTTACCTTGCCCAAGGGTTGCGTTATTGGATAATTCGACGCTGGTGCCGAGGGGAACACTGGTGGCGGAGGCGTTGATGGTTACGACAGGAGGCACACTGGCGGCTGCTGCTGCCACAGCGGCCTGGGCATCCAACAGCCCAGCGCCGCAGGTTGTTGTGGTGCAATAACATTCGTCCTGCGGCTCGGCACTGGGCGCCACACAGGCGGGCTCGATGGCATCCACTGGCCGCGCTGGGAACGGGCGGGCATGGAGCTGCAGTAGGTTTTTGATTTGGGCGGGTTTCAGGCTGGGATTAACCGACAACATCAGTGCCGCCGTGCCTGCCACCAAGGGGGCAGCGAAACTGGTGCCTACAGCGCGTTTAATGCTATCGGTAAAAATGTAGCCGGAGGGGGCTGTGTTGGGCTCTGCGGCGCCGCTATTTGAGGCGGTGATAATGGGATACAAACAGCTGCCGGTGAGGTTAACGCAATTGCCGCCCGGTGCGGCCAGTGCTATTTCGGGGCCTATATTGGAGAACCCTACTTTAGTGCCAACATGGCGTACACCGGCCACCGCTATGGCGCCGGGGCAGTTAGCCGGCGAACCCACCGGTAAGCCTTCGTCGTTGCCCGCGGCTACCACCGTCACTACGTCTGCGGCGCTGAGTCTGCTAAAGACATCCGCGTAGGCGGCGGAGCAGGTGTTCGTGCCGCCGAGGCTGAGATTGAGAATTTTGGCCGGGGTTGGGTTGGCTACAGGGTTTTGGGACAGGCCCGCGGCCCATAACATAGCGGCGATAATATCCGAGTCGAAGCCGCCGCAAGGCCCTAGCACTCGGATCGGCAGCACCATCACCTCGCGACCCACCGAGGCCATGCCCAGCGCGTTATTGCTTTGCGCACCAATGAGGCTAGCGGTTTGAGTGCCGTGCCAGCTGCTGTGTGACGCAGGTTCCCCCGGGTTGCATTGGTCTTTTGCCGTGAAGTCACCTGGGTCACTGGCATCGGCGCTCCAACCGTTTCCCATAGCGTCACTGGAGGAGACGAAATTACGCCCGGGCAGGAGTTTGTTGAGGAGATCGGGATGATTGAACAGCACGCCTGTGTCTAATACCGCCACTCGGGTGCTGGATATGCCAATGGAAATATCCCACGCACCTTCAGCGTTAATCGCGGACACCGCCGTGGTATCGGCGGCACGCAGATACCATTGGCCGACGCGAACGGCGGGTGATGCACGATTGTTGGCGGCGTACAGCGAGTCGTCGGGGATGGCTAAGGCGCGGCGGCGCAAATCGGGTACCGCATATTCCACCGAGGGGTCAGCGGCCAGCCGTGTGGCCAGTTCGGCGGAGCTCATACCGCGCTCCCCGTGCACCACTTGGGAATGTTCGTCGATGGCGTGGCCGTCACGGAGGGTTAAACCTAAGCGCCGCGTTAGGCTGGTAGCTTGCTGTGGTAGTGACCGAGGTGACAGGCTGCTGGAGCGCAATTGCAGTATGTTGCTGTGGGTTTTGAATTTTACGATGACCCTTGGGCCGGCTGGGTCTTCTGTGGCAGGTCGGACGCCTAAACCAGGTTCGGCAGGCGGAGACGCGTAGACGTTTGTTGCCAATGACAGGCAAGTCAGCGCCGCTAAGAGGGCACGCAAGGCAAAATTCATGAGATTCTCGGTTTGCACGTTTAAAAATGATGATGCTGGAGGTGAGTGTACCAATACTGGTGGGGACCCAGTGGTTTTGGGCGCGGGAGTGAGTAGTTGTTAATGAATTTTGGGTCCTCGCCTTGGCACACAACGGATGTTTCTAGAATTATTGCTCGCGGTCACCAGTGGTTGAGAAACCGCTACTGCAAATCCTGAATGGATTTTAATAAGTTTTGCAATTCGGCGGTGTTAACTAATTGGTTGTAGAGTGGGCGCATAGCCGCTTGAAACGAAGTTTTGTCTACGTTGTTCACAAATGTGGTGCCGGCTTTTTCAGCGTTTTGACGGGCTTGCGTTTCACTTTCCGCCCAGTAGCGGCGCATAACCGGTACGGAATCCCGTGCGGCGGCGGCAATAATGGCCTGATCGCTGGGGGAGTAGGTATCCCAGCGCGCCTTCGAGCAGAGAATAATTTCCGGCACCATGGCGTGTTCGGTGTGCGAGAAATACGTAAACACTTGGTGCTGCTGGTAGGCGTCAAAGGTGGGAATATTATTTTCCGCGGCGTCGATCAGGCCCATTTTTTGGCCGGCTATCAGCTCATTCATGCCCATTTTCACCGGTTCAGCGCCCATGGCCTTGGCCACCGCTACCCACAGGTCGGAGGGCATAACCCGCAACCGGATGCCGCGTAAATCCGCCAAACAGCGCACCGGTTTGTTGGCGTAAATGGAGCGCGCCCCGCTATCGTAATAGGCTAAACCAATCACATTGGCGCGGCTGCAGGCGGCCAAAATACTGGCGCCGGCTTGGCCGTCCATGGCTTTGTGCATGTGCTCGCTGGACCGGTAAAGGAAGGGCAGGGACAGGAGACGCGTTGCTGGCACTAGGTCGTTCAGCACCGAGGGGTTGGCCCGCATCATATCGATTTTGCCAGCGCGCACCTGCTCAAACACTTCCGCGTCGTTGCCCAGGGCGCCATCGGCAAATACTCTGAGGCGAATCCTCCCGACGGTACGGCGTTCCAATTCCTGCCCCATAAAATGCAGGGCGCGCACCGCGGGGTGGTTTTCGCCGTGCATGTCAGCCACGCGCAACACAATTTTGGCTTCGCCGGTTTCATAGCGGTAGGCGTCCAGCGCCTGAATAATATGCCGCCCAGCATCGGCAATACTGCCAATGGCTTTGGCAGATGCCACGGCGGCCTGAGTGTTTTGCGCGCTCATCTGCGCAATTTGTTCTACCCGGTTGGCTATCTCCGCGCTGGCAGATTGTTGCTCGCGGATGGCGGCAAAAATTACCTCCACGGTTTTGGCGGCGGTGTGTGAGCCCTGATTAATTTTGTCGATGGCTTGGCTGGCTTTTTGTGCGCTCGCTACGCCTTTGCCCACCTCAATTTCCGTGGTATCCATACTCTCCACCGCCACCTGCGCACTCTGCTGCATACGCACTAACAGCTTGCTGATTTCCTGCGTGGATTGCGCCGTGCGCAAGGCCAGGCTGCGCACCTCGTCCGCCACCACTGCAAAACCGCGCCCCTGATCACCGGCGCGGGCTGCCTCTATGGCCGCGTTGAGTGCCAGCAAATTGGTTTGGTCGGCAATCTGATGAATGACCACCGCCATTTTGGCGATGCTGTTGCAGTCGTCGCGCAACACGTGAATATGTTGTGAGGCCTGCTCCACCTGCCCGTAAATCGACTGAATGCCACTGATGGTAGCCAAAATATCGCCGGTGCCATGGGCCGCGTCGGTGCGTGCTTCTTGGGTGTGCGCCTTGGCGTCCTGAGCCTGCTGATACAAGGTATTAATGCCAGTCACCATCTCTTCGATGGCGCTGTTCATGTTGCTCGAGGCGTCGGCTTGCAGTTGTGAATTGCGGGCGATGCGGCGCGCCGAGACGTCTACCTCGCCGGTGACTTCGGTGAGATCGGTGGTGACCTGCTGAATGTGCTGCAAGCTGCCGCTGAGTTTGGCCTGCAGGGCATTGTAGGCGCCGATGCTTGCTCCCACTTCATCGTCGCCTTCTCCAACCATGGGGCAGCTAAAGTCCATAGTCTGCGCGGCGCGCTTTAAGGAATCTTGCAAATGCTGAAGCGGCCCCACCACCCTACGCCAAAAGCCGTAGCCCATTACCGCCAGTGCAAGGGCGCAAGGTAGCGCCACCAGCAACACTGCGGTGTGGAGGCTGGCCAGAGTGTTACGCACAGGGTTGAGGTCTGCCGCGGTGCCGAACGTGTCTATAAAGGAGGCAATCTGCGCTAGGCCGACAAATACCACCACAAGCAGCAACACAGGTGAGCCCAGAGCCACGGCTATAAATACAGCTGTTCGAGATGCGATGCGCAACGAAGACCCCCGGCGATGAGTGATTGGCCAGCAATGATGATGCCTGAGCCTTGTTGAAGCATAGCAAGGCTGCGCCACCGCGCTAGCGACAGGGGTGCCTGTGCTTTGGCTCGCCCCTGTTGTCGCAAGTTTCAACTTAGCAAGCTCAGCCCGCGTGGTTTGTCGCGCGCCTATATATAACTAAAAAATCAAAATTTTTGCAGCCATCGCAATTTAAGTGCTGTTTCGCCTTACAAACCCCGCCGCTTATTTAGATTCTTAATCCATAAGCCCTCCAAAAACCCCCTTAAGAAGTTTTAACAGGCTGTGACGAGTCTCACAAATGCTTGCATTGCAGACCTCGGTCAATTTCCAAAAAATGCAATAAAGTTCTTATTTTAAAGGATAAAAACAAAGCGATGCGCAGCAGCTGGGAGCCTGATTTCGGTTTGATCTAAGGAATGCACATTCGATACAAAACCCGTTTAAACAACTTATAACCAGTTGCACTAGGCTGATTTGTAGGGGCTGGGATTAGCCTAAAAATTAACCGAAGAGACGCGGCTGTTGTCCAAGATGGAACTTGGCGGCAACCACGGGGCGAGCGATCAGGACGTCCGAGGGGGCAATATGACGGGTTATAAAGCGGGATCGATTACAGTAAAGCAAATAGGATTCTTGGCGCTGGTGCTAGCGCTGAGTGGGTGTGGTGGTGCGGGAACGGGCGGTGGCAATACGGCCACCGGCCCTAGTACTTCTGCCTCAAGTGCGGTGGGTTCGGGGGTGGAAAAAAACGCGGTCAGCGTGTTGCCCTCCACCGACTCTTCCACTTCCCCGCCAGCATCGACTGCGCCAGCTTCTACGCCGCCGGCTAACACTAACGCCAATGCTGCCGGCGCCGGCGTCCAGTTGTCGGGTGCCGTCACTTATGATCGCGTGCCATTTAAGGCCAGTGGCGGTTTGGATTACCCCGCCACCTTCGCCGCCCCCGTGCGGGGTGTGCGGGTCCAGCTTCTTAACGGTCAGGCCGAGACGCTCGCCACTACCATCACCGATGCCCAGGGCCACTACCGCTTCAGCGCACCCAGCAACACGCCAGTAAAAGTCCGCGTTTTGGCGCAACTGTTTAGCAGCTCGCCCAGCTGGCAAGTTACGGTAGGTGACAACACCCAGAACAACGCCAGTTATGTAGTAGAAGGCAGCTTAGCCAGTACCGGCACCGGCGCCAAACAAAGCCGGGACCTGCATGCCGGTTCTGGATGGGCGGGTGGCGCTTACACTCTGCCGCGCAGTGCGGCGCCTTTTGCCATTCTCGATTCCATTTACGATAGTTTGCAGCTGCTGGTCAGCGCCGATCCCTTCGTTAATTTGCCCAATCTCAACGTACGCTGGAGCGAAAAAAATCTACCCGCCAGCGGCAGTTTGGCGCAAGGGTTTATCGGCAGCTCCATGTACAGCGCCTATGACGCCACCATTTATGTGTTAGGTAAAGCGGACAATGACTCCGATGAATACGACCGGGGCGTCATTCAGCACGAATTTGGTCACTTTGTTGAGAACAAACTATCGCGCAGCGAAAGCATTGGCGGCGCGCATAACTTAGATAGTAAGGTTGATCTGCGCGTAGCCTTTGGAGAAGGCTGGGGTAACGCCTTTGCCGGCATGTCCGCAAATGACCCTGTGTACCGCGACTCCATGGGTGCCGGGCAAGCCCAAGCGTTTGCCTTCGACGCAGAAGACAACACCAGCTCCAGCATGGGCTGGTACAACGAGCGCTCGGTGCAAAGCATTTTGTGGGATATTTTCGACAGAGCTGACGATGGCGACGACCGCGTCAGCCTAGGTTTTGGTGCACTGTATCAAGCCCTGCACAGCCAGGCTTACCGCGACTACGACGGCCTCACCTCCATTTACCCCGTGATGGAGCTGGTTAAACGCCAAAATCCCCAACATGCCGCCCAAATTAGCAAGCTCATGCAAGGCCAACAGATTATGGGCTCTGGCATGTACGGGGAGGGCGAAACCAACGACTCCGGCTACCCCTTGATGCTACCGGTTTACCAAACGCTGGCGCTGGGCGGCAACACCAGTCTCTGCAGTCAAAATCACTGGCAAGACTTTAACGGCGCCGACGCACGCCGCCTCGTCTTGCTGCACGTACCCGCAGACGGCAACTACACCCTCAGCGCCAAAGTCGGCAACAACAGCATGCCCGGCAGCGACCCAGATTTTCGTCTCTGGCGCAACGGCCAATTTGTACTGCAGAGCACCAGCGCCAGTACTGGCGAAGAAACCACCACACGCAAACTCACCCAAGGCACCTACACCCTAGAGCTCTACGATTCATCGAACGCCGATGATAACAGCGCCACCGGTGGCCTAGCCTGTTTTGCCCTGAGCTTTAATTAAGGAGACGACCATGAACTACCAAACCCCCAAAATTGCCATCACCGCCGGTTTACTGCTGGCAAGCCTCTGGGCCGGATCTGCACTGGCGGCCCAAGCGGTGGCTGGCATCAACACCCTAGTTCAGGCCCCGCAGGCCAATGTATTCGCCACACATGCGAAAGCCTCAGGCCAGGATTGCAAACTCAAGCCTGGCGCAGGGGTAAGCTTGGCTGGCCGCGAATTTGTCGGCGTCGAGCTTGGCGAAATTAAAACCCTGGATATCGACTTTGCCGTCACCGAAACCACAGGCCAGCTGCATATTAGCCTTGAGCCCGGGCAAGGTTTGGAGTTGCTGAGCAATCAAAAGGCGATTGATTTCGACCTCAGTCAGAATCCCAGCCTCACCTTGCCCATCCAAGTGCGTGTTACGGAAGCGGGCAACAAAGTGCTAAACATTTTTGCCAGTATTACCAGCAGCCAGGGGCAAACCAGTTCTCGTGCTATGGCGTTGGTGGTGCAGGCCGGCGGTTCCTCACTTGTCGACGGTCCGCGAAAAGGCGGTAGTCCTCTGCCGGCAGACATGGCGGCGGTGATCGTCCTGCCTGCGGCGGAGGTTATTCACTAAGGCAAAGGGCGGGGCACTTATCGCCAAGCAAAGGTTTATAAGTTGAAAAAAATAGCCATATAAGTTTCACTTTGCTACCATAAGTTTCGTTTCAAAAGTTTGGTAAATCCATTGGCGCTACTTCCCAACAAACGCAACACCCAACAGCGCCGCCGCGCCATCATCGAGCTTCTGAATCAAGAGGGTGAAGTGGCGGTAGAGCGGCTTGCTGAGCGGTTTGCTACCTCAGAAGTGACCATCCGCAAAGATTTGGCCGCGCTGGAGAGCAGCGGCCTGCTGCTGCGGCGTTATGGGGGGGCCGTGTTATTGCCCCAAGACATGATCAGCGACCCCACAATCAGTAAAGTTTCGATTCGTAAGCAGAATATTGCTAAAGCTGCCGCCGAACTGATCCGCGACCACAACCGCATCATCATCGACAGCGGCAGCGCCACCACAGCGTTGCTCCTACCCGAACTCTCACAAAAGCAGGGCCTAGTGGTTATGACCAACTCGCTCAACGTGGCTAATGCGCTGCGCGAGTTAGAAAACGAGCCCACCTTGTTAATGACCGGCGGCACCTGGGACCCTAAATCCGAAGGCTTTCAAGGCCAACTGGCGGAGCAGGTACTACGCTCCTACAACTTTGACCAATTGTTTATCGGCGCCGACGGCTTAGACCTCGCACGCGGCACCACAACCTTTAACGAGCTTTACAGCCTAAGCCGCGTTATGGCCGAGGTGGCAAGAGAAGTTATCGTCATGGCCGAATCCGAAAAAATTGGCCGCAAAATTCACAACTTGGAACTACCTTGGTCCAGCGTACAAATTTTAGTGACCGATCAAGACATAAGCCCCGAGGCAACCGCTGCCCTGCAAGCCTTGGGTGTACAAGTAATTTGTGCACAAGCCTAGTCGCCGCTTGCTAAGCACAATAATTTGAAACGAAATCTTTGCTCGCAAGGCATTACCCCCACGCAGGTGCCGTTGGCCGATCCAAAACCCTCAATTCCTGGATGAATTGAGGGAACTATAGGGACATATTCATG
>CAMCXE010000123.1 GCA_945882995.1 Thalassocella blandensis | reverse complement strand
GGGCGGTGGCTATCCAGAATTTACCTTCCTTATCAGATACCACATCCGTGGCACGAGCATCAGGTAAAGAATCCGGAAAATCGGCATTAATTTTATGGAACTTAAAGGTTTTTGCTTGCCAGTCCATTTGCTCCAAACCGGCATCGGTGGCTAGCCAAGCCTCATTTTTACCTTCAACGTACACGGAATTAATTTTTGTGCCACGCAGTCCATTAGGGTTTTGTGGGTCCGCCGTGATTACACTGTATTTAGATGATTCCATATTAATGACGTAGACACCGGTGAGGGCGCAGCCCAGAATTTCACCGGTGGGCATTTCCGCCATACGCATAATGATTGAATTGGAAATTTTTTGAGGCTGACTTGGGTCGTCTTTAACGCGCACCAACTTTTCTGTGCGGGGGTCGTATTGCAGTAAACCAGCGGCAGTGCCCACCCAAATCATGTGGCGGCTGTCTTCAAAAACTGAGTTCACATAGGGGACGGGTTCGTTGTCTTTTGGATTGTCGTTCACGCTAATCAGGATGGGTTTGAATTCGTACCCGTCGTAGCGAAATAGGGCCGTGCTGCCGCCCAGCCACATAAAACCTTGGCTGTCTTGAAATACCGTGGCGCCCTCCCCCATGGCGATATCTTTATTTTCAAGGATGTTTTGAAAACTGATCTGATCCGGAATGCTTGCTGAGACTTCGCCAGCTACCAGAAAACCTGCCAAAACAATTGCGCCTAATTTGCTCAAGCGCGCCAAACGTGAAGATAAGCGATAAGAATTCATCAGAGGGTATCCAGACCGGTTTGCTACATGGTTTTTATCAGAGAAGAGACCTGCATGAGCGCCACCTGGTGTGGCAATTGGGCGCGGGTCGCCTCTCCGTTTACAGTTGAAGTGTAGTAGCCCAAAACTCATTTGCCACCGGATCTAGCAACAGCCAGTCGGCTGGCCACATTCGTTAACGGCCAAGGAACCCGCTATACCCCACAAATCCCACAAGCGCCGCCTAGCGATGCAATTCATTGGCGGGACTAACAATCATCCTAGAAACCTCAGTTGGATCACCAAAGTCTGCGCAACCCCCGGGCAGCGCCTAGCAAAAGTTAAATTTGGCGAACAACCAACCAGGTTGCCCGCCAAATTTAAGTTTCACTAATCACACCAATGGATTACACAGCTTTTTAGCGCCCAACTGAGGTTTCTAGGATTATTTCGATTTGCCCTAGGTGCCCGCCCCGGCTCCAATGTCACCAAGAGCGAGGCGGCGTAACCTAGCGCGTGTTACCTAGGCCACTGACTCCATCCGCACAAATTGTGCTAACGTGCGCCACCCTAAAAAAGCACTATCAACTCAACTCTTAATGAGGATGTGTATGTACAAACTATTCGCAGTGACAGCCTTAACGGCTCTGATCAGCGCTTGCGGCGGCGGCGTTTTTGATGGTGATGGCGGTTCCTCATCGTCCAGCTCCAGCTCGCCTTCCACGCCTAGCTTCTCTTCAAGTTCTAGCGCCTCTTCAAGTTCTAGCGCCTCTTCAAGTACCATCTCTAGTTCGTCTTCACGGTCTAGCGTTTCATCAATCTCCAGCTCTTCTCCGCGCTCAAGCGCTTCGTCAAGCTCTAGGCCTTCGTCAGGCTCTAGCGCCTCATCAATTTCCAGCTCTGCTGCAGGCTCTAGTTCTTCGTCAAGTTCCAGTTCTTCGTCAAGCTCCGGCGCTGCAGTGTCCTATATTGTCAACGACGATTTTGAAGGCAATGCGCCCAACACGTCGCCGGCGGGCTGGGGCACCTATGTAGGCTTTTCCTCAACAGACAACCCTGCTGGCGGAGCTTCCGCCCTGGTTGATACCACGCGCGCTCACAGCGGCACCAAATCTGTACTCTTTAAAACCCCGGGGGCACAACCAACGCAGATCACCAAGGCCCTACCCCCCGGCCTTACTACTGTCTACATGCGCGCTTGGGTCTACAACACCAGCACCATTGGCGGTCACGATATAAACGCCTACAACCATGAGCACATTTTTGCACTGCGGCAGTCGGTGGGTAGCGAGGGTACCGAGTTTCGTTTCGGACAATCTAAAGGCACCGTGGGGGCCAACATAGTGCCAAGCGACGCCTTGTCGCCCAACGTCTTCGGCGGCGGCTTCAATGCCGCCACACAACCCACAATTCCCGCCAATGTCTGGAACTGCATCGAACTGGGTTTGCTTGGCGGCCGACCCCAAAATGTGGTCATAGCCTCGCTGAATGGCAAGGAAGTATTCCGTATCGACTCGCCCGACGACTGGCACGCTGCTACGCCCGGTAATTTTTTAGACGGGTATTTTAAAGAAGTGGTATTTGGGTTTCGCAGCTTTACCAACGGCGTGAATGGCAATATATGGATGGATGACATTAGGGTGTCCACCAGCCCTATCGGCTGCAGCAACACCGAATCGTCCACATCATCCAGTAAAAGCTCTACTAGCTCATACGGTAGCTCAAGCAGCAGCTTTTCCGGCAATTCGGGCGGGGCATCATCCAGCTCGTCATCGCCTAGCACCTCGTCGTCAAGCTCCACCAGCTCAGCTTCCGGCACCAGCTTGGTGAACCTGCTGTCCAGCGATGGCACCTTCACAGGCGGCAAGGGCCTTTTCACCGATCATATCGGCACCATCGGTGACAGTATCAGTTTCGTAAATGGCGTGGTGGGTGTAAGTATGCCTGTAGCCAGCACAGCACTTTGGCACGTCCAGTTGACTCACCCCGTAGAGCTAACCGCCGGTGTCACCCATTCAGCCTGTTTTGACGCAATTGCCGTTGCGGATCGTAGCATCAGAATTGATTTCGACGATGGCGGGCCAATTTACGCCTCGTTAGCCGATGGTCTGCTGGCTTCTATCACCACCACTTGGAAATCCTATAAATACACTTTTACTGCGCAAACAACCGACGCTACCGCGCGCCTTGCCTTTAACATGGGCATGCTCGCCGCACCGGTTAACATGCAGCTGGACAATATTGGTGTCTATCAGGGGGGCGCCTGTCCAGCATCGTCTGGCGGCAGCTCTTCTAGCGCTGGCGGCGTGAGCGGAGCAGAACTCATCACCAACGGGACTTTCGATGCGGTGATGTCGCCCTAGGTTAAACCTAGAAACCTCAGTTGGATCGCCAAAGTCTGCGCAACCCCTTGGCGCGCCTAGCAAAAGTTAAAAATCACGAACAACCAACCAGGTTGCCCGTGATTTTTAACTTTCACTAATCACACCAATGGATTGCACAGCTTTTTGGCGCCCAACTGAGGTTTCTAGGTTAAACCTAGGACCCTCCGTGGGATCACCAAGGTCTGTGCAACCCCTAGGCGCCTAGCAAAAGTTAAAAATCACGAACAACCAACCAAGTTGCCCGTGATTTTTAACCTTCACTAATCCCACCAATGGATGGCACAGCTTTTTGGTGCCCAACTGAGGTTTCCAGGGTGAAGCTGGGCTGATTTTATCACTACTGGTGGGAGATGTGATTGGTCGATCCAATCGTGTTGTATGGAAGATTGATGGAGAGAGCCGCAGTGTTTATTTACTGTCGTCCAAACCAAAGTCATCAAAATTATCGAAATCCGGTGGTGCGGCACCGGCTTGCTGATTGCGCTTGGTGGAGTTGTCTATCTGGTCAATAAGGCCACTTATGGCATCATCCATCTCATCCTCCGCCAAGTCTAAGCCTTGCGCCCTCAACATGGCTTTGACCATGTCATCCTCTGGAGAGGCGGCAGGGGTGGGTTTAGGGGCAGGCGCAGCAGAATTAGGTGCCCGTAGCGCGTCAATTTCGTCAGCGGTCATTGACTGGCTTTCGGGTTCGGGTACCGGTTCTGGCCGTTGCGCTTGCGGGGCGGGCGCCGGCGTGGGTTCATTTAGGCCAAAGGCATCAAAGTCATCAACCTCTTCGTCGCTGGGGTCGAGGTCTTCCATGGGCGGCTCATCTTCTTCCACCGGCGGAATCTGCATTTCCGTTTCGTCGTAATCCTCCATCGGTAGCGGCGGTGGTGGCGGCGCCTTGGGTTTAGACGGCGGTGGTGGTGGCGCTATTTTTTCGTCGCTGAATTGGTCAAGAATGGCGTCGCCATTTTTTTTACCCATAAATTTTTTGTATAGAAAAAAGCCCCCAACAAGAATCGCGACGTTGCCGGCTAGCAATGCCAGCGCTTTTGCCCACATTGGTATTTCTAAAGGTGTCTGAGGTTCCTCTGGTGGTTTAACTGGCTCAGGGGGGACGGGTTTGGGCTCTGGCACGGCGGGTGCGGCTACCGGTGGGGTAGGCGGCGGCTCCACCTTGGCGCTCATTCGGTGTTGGATTTTTTCAGGTGCCAGTTGATAGTGGAAGGGTTCCCCCGCCCGAGTTTTGCCCTTGGCTTCTACTTTTACCCAATATTCCCCTGGCGCTGGGGGTTGAATATCGGTGCGCCAGAATTCAATTGGGGTGAGTTGTAGGTCAAGCGATGTGGCCTGGTGCTTATCATTTTCGAGGTAGGCGACTAGCTGAATGGTGTCGCGATCCAAATCATCGTCAAAGGTTTTTATCGTTAATTCGTAATTGCTATCGCTAACCTGCGTGACTTCCGTTTCAAAGCGGGCACGTACGGCAATGCGTTGGCGATATTCGCGCTTAAATGTTTTGCCATCGGCCAACACCGTAAGTGTATACACGCTGGGTTTGTCGAGGTTCGGTAAATCGGTCCTGAAAATGCCATCAACCGGCGGTTTGTCGCTGGATAAGTCCTTGTTCCACACCTGTTTGGGTTCGCCCTCGTTGGGGCTATGCAGCAGGCTGCTACTAATGGTCAGTAGTCGCAAAAATTCGGGGTTAATAAAGGTTTTCCCTTGCTCTTGCATCACGGCACTTAACTCGCCCGTGTAGCCAATAAACAAATTGTTAGGCAGGGCTTTAACTTGTAGATCTAAGTCGCTCACTACGGTGACGCGGCTGCTGGGTGCCATGCCACCTTCAATGGTCCAAGTGCCTTGCGCAGGTTTGTTAAAGGTTACAAGGTCATAGTTATCACCGCGATACCAGTTTACGTTTTGCGGTGCTGTGGCGGCGCCAAAGGTTGTTTTGTCGGGAGCTTGCAGTTGCAATTGGGCGGACGCATCGGCTCGAAAGATTAATGCCGTGAGTTCGTTCACCTCGTTATCTACGGTGAAGCTGTTGCCGATCATGGGGAGTTGTTGAGCGGGCGCTGCGGTATCGAATACCTGTAAAAATGCCTTCATCAACTCGTCTGCCGTGTGCGCCGTTACGGCGGCACCGTTGGTGGCCAGCGACAATTTGTTGAGCAGGTTGGTATCCGCATTATCCGACAGTGCGATGGTATGCACGGTAAAGCCAGCAGCTTTGAGTTTGGGCAATACGTCATTGGCAATACGTTGCCACTCGCGCTGATTGATCGCTGGATCTTTGTTAATGTCCACCATGCCGTCGGTAAGCAAAATAATGTGCTTTCGGTGTTTGGCGTCACCTAAGTCGGCACTGGCTTTTTCCAAAACGGCACCGATATTAGTAAATAAACCGTTGGAGTTGATGGAGCGACTATCGCCAACTGCTTGTTGCTTCCAGCGGTCATCAACTTTTTGCAATTTAGTCAGCATGTTAACCGACTGACCAAACGTCCAAATGCCCGCCCGGCTATCCGCCGGCATCAGCCTGCACAGCAACTCCACCGCCGGCACCCGCAAGTTGCCAGGGTCGTTTTGCTTCATGCTGCCAGAGATGTCAATCACTAGGCGCACGTCAGCCGCCTTGGCATCGAAGGGGGCATCTTTAGCGACTACACAGGCAGACTGGGCCATCCACAACAGGGTTAAGCACAGCAGTAAACGTCTTGGCATATCTATCTCTATAGACACTCGGGGCAATACAGTTTGCTGAACTCACGATTATGAGTTCAGCCCTAATTTTAGTTATAGCAGCGATCCGTGTAATCAGCTTGCGGCAGGAGCTGGAGTCGGGGAATTTAGGGTGTTTAGCGGTTTTTTTGCGGGTTCATGCTGTGCAGTGGCGGTGGCTTGATATGGGCGTTTGTGCAAATGCTGGTTTGCAAAGCCACACAGCCAAGCGCACCACGAGCCAAATAAGGGAACACACCAGAGCCAAAGGTAGCCGAGCGCGCAAAGTGGCTGCGCAGGCTTTGGCAATTCAACTTAGGTTGCTAGTTGCGAGACTGCTACCACCGGTCCCTTAGCGAGTGGACCGGTGGCGCAGTGAAGGCGGGTTAGATTTCGCCGAGGAAATCTTTTTTGCCGATTTCAATGCCGTTGTGGCGCAGGATGTTGTAAGCCGTGGTGGTGTGAAACAGCAAGTTGGGGATAACCCAAGAGGAAATGTAATCGGCACCATTGAAGGAGACTTCACGGCTACCGACCTTAAATTGAATTTTGCGAGTTTCGGCGCCTTCAAGCTGTGCAGCCTTAATGCCGCGCAAAAATTCAATGGTTTTAGCGATGCGGGCGTAAAGTTCCGCAAAGCTGGTTTCAGAGTCGTCGAACTTGGGCAGCTCCAGCCCCGCCAAGCGCGCACCACCGCCTTTGGCTGTATCGCTGGCAATTTGTACTTGCCGCGTCAGCGGAAACATATCGGGAAACAGGCGTGAATTCAGCAGGACACTAGGGTCAATTTTACGGCTGATCGCATGGTCTTCGCCTTTACGTAGAATGGTTTCCAAGCTCTTTAAGTGGTGAATAAAAATGGGAATTGACGTGGAGTAGACAGAAAGCGCCATGATAAATCCTCTCTTAGGTGAGCCTAGCGGCTGGAGCCTCAAAGATGCAGGCATATTGCGAGATTTCAACCTCGCAACCTCCGTTGGATGCCAGAAAGCTGTGTGATCCATGATGGTGATCGGTGAAACATAAAAGCGTTGGCTAAAGTGGTGGGTCGTTCATCGATTTATCTTTTGCTAGGCGCGCCAAGGGGCGCAGACTTTGGTGTTCCCTCTGTGAAAATGGACAGCAATTATCGCAGGCTGAGAAATTGCTGCGGGCTAAGGTCGCAGCCTTGTGGCGGATCATCACCCGCACCGATGATAGGCTGCAATTTTTATGGCTGTTTTAATAGATTTTCCAATATGCCTAATTGCACTTATTGGGCACCTCCGGAAATTCACTTTTCGCGCCCTCGCTGCGTTATTTTCGTGCTCAGTCGGTCATTTATACCGCATAAACTCCCTCCCTCTGCGCGAAAATGCCTTGCGATCATCGCGAAAATTAAATTTCCCGAGGTGCCCTTATACAGGGAATTGAACATGTTTTTTTTGGTGGGTGCAAAAACTGTATTGTGTTGGTTAGCAAAACTAAAAATGATTGGTAAAATCAAAACTCTCAATCGGAGGAGTCGCTGGTTTCGCCAAATCCGGCTTTCAATACCAGCCACAACAGAAGAGAGACCAAAAATATACACACGCATATCGGCGAAAGAACGCTTTGGAGCCAGTTAGGTGAAGTCAAGTCTGTGTAGTGCCATGATATTAATAGACCCAGTAAAATATATATTACTGACTTCAATTGATAACTCCATACCTTGAACAGTTAATTAAACGGAAACTTTCCGCACCTCAGATTTCGAAGTGCCCCCCATCTCCGGACGCCCTTGTGGCCACCACCTTAAACCCCACCACTAACCGCGCTCGGGGCCGCCGAAGCCCGAGAGTTGGGCGATGATAGATGCCGATCACCCTAGGCGTTCGGCTTTCAAATGGCGATCTAGAGGGCTTTAAGCACGGCGCAGCGAACCAAAAAGAACATTTAAAGCAGCCCCCATAGCTAAGGTTGGCAAGCCCCAATTGTCCGCAGAGTAGGGCAAGTGCAAGGCTGGAAATTACTGCAAAAGCCGTAACGCAGAGAGGTTGATGTACAGCCTCAGCTAGCAAGCGCTTAACAAGGTTGGTGGTGCCCAGCCCCGTTTTTACAATTCTTTACAATTTAACGCAGAATGCCTACAGATTCCCCAAGGGGTTCAACCTATTATCCTTCAAGCCGAGGTAGAGCGCCAAACCGCTGTTAATAATCTGGGTGTGTGCAGTAAACCTTAGCCATTGCCAGCTCCCGCTTGGCGGCTGGCAATGGCTAAGGTTTACTCGACGCGCTGATGGACGCAGAGACGTTGGTGATTCCGCAGAGGCTTTTAGGACTATGGTCAAAACGATTGGCGCCAGCAGGCCTGCGCCAAGCAATGTGGGTTGATAGCTCGTGCCCTAGACTCAATGTCCTCCCTACAATAAATTTTCCGGAGTAACCCATGAAGCGTGTATTTAAACCTTTGTTAATGAGCTTGCCGCTGGCTTGTAGTTTGGCGGCCTGCGGCGGTGGAAACCGAGATGTGGTGGAGTCGGGGAATCCTCCCACCACAAAACCCATAACTACCGACACCTCAACCACGAAAACCGATGCAGTTGCCACGGACTACAGCAAACTTGCTGTGAGTCAGCTAGAGCCTGGCTCGCTCCGCCAAGCTTCCACCTCAGAGTTAACCAACCTCATCAAAAATGGTTTGCGGGTTACGCTTCGCGAGTATCCACAGGCTTTAATTTTGGAGGCAGCGTCAGCGCCTCCCAAATCCTCGGGTGATGTTGCAGCCAAACCGGTGGGTGAAGCTGCCGCAGGTACTAAATCTGGTGGGTTTTCCGGCACTAATGTGCAAGTGGCCGGAGTTGATGAGGGTGATCACACTAAATATGACGGTAAATATATCTACCTGACCAGCATTGCGGCCTCGGCTGATGGTGGTGTCCAGTCACACCTTAAAATTTTTGCTACTGATACAAACAATCCTAAAAAAATAGGTGAAATGAGTAGCACGCTATTAATCGAAAACAAGGGGATCGGTAGCGATGACATCTACTTGGTCAGTGGCGCTAACGGCACCGAGGCCGTGGCAAGCGTGCATAGCGAGCCCCTTGTTTATGCGCTTGGCAAACCTATTGCGGTGCCACTACCCACGCCAGATCCTGCGGATTTGATCCCGGGGGCAGTGCCTGCTGTGATGCCCAAGTCAGCGACAGACCCTGTACCAGCCACAAATACAGTGGAAATACCCGCACCCCGCCCAGGCCCTTGGCCAGTCACGGGCCCTTTGCCCGAGAAAGATCCGGCTCCAGTTGCCGGCGTTGATGGCGGGACAGTAGCTGTTGGAGGGACTGGTCCTGAACCAGCCACCGATACCGTGGAAATACCCGCACCCCGCCCAGGCCCTTGGCCAGTCACGGGCCCTTTGCCTGAGAAAGATCCCGCGCCTGCTGCAGGCACTGATGGAACGACAGTATTTGTTGCAGGGACAGGCCCTGAACCAGAAACAAATGTGCTGATAATCCCAGCACCAAAGCCAGGCCCCGGGCCGGTGACAGACACTACGCCACTGACCGATCCCGCGCCCGTGACAGCCGATGTTATGCCTGCCGTTGAGCCTGCGCCCTTGTTCCCCATTGAGGATCCTGCATTTGGGTTTGCGTATTGGGCTTACCCGCAAAACAGCAGCCTGAAAATCACCCTTTATGACGTGAACAATCCGGCGGCAGTTGAAAAGGCGTGGTCTATCGCCATTGATGGTCAGTTGCGCGGTACGCGGAAAATCGGCAACACGCTTTATGTCATCAGCAGCTATGTACCCACCATTGCCACATTGGATTTTGCTGGGGTTAAGCTGGGTGCACCAGTTTCCAACGAAACAATGATCGCCAACACACCGCTGGAAAAATTGTTGCCCGAATATACCCTTGATGATGGTAAACCACAGCCACTCATCGGCGCGGATGGCTGCTTAGTGCCAGCAAACACCACTCAAACCACCGGCAATCTCAATTTAATTAGCGTTACCGCCATTGATTTAGCTAAGCATCAGTTAATTAAGTCGGTGTGTGTTAACAGTCCTGTAGAAAATATCTATACCTCTAACAACAATATTTATTTAGTGGGGTCTGAATATCGCAATTGGGAGAGTTGGAAAAATTTCAGCGTTGTGCATCAGCTAGCCTTGTCTGAAACGGGTATTCATTATGCGGCTAGCGGTGAAGTGGAAGGTGATTTAGGTTGGAGCGCACCAGCGTTTCGCATGGACGAGCACGATGGATTTTTACGTATGCTCACCTCAACAGTGGATGCCACTGGGCAGCGCAGTCACCGCTTGAACATCTTGAAAAAAGTGGAAGGCCGTAGCGAATTGGCGTTGGTTGCACAATTGCCTAATAAGGTGAGCCCTGAACCCATCGGTAAACCCAACGAAGATGTCTACGGTGTTCGTTATGATGGTGATAAAGCCTACGTAGTCACGTTTGAGCGTAAAGATCCGCTGTACGTGTTGGATCTCACGGATCCCTTGGCGCCCAAACAAGCGGGCCACCTAGAAATTCCTGGGTTTTCAACCTACCTGCATCCCGTTGGTAAAAATTATCTTTTTTCCTTTGGTAATAACACAGATGACGCGGGTTTTATCAGTGGTCTCAAAGCGTCACTCTACGACGTACGCAACCCATCAAATCCAGTTGAGGTAGGTAATTACATTGTTGAGGGGAATAGTAGCTTTAGCCCAGCAGTACACGACTCTCGCGCATTCTCGTTTTTACAAGCCAGTGATGATCAGCTGCGTGTAGCTATACCGATGACTATAAACGATCCAAAACTCAATGGAATTGCACCATACGGCGGTATAACACCCAGCTTGTATGAGTTTGAAATTAATGGATTAGCACAGAGCAACGCAACGCTAACCTTGGCCGCACGCCTAGCCGCTGATTCCGCGAGTAGCCAAGGTAGCGGATGGAATTCCACTGAGTTTAACCGTGGCATATTGCACGACGACGCCGTATTTTTTGTTCAAGGAGATTCGGTGGTTGGCAGCAAGTGGGGTGTTGACTCTGTAAATGACGTATCAGTGATAGATGTTAGTGAAAAACAAAATGGCTCCACACTGCACGTGACACCCGGCCAATATGTTCGCATTACTCTACCGGAGAGCGCGTCTACCGGTTATCAGTGGCAGATCGACTACTACAATCCGAAATTTATGACTTCGCTTAATTTTCAATACTCCCTTTCCTCCCGTGCCGCAAGTTTTTGGGCGTGCTCCGCCAGCTCGCGGGTGTGACGCTCTTGGGCGCGCTGGGCGATTTTGGCTTTGGCACGCGCCATCACGGCTAGCCGTGTTTCGCGTAGTTTTAATTCATCCGGCAGGCTTA
>CAMCXE010000122.1 GCA_945882995.1 Thalassocella blandensis | reverse complement strand
CTCGCCAGAGCACGGTAACTTCCAAAACATTGGATTTATCCACCGAGCACACTTTTTTGCTGCGCTTGCGGGCCATTTCAAACGCCGTGCGCCCTATGCGCTCAATTTCGTGCTCTGCATACACATAGGTATTAAACCCTTGGCGCTCGCCATTTTCCAACACGCGAATGCCCCGCGGCTGGCCAAAATAAATGCCGCCGGTAAGTTCGCGCACAATCAAAATATCCAAGCCAGCCACAATTTCCGGCTTCAGGCTAGAAGCCGCCGCCAATTGTGGGTACAAAATGGCTGGCCGCAAATTGGCGTAAAGCCCTAAGTCGTAGCGGATTTTTAACAAGCCCTTTTCTGGGCGAATGGCCGGGTCCAATTTGTCCCATTTAGGGCCGCCCACCGAGCCCATTAAAATGGCATCAGCGGTTTTACATTTTTCCAACGTGGAATCCGCCAAAGGTACACCGTAGGCATCAATGGCACTGCCGCCAATGTAGTCGTGCACATAAGTCAAATCCAACGCAAATAACGCATCAGCTTTGGTTAGCACTTTTAAAGCTTCAGCGATAATTTCTGGGCCAATGCCATCGCCGGGGAGAATAATAATTGTCTTGCTCAAAGGGAATTCCTCAATTTGCTCTTTAGGTTATTTACCCGCCGGCGCGCAGCAGCGCCAATCGTCAGCGGGGCATCGCACAGGGTTAATGTTGGGCAAAACCAAACAGCCAGGGTGTGCTCAGGCGACGCTCAGCTTCATAGGTTTTAATCTGCTCGGCATCTTGCAAGGTCAAGCCAATATCATCAAAACCATTTAATAAACAATGCTTACGAAACGCATCCACTTCAAACGCCAAGGTTTCGCCATTGGGTTTAATCACCACTTGCCGCTCTAAATCCACTGTAAGGCTGTAGCCTTCTTGGGCGTAAAGTTCCGCGAATATTTGCGCAACCAGCGGCTCCTCCAACACCAAGGGCAACATGCCATTTTTAAAACAGTTGTTATAAAAAATATCGGCAAAACTCGGGGCGATAACGCAGCGAAAGCCATATTCCTCTAAGGCCCAGGGCGCGTGTTCGCGACTGGAACCGCAGCCAAAATTTTCCCGCGCCACTAAAATACTCGCCCCCTGATAACGCGAAAAGTTAAGCGGAAATTCCGGGTTGAGCGGGCGCTGGCTGTTATCCCGCCCCGGCTCACCTTTATCGAGGTAACGCAATTCGTCAAAGGCATTGGGTCCAAAACCCGAACGGTTAATGGACTTTAAAAATTGTTTGGGAATAATTAAATCCGTGTCCACATTGGAGCGATCCATCGGCGCAGCCAAACCGGTTAAAACGGTAAAACTTTTCATGTTCAGCTCCTAATTAAATGTGCGCACATCAACAAAATGTCCAGCTATTGCGGCTGCAGCCGCCATGGCAGGGCTAACCAAATGGGTACGGCCGCCATACCCCTGCCGCCCCTCAAAATTGCGGTTAGAGGTGGAAGCGCAGTGCTCACCCGCCTCCAAGCGGTCGGCATTCATCGCTAAACACATAGAGCAGCCCGGCTCGCGCCACTCCAAACCTGCAGCCAGAAATATGTGATGCAAACCTTCAGCCTCCGCCTGGGCCTTCACCTGCCCGGAACCGGGCACCACAATGGCCTCTTTTACCGAGGCCGCCTTGGTTTTGCCCTGCACTACCGCCGCGGCGGCGCGCATATCTTCGATACGCGAATTGGTACAAGAGCCGATAAAAACACGATCGACGCGAATACTGGTAATCGGCTGACCTGGCGTCAAACCCATGTACTGCAAGGCCCGAGTCATACCGGTTTGTTTTACCACGTCCGCTTCTTGGGCCGGGTCCGGCACGCTACCACTGATCGGCAAGACCATTTCCGGCGAGTTGCCCCAAGTGACCTGCGGCGCTATGGCGCTGCCATCCAGCTCCACCACGCGATCGAATACGGCATCCGCATCGGAATGCAGCTGTCGCCATTGCGCCACGGCCATATCCCACTGCTCAGCCTTCGGGGCGTAGTCGCGGCCACGCACATAATCCAGTGTGGTTTCATCCACCGCCACCATACCCGCCCGAGCACCCGCCTCAATGGCCATATTACACACGGTCAAGCGGCCCTCCATGCTCATGGCGCGAAACACGTCGCCGCCAAATTCAATGGCATAACCCGTACCCCCGGCAGTGCCGATAGTGCCGATAATCGCCAAAACCACATCCTTCGGCGTAACGCCTGCGCCTAAGGTGCCGTCCACTTTTACCAGCATGTTGCCCATTTTCTTAGCCACTAAACATTGTGTGGCCAATACGTGCTCCACCTCGCTGGTGCCGATACCAAATGAAAGCGCACCCAACGCGCCGTTGGTTGAGGTGTGGGAGTCCCCACAGACAATCGTCATGCCGGGTAAACATGCCCCAGACTCTGGCCCTATCACATGCACAATGCCTTGGCGCGGGTCGTTAATTTTAAATTCCAGAATACCCAATTCGTCGCAATTTTCGTCCAGGGTTTGCACCTGAATACGCGAGATAGGATCTTCAATACCCGCCACGCCCGAGGCGCGTTCGTTGTGCGTAGTAGGCACATTGTGGTCCGGCGTCGCCACCACGGAATCCACTCGCCAGGGTTTGCGCCCGGCCAAGCGCAACCCTTCAAAGGCTTGCGGGGAGGTAACTTCATGCACGATGTGACGGTCGATATAAATCAACGCAGAACCGTCATCGCGCTGACTCACCAAGTGAGCTTGCCAAAGTTTGTCGTAAAGCGTTTTACCAGCCATTGTAATTCCTCAAGAGATAGTGCCCAAGCCAAGGTTGGCGCCCAGCGGACGCCTGCCGCTTGACGGCATAGTCGTATTTTAGGCAAGCTTACCCGCATAACTCAAATTCATTATTTTCATCAATTGAATTCCCAATAGGAATGCAGAAAAGTGGACTCCGAAAACCTTAAGACCTTTATCGCTGTAGCCCAATTACACAGCTTTTCCCTAGCCGGCGAACAGTTACACCTCACCCAACCTGCGGTGAGCAAACGGATTGCCGCATTGGAGCAACAGCTTGGCCAAAATCTATTTCATCGGGTTAATCGCCGCGTGGAGCTCACCCCCAGCGGCAAAATTCTGTTCAGCCGCGCCGGCCAGATCATGCAAGCCATAGAGGACACGCGACGCGCCCTCGTGGACTTGTCCGGGGAGGTGCGCGGCGAGCTGCGGGTGGCCACCAGCCACCATATCGGCCTGCATAAACTGCCGCCGGTGTTACGTCAGTTTGTGGCTCGCTACCCCCAAGTAAATTTGCGGTTTGAATTTTTAGATTCAGAGGTGGCCCACAGCCGCGTCCTCAAAGGTGAATGCGAGTTAGCCGTGGTCACTTTTGCACCCGAGCCGTCGCTCCAGCTGCAACACATCACCCTATGGCAAGACCCCCTCTGTTTTGTAGCCAGCCCTATATTAGCCGCCAACATAACACCCAGCCTTGCAGCGCTTAGCCAACAGCCGGCGATTTTGCCGGACCTGTCCACCTACACTGGGCGCTTAATCCAGCGCTGTTTTAGCGAACATCAACTCCCACTGCACATCACCATGGCTACCAATTATCTTGAGACCATCAAAATGCTGGTGAGCGTAGGCCTCGGCTGGAGCCTACTGCCAGCCACCTTACTGGACGCGCAAATTGTCGCCCTGCCAATACCTGTGCAACTACACCGTGAATTAGGCGTCATTTGCCATCCCAAGCGCCACCTCAGTCGTGCTGCCGAGGCATTCTTAAACCTTCTGCAAGAGTCGCAATTTCAACCTAGAAACCTCAATTGAATCACCAAAGTCTGCGCAACCCCTTGGCGCGCCTAGCAAAGGTTAAAAATGACGAACAACCAACCAGGTTGCCCGTCATTTTTAACCCTCACGAATCACACCACTGGATTACACAGCTTTATGGCGCTCAACTGAGGTTTCTAGGTTCAAACCAACCGCACACCATAAGCATTTTGAGTTTGCAGGGCGCGCGCAAAAAAATAGAATGGCCGACGGCTTAAGGCCGCTAATTTATAAACGTACCTTTAAGGAAATTAAATATGCAATTTGTGCCCACCTTGACACTCACCACAGCATTACTCGCCGCCGGCATAGCTCAAGCCGGCGGCCCCGAACAAGGGCCGCGTTTTGGCGGCTGGGAGCTCAACGGCTTCTTCGAGCAAGTCACCATCAATTCTGACGCCGCCGCCAAATCCCTCATTGACACTTCCGCACCCAGCTTTGGCATAGGCGGCGAGTATTATTTCGCCAATAGCTTATTAATCGTCGGCGGAGGCTTGGAAGGGCTAGCTTACTCGGACAACAACAAATTTAGCCAAGCAGTGCGCGACAACTATGGCAAAACCTATGACGCGTCCTCAAGTGCCAGCGGCACCAGCCTATTCGTCGACGCAGGCATTCATTACCCCCTCCCAAACAGCCTATTTGTCTCCGCAAAAGTGGGCGCAACCATCGTCAGCTCCTCGCGCAGCATCGACAACTGCAACGACTGCTACAAAGAAAGTATTAAAATTGGCGGCGGTGGTTACGCGTTGGCGCAGACCGGCGTGGCATTTGATTCTTTTGAACTGAGCCTAAGCTACAAGCAATATTTGTCGGGGGATTTAGAGTCTGGCTTAGGTTTAGGCATTTCCACTCACTTTTACTAACCGTCTCCGCGCCAACCATAGCTCGTTTCAACCTAGAAACCTCAGTTGGGCGCCAAAAAGCTGTGTAATCCATTGATGTGATTAGTAAAAGTTAAAATGACGGGCAACCTGGTTGGTTGTTCGTCATTTTAACTTTTACTAGGCGCGCCAAGGGGTTGCGCAGACTTTGGTGATCCAACTGAGGTTTCTAGGTTCAAGCACCGATGTTGGCTGCAAGCCCACCCAACAGCGGTGTTTGAAACGAAACCACAATCTGGCCTTGCCTCCGCCCCAAGATCTGTATATAATCCGGCACCCCTAAAGTCCGGCGGCGTGTTGCCCCGGTTGGACCCGCATTTAACAGGTACTCTCATGCCTTCAGTAAAACTGAAAGAAAACGAACCCTTTGACATTGCCCTGCGCCGCTTCAAGCGCTCGTGCGAAAAAGCTGGCGTACTGGCTGAAGTTCGCCGCCGCGAGTTTTATGAAAAACCCACCTCTGTGCGTAAGCGCAAAGCGGCTGCCGCTGTTAAGCGTCACGCCAAAAAAGTTACCCGCGAAACCAAAAAATTCCAACGCTTGTTTTAATGGCGTGGTGGTGAAGAGGCTTCTAAACAAGCCCTTTTGCTGCGGTACATTAGGTTATGCGAGCATCGGCCTTATGGCCGATGCTTTGTTTTGCGCATCGAACCTTAGGCAATCGCACTCGGTATCCCAAGCCTCCTCACGCCAGTGCCACCGCACCGTGAAAGCTGTCGTTTAGCTATCGGCCCGATAGCAAGGTAAACACTATGAGCACCGAACTTAAACAACAGATCAATGCCGCCATTAAAGACGCCATGCGCGCTCAAGCCAAGGAGCGACTCGGTGTTTTGCGCCTCATTTCCGCCGAATTCAAACGTGTTGAAGTAGACGAACGCATCGAAGTCGACGACTCACGAGCATTGGTCCTTCTAGACAAAATGCTCAAGCAGCGCCGCGAATCAGCAACCCAGTTTAGCGCCGGTGGCCGCCCCGAATTGGCCGACAAAGAAAACAACGAAATTGCGATAATTCAGGAGTTTTTGCCAAAGCCCCTTAGCGATGCCGAGCTACTCGACCTTATTCATTCCGCCATTACCGACAGCGGTGCCACCGGCCCAGCCGACTTAGGCAAAGTCATTGCCATCGTCAAACCCCAGGCACAAGGCCGTTGCGACATGGGCAAGGTTAGCCAACTGATCAAGGCGCAACTCTCCTAAGATCCTAAGGTGTTTCAGCGCCTTGCCTGCCCATGAGCCGTGTACCCCAAGCGTTTGTCGACGACCTGCTGAATCGACTCGATATAGTCGATGTGGTGGACTCGCGCGTAAAACTCAAACGCACCGGCAAAAATTACAGCGCCTGCTGCCCCTTCCATAACGAAAAATCCCCCTCGTTCACCGTCAGTCCAGACAAGCAGTTTTACTACTGTTTCGGCTGTGGCGCCTCCGGCGACTCGCTGCGATTCATCATGGAATTCGATCGCCAGAGTTTTATGGAGGCCCTGGAAAGTACCGCCAAGACCCTAGGCCTCACAATCCCCCGCGACGAAAACCCTCGCGCAGCGAAACGCGAAGGCTCCGGTCTTTACACCATTCTCGACACCGCCAATCGTCATTATCAAACGCAGTTGCGCACCCATGCCGAGCGAAAAATCGCCGTCAATTACCTCAAGCAGCGCGGTCTCACTGGCGAAATCTGCATGCTATTTGGCTTAGGCTATGCGCCACCCGGCTGGGACAACTTACTCCAAGCCCTCGGCACCGACGAACACCAGCGCAAGCTGCTCGTCGACAGCGGCCTTCTCGTGATCAACGACGAAGAGAACAAACGTTATGACCGCTTTCGCCAGCGCATCATGTTCCCAATTCTGGACGTGCGCGGCAGAACCATTGGTTTTGGCGGGCGGGTATTAGGCACCGAAACCAGCCTCGGCCCCGACGGCAAAAAAACCAAACTGGGCGGCCCCAAATACCTCAATTCGCCCGAAACCGAGGTGTTTCACAAAGGCAAAGAACTCTATGGCCTCTATCAGGCTCGCCAACAAAACCGCAACCTCACACAGTTGCTGGTGGTTGAAGGCTATATGGACGTCATCGCCCTCGCCCAATTCGACATCACCAACGCCGTAGCCACCTTGGGCACAGCCTGCGGTGAAGACCACCTGCGCCTAGCATTCAAATATTGCGGCGAAATTATTTTTTGTTTTGACGGCGACCAAGCCGGCCGCACTGCCGCTAAGCGCGCGCTGCAAAACTCCCTCAGCTCCATGGAGGATGGCCGCCAAATTAAATTTTTGTTTTTACCCGAAGGCCAAGACCCAGACAGCTTGGTGCGCCAAATTGGCAAAGAGCGCTTTCAACAGCAAATGGACCAAGCGCTGCCGCTAGAAGACTTCTTTTTTCGTATTATTGGCGAAGGCATTAACGCACACAGCATGGAGGGGCGCGCCCGCATCAGCAAATTGGCTACGCCGTTTTTGCACAAACTGCCCAAAGGCGTGTACCGCGAATTAATGTTTAACAAACTGGCCAATCACACCGGCCTCAGCCTGGAAACGCTTCAAGAGCTCATCCATGAACCCTTAACAGCGCTAGCACCAACTGAAGCAGCTCCGGAACAGCAAGCGCCGGCCAAGCTGATAACAACACTTCAGCCTCGCACAGCGGCACTCGCGTCACGCCCCATTAATGCCCGCATTAAACTCAACCCTGCGCGCATGGCCACCATACTGCTGCTGGAATACCCCGAATTACTCGACACCCCCATCAACAGCCACTGGGAAATTCACCCACTGGACGCTGATGACCTGCGCCTCATCCAGCTCATCGAACTCATCAAAAGCCATCAGCTGCGCAGCTTTCACAGCATCATCGGCTTTTGGGGCGGGCTCTACGGCGTCGATTCACAAAAAGAACTCACCGCATTAGTTGTGGACCAATTTCTCGGCAGCGTCACGCGCACCTCGCCGTTTAACGCCCAACAGGAATTGGAAGGCGCATTTGCACGCTTAAGGGAAGCCGCATCCAATCGCCGCCAGCAGGATGAACTCGCGCAATTGCAGGCGATCGGTTTCGAGGCGCTAACTGCCGAACAAAAAAACCGTTTGGGTGAACTGGTTAAAGCTAGGTCACAAAATCGACAAAAAACAGACTAATCAACAAGCATCCACTGGATTTTCTAGATGGTGCCACCATAAACGGCTATAATATCTAGCTTTATTTCTTCATCTACCGCACGGGATGCAAAAACCTTAATGAGCGAAAACCAACAATCGCGAATCAAAGATTTGATTACTCGGGGCCGCGAACAAGGCTACCTGACCTACGACGACGTCAACGACCATCTACCTGAAGACATATCCGATCCGGATCAGGTCGAAGACATTATTCAAATGATCAACGACATGGGCATTCGTGTATACGAAACCGCCCCCGATGCCGATGAGCTGTTGATGGCAGACGCCGACAACGCCACCGACGAAATCGCCGCCGCCGAAGCTGCCGCTGCATTGGCCGCCGTCGAAACCGAAGTTGGCCGCACCACCGACCCAGTGCGCATGTACATGCGCGAAATGGGTACTGTGGAGCTACTCACCCGCGAAGGCGAAATCGTCATCGCTAAACGCATCGAAGAGGGTCTGCGCGAGCTGATGCACTCCATCTCCTATTGGCCCGGCTCTGTACAACGGGTGATCAGCGAATTCGACATGATCGAAAAAGGCGAAAGGCGCATGACTGATGTCATCGCCGGCTGGCTGGACCCGGTGGAAACCGTCGTGGAGCCTGTAGTCGAAGCGCCTGTAGAAGTCCCCGAGGAAAAAATTGCGGTAGCGGGTGACGAAGAAGAAGCCGTTGCCGTAGTGGAAGAAGAAGAAGTCGACACCGGCATAGACCCCGCCTACGCCAAAGAGCGTTTTGGCGCGCTGCGCGACCAACTTGCCAAAACGCTTGCCACCATTGAAAAAAGCGGCCGCGAATCAAAACTCGCCGGCAAAGAGATGGATACCCTCGGTGAAGTATTTAAATTCTTTAAATTACCGCCGCGCCAATTCGACCCCATTTACAACGCAGCAAGGGACGTACTAAACCAAGTGCGCGCCATCGAGCGGGACATCATGATGCAGTGCATTCGCTACGGCAAAATGCCCCGCAAAAATTTTGTTAAAGAATTCCCCGGCAATGAAACTAACGAAGACTGGGTTGCCAACGTAACTAAAAAGAAAAAGGAATACTCCGACTCGCTGCGCGCCGTGTCGGCAGAAGTTATTGCCGGCCAGCAAAAGCTTAAAGCGATAGAAACTGAAGCAGGCCTAGACCTAAGCTCCATCCGCGAAATCAATCGCCGTATGTCTATCGGTGAGGCCCGTGCCCGCCGCGCCAAAAAAGAAATGGTTGAAGCCAACCTGCGTCTTGTAATTTCTATTGCCAAAAAATACACCAATCGCGGCCTACAATTTTTGGACCTCATCCAAGAAGGCAACATTGGCCTAATGAAAGCCGTGGATAAATTCGAATACCGCCGCGGCTATAAGTTTTCCACCTATGCCACTTGGTGGATCCGCCAGGCCATTACCCGCTCCATTGCCGACCAAGCGCGCACAATTCGTATCCCCGTGCACATGATTGAAACCATCAACAAACTCAATCGTATCTCGCGCCAAATGCTGCAGGAAATGGGCCGTGAGCCAACCCCGGAAGAATTGGGCGAGCGCATGGACATGCCAGAAGATAAGGTGCGCAAGGTACTCAAAATCGCCAAAGAACCCATTTCCATGGAAACCCCCATCGGCGACGATGAAGATTCCCACTTAGGGGATTTTATTGAGGACACTTCCATAGTGTCGCCAATCGAATCCGCCACTACGCAGGGTTTGATGGAAGCCACTAAAGCCGTGTTGGCCGGCCTAACCGCCCGCGAAGCCAAGGTGCTGCGCATGCGTTTTGGTATCGACATGCACACCGACCACACGCTAGAAGAAGTGGGCAAACAATTCGACGTTACCCGCGAACGGATCCGCCAAATAGAAGCCAAGGCCCTGCGCAAACTGCGCCACCCGTCCCGCTCCGACCACTTGCGAGGCTTTTTGGACGACTGATAGCCGGCGCCGGAAGTGCTGGCCAAGCATTAAAATGCTGGCCAGCACTTTTAGCGCACACTATAATGAGCAGCGCTTCCGTCGAAGCCATTCATTTTAGGGCCTATAGCTCAGTTGGTTAGAGCGTCCGACTCATAATCGGCAGGTCCCTGGTTCAAGTCCAGGTGGGCCCACCATTTTCAAGTTCCAGAACATCCAAAGCAGTCCAAAAAGCCGCGCCCGATAAGGGTTTGCGGCTTTTTTTACGTCCCGCGTTGTCCGCTGGGGGCTTATAACATCCACCCTTTTTAGTAACACTCTTAGTAACATCCACCCCGGGGCGGCTAATTTGGTGTTGATAACCATGAGCAGCAACGCTGCCATCAAAATCCCGAATTCGGCGCTAGGACTTTCCAAGAAAGACACTCCGCCCCTGCTAGCAAGACGCCCACCCCGCTTCTCCCTTTAACCTAGACACCTCAGTTGGATAACCAAAGGCTGCGTAATCCCTATCTGTGACTAGTGAAAATGGGTTGCCCTGCATTTTGTTGGTCCAGCCGAGGGTTCTGGGTTCACTCCCTTTCTCCTTCGAAACGAACAAGGAAAGGAGTTTAATTCCCCCGCTGCGCAAAACTGGCTGATTTTACGAATAATGTGCCGCACTAATAACATTGATGGAAATTCTATTTTGGCTTGACACTAAAATAGTCACACGCTGCCTTTGATATATCCGAAATTATATGTTCATTTACCTCATAACTTTCCGTGGAGTTAGTTACAAAAACACTAATAAAAAAATGCTGCCCATTCGGCAGGAACACAACACCAATGTCATTCACTGCGGCGGTTAAACCTGCTTTGTTTGCGCCCGAACTACCTGTTTTATGAGCAACACTGGCACTTGCTGGCAACTGCCCTCTTATCCTGCCAGGGCCTGTTTTAGTATCTTTCATAGTCTCCCAAAGGAATTCATAGCTTCTTTGAGGCAACAATTGTTTCTTATTGCTATAAAACGCAGCCAACACCTCATTTGCAGAGTTTGGCGTGGTCCAATTTTGAAATTGGAACTCCCAGTTAGCCTGCTGAAGCTCTTCATTGAATTTTATCGACAGGTCTTTGAAGTTATTCGCCATGAAGTATTGTTCGACTATTTGCGGGCCTCCAATGAGTTTCAACAAAAGCTCGCAGCCAACGTTATCACTCTTAGAAACGGTATATTCTAAAATTTCCGCCATTGGCAGGGTTGCGCCATTGGGATATTTATCCCTAAGGGGACTATACAAATTTGGCAAAAGGCCTTCCTTTTTAATTTCCACCATCTGAGTTAACGATACTAGAGATTAGAGTCTCAAACCCGAAAAAAATTTAAAATAATGCTTGACAATGGCGGCCAAAAAAATTTCGTGCCCTGAATAACATTTTAAAAAATGTTATTCAGGGCACGTCCTTCAGAAAGTTTTCGACAACTATTCTGGAGGACAA
>CAMCXE010000121.1 GCA_945882995.1 Thalassocella blandensis | reverse complement strand
TGGGGTGGGGGGTTCCGGTTGAGAGGGTCTCCCCAGTGAAATAGCTCGAACCCTTAACTAAATCGGCCCGCTGGAGCGCACTGCAAAGGCTACAACCCTAGCTAGGCGATAACCGCCAACACCTGCGCTGGCAACTCAATTACCAACTCAAACGGCACCCATATATCCTGCCCTGTGTAACGGCCGTTAGCATCGTCACCCAGTAGACGCAAGGTAATATCGCCCTGCTGTGCCACTAAAAAGGCTTTCACGGCGTCCATGCCCACGCCGCGCCCCGAGACGCTGGTGACTTCGTTTATGGTGGACACGCCAGACAAAAATATGAGTTGGGCTATGTCGTGGAAGGGGGGTTGGTCGCTGGCAAGCCAGAGGCCTTGGGTTACGCCGGAGCTAAATAATTTGCCAATGTTCAGCCCTCTACCATCGTCTTTCACCGTTAAATGCAGCCCGTTCCCGTGGCGCTGTGCACCGACTTGGATGCAGCCTGCGGCGGGTTTGCCGGCTTGTAGTCGCAACTGCGGCGGCCCTATGCCGTGGTCGATGGCATTGCGGAACATGTGCCCAAAAATGTGGGTGAGAAGTTCCGCCGCCGCTGGATTGATGCGCACATCGCCATCATTAATGATTACCTGCGGGCTGGGTTTTTCCAGCTGTTCGGCAATGCCGGCTAGCGACGCCACAACGTCCTTTAAAATGACACTTAGGGTCAGCGACAAGGCATTTTGTAGCCATTGGCGGACGACGGTGGCTGAGGCGCTAACGGCTTCAGCCGGTGATGTGTGGTCCACCCAGGCCAGGTTTTGCGCAACCGCCGCTAGGGTTTGGCTGTCGGCCCAAGCGCCGTTGGGGTCGCGTCCATTTTGTGCCGTGTCGTCGCGCCCTAACACACCGAAGTACACCGCTTCATACTCGTGCAGCTGGTCTTCTACCTGTTGTAACTCGGTGAGTAATTGTTCTTGTTCCCATTGGGCTTCGGGGGAATTTACTAAAGTGCTGTAGGTGGATTCAATCTCGTGCACCACATTGCTAAAGTGGTCAAACCCAAATACACGGCAATTGCCTTTTATGGTGTGCATGTTGCGGAATAACATCGCTAAACACTCGTTGTCGCGCTGGGTATGCACACAAATTTGGGCGCGGTTTTCGTCAATAAACCGCTGGGTGGATTCGGCAAATTGCCGATATTTTTTGGCGGGAATGTTTAGTAGCTGGCTAATAATATCCAGCTCGCGTTTTTTTAAGCTGGCTTCCTGCTCCATGCGTTTTAGCTGCGTAACATCTCGCACTGACACCATTAATTTGGCGACCACACCATCCACCACCACTGGCGCCCAGTCTAGGGATAAATATTGTAATTGGCCGTTTGTCACCATGCTGTATTCGGGCAGCAACAAATGCTCGTTTACAAAATAGTTTATTTCATCCTCGCCCAGTATGGAAAAAACGGCTTCTTTTACTTGGTCCAAATCATTGCTGCTGACACTGGCACCGGCGAACAGTAAATCCAGCGCCTGGCGGCCGGCCAAATGGGTTGCGGCAAAAATGGATTCTAGGTGGCTGGAATATTCCGGGTGTACCTTGCCACTTGGGTCAAAGGTAAATAACCCTTGGGGAATGTTTTCCAGCATTAGCTGAATATCCCGACTTTTGGCCAAAACTTCGTTGGTGCGTTCGCTGACTTTTATTTCCAAGAGTCGGTTTTGTTCTTCCACAAAACGCCGTTTGCGAAGCTGAGAATTGACGAAAGACACAATAATTGCGCATAGAGCCAGCGCGTAAAGCGTGTAAGCCCACCAGGTTTTCCAGGGCGGTGGCAACACCACAACGGTGAGGGTTTTACCGGTTTTATTCCAAAGGCCGTCATTATTGCTGGCGCTCACCCGGAAGGCGTAGGTGCCAGAGTCTAGGTTGGTGTATTTAGCCGCATGCTGATTGCCCGCCATTACCCAAGTCGTATCAAACCCTTCCAATTTGTAGGCATATTGGTTGTCACTGGGGTTGCGGAAATTCAGTGCAGCGAACTCAAACGCAAACAAAGGCTGGGTGTGGTCCAGTACTAATTTTTCGCTGTGATTTATGGCGCTTTTTAAAACGCCATCCGCGCCGTCTGGCACAGCGCGGCCGGCTATTAATTTTAGGTCGGTAAAGGCAATAGGTGGCTCCAGCGTATTTTCCGTGAGTGCCGCTGTGTTAATAATGCGCATGCCATTCGTGCCGCCCAGAATAA
The DNA here is from genome assembly GCA_945882995.1 of Thalassocella blandensis. GTDB lineage: Bacteria > Pseudomonadota > Gammaproteobacteria > Pseudomonadales > Cellvibrionaceae > CAMCXE01. The sequence goes on along the minus strand of CAMCXE010000121.1, from coordinate 9,019 downwards.
CTTCGCCGCGTTGGCTGATAATGCCTGAACGGTACGCGAAATCCCCAATTAACCGCCCATTTAATCGCATGTAATTTTTGATGGCGTGAGTGTCTGGGTTGAAGGAGGAAAACCCATTGTCGGTGCCCACCCAGAGGAGGCCGTTTCGATCCTCGAATATTGAGCGAATATAGTGATTGGCAAAGCCGCTTTTTTTGGTGAACACGGTGAATTCGTGGGTGACTGGGTCAAATAAATTCAAACCGATTTCGGTACCCACCCAAATGCGTTTTTTGCGGTCCTCCAGAATGCTAATAACGTTGTTATCACTGAGTGCCTTGGGGTTGCTGGGGTCGGCAGCAAAGGTTTTGAAGGTGCCTTTTTCCCGATCCATCAGGTTCAGCCCTTTCGATGTGCACACCCAAAAATTTCCGCTGGAATCTTCGAGGGTCGTCCACACCAAGTTGTCTGCGATGCTGTCAGGCTTGTCCACCACATGCACATAGTGGGTAAATTGCTGCGTATCTCGACGATAGCGACTTAAGCCCCCACTATGGGTGGAGAGCCATAAATTTTGTTGGCTGTCTTCTTTGATGGTCCATACGGTGGCAGCGTTGAGGCTCGATGAATGACTGACTTCTTGAATGCCTTTACGCTCTGGGTCTAATGGCAGGCGGGTAAATTTTTGGGTAGCGGGATCAAAGCTGTTAAGGCCGCCGCTATGGGTGCCAATCCACACAATGCCGGCGGGGTCTACATAGGTGTCGTGTATAGAATTGCCGCTTAGGGTGTTGGGGTCTTTAGGGTCGGATTTATATCGGGTGAATTCGCCGGTTTGGCGATTCCAAAAATTCACACCGCCAGCGCCACCCGTGCCAATCCACAGGTTGCCGTTTTTGTCTTCGCCCACCGAGGTAACACGGCTTGCGCTTAAACTATTGGGGTTGGCCGCGTCACTGGCATAGGTTTGTATGGCGGCGCTGGAGCGGTCCCACATATTGACGCCATTGGGGTAATTGCCCACCCAGATATCACCGGCTTTGTCCTCGAACAGGGTGCGCGCAACATTCGTATTCAGTGAACCGGCGCGCCCCTGTTCGAATTTATGGCTCACAAAACGCTTGCTGGTGGGGTCGAACAGCGAAACACCACCGCCGTCCGTTGCTATCCACAGCAGGCCACGGGAATCCATTAGCAGCTTCCAGATGTCGTTATTGCCCAGGCTAAACTTGTCGGCTGGGTCATTAAGGTAGCGTTTACCTTGGCGTGTGCTTGGGTCGTAGTGCACCAAGCCATGGCCAGTGGAAAGCCAAAGTTTGCCGGCACCGTCGGCGACTATATCGGTGGCTCGACCGTCAAGCGCCGATGCTGGGTAGTCGCTATTAATGGGGTAAAAGCTGAAGGTTTTGGTGGTCCAATCGAGTTTTTCGAGACCGGCGTTGGTGGCAAACCAAATGGTAGTGGCGTTTTCGATGTACAGCGCCGAGGTGCGCGGGCCTTTGAGACCAGCCGGATTTTTGGCGTCGGGCAGGATAAGGCTGTATTTACCGGTGCGCCGGTCCACTATGTAAATGGCCTCCATACCACAACCGATGATCTCCCCGCTGGGTAGCTCACCAAACCGTAAAATTTGGCTTTCGGTGAGCTTCAGTGGTTGGTTAGGGTCGTCCGCTACTTTGGTGAGGGTTTCTTTGCGTGGGTCGTATTTTAACAGCCCGCCCCTTGAGCCTACCCAAATGGTGCCGTGGCTATCTTCAAACAATGTCTCGGTAAATTTGACCGGTACTTTGTCGTTGGGGTCGGTACTCAGGCTCACATCAATTTGTTTGAAGTCGTACCCGTCGTAACGCACCAGCGCGCTGCCGCCACCGAGCCACATAAACCCTTCACGGTCTTGCAGGAACGAGGCTCCTTCACCTAAGGCGATGTCCTTATTTTCGACAACATTTTGAAACGTGAGCTGGGAGGGCAGCTCGGCGGCAATTGCCGGTTCCGTAAAGCTGCAGGCAAGGCCGGCGGCTAATAGGCAAGCGTGAGCCCAGCTCAGCAGGGGCAAATGAAGGCAATGTCGTGCGGGTTGCGGCATGAGTGGGGTGGCTCGTGGTCCCTGCGTGGGGAGAATCGGGTCGCGGAAAAATCCTACTAGTTTTTAGGAGTGTAGCAACCAATAAAGCTTGCGCCGGTTAAGTGCACAATTTTGTTCTGCGGCGAACATGGAGATGCCTGCGTGCAGGCAGTGGGTAGGTGATACGCAGGCGGTCGCCGGTGTTTGCGTTTTTACCCGCAGTGTCGGCTTTAGCTCGCCACCAAAAATGCGGTTTCCGGCAGTTCGATTACCTCGGCCGAAAACTGCTCCTGCAATTTCTGCATTCGCGCCATCCTTGGCGCGTGAGGGAGGGACTTTTTGCGTAGCAAAAACCAAAAAGTCGGGCGGCCTTTCTTTTTGGTAACTTTTTCTTTGGCCACGCAAAGAAAAAGTTACTCGCCCAGGAGGGCGAAATAAGGGCTAAGAATCACTCAGAAAATCAGCTTTGCGCTTAACTTAATGACATTTGGGTGGGTGCTGTACATCAGGCGCATCGCCGCCACATCCTGCGGAGTCAAGCCCGCCGTAATTTCAGCAATCCAACCGAGGTCGTTGGGTTCAGCTGGGTATGTTTGGCGATGGCTTCGGCCATGTGGGCTAGGCTTTGGCGCAACAGCGCTTTGTCGCTAGTATTTAAAAAATCGGGTACGGCGCCGGCTAATAGGGTAAAACCGGCTACTTGGCCATTAGTCAAAATTAACTCGGCGAATAAGCATTTCTGGCCTTCGAAGGTTTTACCTAGGCGCCCCTGCTTGGCGCTGCCCAGTACACGCCGCACCAGTGCAATATTTTGGCTATCAGTGGTGGGCGCTTCAAAGTCGGCTAGTGTGAATGGCGGGTGGGAGGCAATAGGCGGCAGGCCAGCTGGGTTGTCCACACAGATGAACTGATTGTGGGCGTCACGCAACCAGCAGCCCATAAGAGTTACCCCCGAAATTAGGCCGGCTAGCGACTGCAGAATATTCGCCACCGCAAGTTGCACCTGTAAACAATTGAGTTGTGCGGGCTCCGCGGCTTCATTGGCTGGAGCATCCATTGAGGCGCTTTTGTCCTGTGCTAGCCGGCGGGATTCTTCTAGCAGCGATAAATGGATTTTGATTCTGTCGATAAGCACTTCTTCCGTCACCGGCTTGGTTAAAAAGTCATTGCCACCGGCCAAAAACCCTTTCAACACCTCGGCGGGCTGGTGATTCGCGGTTAGAAAAATGATGGGCAATTGGTGTAGCGCACAGTGTTGGCGAATGCGTTCACAGGCTTCGTAGCCGGTCATGCGCGGCATCATCACGTCCATAACCACTAGGTCCAGCGGTTGACGGCTACTGATCATTTGGTCCACCAGTTGTACCGCCTTGTCTCCGTCGGCGGCTTCGAGGCTGATTAAATTGTGTTTGCCTAAGCGAGCTTTGAGCAAAATTCGGTTAACCGGCTCATCGTCCACAATCAAGATGGTATAGTCACCGTCTAGCGTTGCTAGCATAGGCACGGCGGATTCATGCGCGTACAAATGGCCATTCACATACACCTGTTGTAATTTGGCGGCGGCATCCACGGGGGCGGAGGCTGCTTCGGTATCCTTGGTGAGGGGCAGAGCCTCTGCTCCTGGCCCGTACACTCCAGCGGCGGGCCTTGGCAGGGTGTTGTCGTTAATCGGCTGCGGCACATGCGGTAGGTGCACACTCACGCGTGTGCCTTGCCCTAATACCGATGCAATTTTAATGTCTCCATTGTGTACCTCAATAAGCCGCTTAGTTACCGACAACCCTAAACCAGCACCTTCCCCCGCGCGGCTCGCAGAGCCATCCACCTGTTGAAACACCCCAAAAACGCCTTCGATATTTTCCGGTGCAATACCCACCCCAGTATCCTGTAGGGTAATAATATCGAGCTTGTCATGCTGAGCGTACTCCACGGTGATACCGCCTTTCTCAGTAAATTTAATGGCGTTGTCGAACAAATCGTGAAATATTTTCGTTAATTTTTGCGGGTCGCCATAAATCAGAATGTTGTCCGCCAGCTCGCACTGCACGCTCAGCGATTTAGCCGTAATGGCATCTTGTAGTTCCAGCAACAGGTTTTGTAGCAAACTCTGCAGCGGCACCCAGCTGCAGTTCAACGTGAGTGTGTTGCTGGTTAACTGCGAAAACTCCAACATGTTGCCCACTAAATGGGCAAGGCGTTTGCCGCTGGTGGTAATCATTTTGGCGCGTGCCCTAGCCTCGGTAGCGGTTAATGAGGAGAACTCCGCGGCCAGTGATTCCGCAAGGCCAATAATGCCGTAAATGGGTGTGCGCAATTCGTGGGAGGTGTTGGCTAGGAACTGTTCTTTAAGGCTGTCTAAGTTGCGCAAGCGGGTATTTACCTGGCGCTCGTAAGCCACTTTTTTGCGCTGACTGCGTACAAACGCTGCCAACGCCAGCAAAAAGCCAAGGCAATAGGCGCTGTAGGCCCACCAGGTTTTCCACGGGGCTGGCAATAATATCAAGGTAATGGCTTTGCTTTCGTCACTCCACACGCCGTCGTTATTGCTGGCTCTCACGCGAAACACATAGGTGCCGGGGTTAAGGTTGGTGTATTTGGCCGAGTGCTCGTTGCCTGCCATAACCCAATCATGGTCAAACCCGTCTAGCCGGTAGGCGTATTGATTGTCGCTGGGGTTGCGGAAATTGGGTGCCGTGAAGTCAACGGCAAACAAGGGTTGGGTGTGCTCCAATGTTATGGTGTTGGTGCGGTTAATGGCGTTATTGAGAATGCCATCCGCACCGCCTGGCTGGACTCGGCCGGTCATCAATTTGAAATCGGTTAACGCCACCTGGGGCGGCAGGGCATTTTGCGCCAGCGCTTGGGTGTTAATAATGCGCAGCCCATTGGTGCCTCCAAATATAATTTCGCCCTGGCGACTGACCATGCCCGAGCGGTAGGCAAAAGCGCCAATTAAACGCCCATTCAAGCGCACATAATTTTTGATAGCTTGGGTTGCGGGGTTAAAGGAGGAAAACCCGTTGTTGGTACTCACCCAAATCAGGCCTTGTTTGTCCTCCACTATTTTGCGAATAAATTCATTGGCGAAGCCACTTTTTTGGTTGTACACCGTGAAGGTTTGCGTTACGGGGTCAAATAAATTCAAGCCAGACCGAGTGCCGATCCAGAGCCTTTTTTGACTGTCCTCGAAAATGCTCGCCGTTAGGTCATCACTGATGGCGCGGGGGTTTTTAGGGTCGGCGTGAAAGGCTTTAAAGGTGCCTTTCTCCCTATCCATCAGGTTCAACCCATTCCAGGTGCATACCCAAAAATTGCCGCGAGAATCTTCCAGTGTGGTCATGACGACGTTGTAGCTAATGCTTTCCGGGTCGTTGGCCAAGTGCACGTAATGGGTGAATTCTTTGGTTTCCCGGTTGTACTTACTCAAGCCACTGTTGTTGGTGGCCATCCATAGATTATGTTGAGAGTCTTCTTTTATGGACCAGACTGCGGGGTCATTTAGTTGGGTGGAGGTACTAACCCGCTGCGCGGCGATGCGCGCGGAAGCGAAGGGCAGGCGGGTAAATTGTTGCGTGGTGGGATCAAAGGTGGAAACGCCACCTTCATGGGTGGCAATCCAAACAATTCCTTGAGGGTCCACGTAGATCTCATGTATGGAATTCCCGCTGAGGGTTTTGGGGTCTTTAGGATCGGATTTGAATCGCGTGAACTGACCGGTGGTGCGGTTAAAAAAATTCACGCCGCCACCGCCCCCCGTGCCTATCCAGAGGTTGCCGATTTGGTCTTCGGTTACCGAGGTAACGCGGTTTGCACTCAGGCTATTGGGGTTAGTGGGGTCGTTGGCGTAGGTTTGTATTACCGCGCTGGAGCGGTCCCAAAAATTTACGCCACTGGGGTAATTGCCCACCCAAATATCGCCGGTTTTATCTTCGAATAGGGTGCGTACAACATTGGTACTGAGCGAACCTATACGCCCGGGTTCAAATATGTGGGTTACAAAATGGCCGGTTTGGGCATCGAATAGTGAAACTCCCCCGCCGTCAGTGCCAATCCAGAGCACACCCTGGGAGTCTTTCATAAGCTTCCAAATATCGTTGTTGCCCAAGCTGAACTTGTCGTTTGGGTCATTCAGGTAGCGTTTACCTTGGCGGGTAGCTGGGTCGTAGTGCACCAAGCCATGCGCGGTAGCCAGCCAGAATTTGCCATCCGCGTCCGCCACCATGTCGGTAACCCGGCCGTCGGCGGGAGAGTCTGGGTGGTCGCTGTTCACCGGATAGAAGCTAAACGTTTTGGTTGCCCAGTCGAGTTTTTCCAAGCCAGCGTTGGTGGCGAACCAAATGGTATTGGCATTTTCTATAAACAGTGCCGACGTACGCGGCCCTTTTAGGCCGGAAGGATCCTTTGCGTTGGGCACGAGAAGGCGATATTGGTTGGTGGTGGGATCAATAATGTAAATGGCTTCCATACCACAGCCGATAATTTCTCCACTGGGCAATTCGCCGAAGCGAAAAATGCGGCTTTTGGATATTTGCATGGGCTGACTGGGGGCGTCGGCCACTTGAGTCAAAATTTCTGTGTGCGGGTCGTATTTTAATAACCCCGCTCTGGAGCCTACCCAAATGGTGCCCTGGCTGTCTTGAAACAATTGCTCGGTAAATTTCACCGGCACTTTGTCGTTGGGGGCGGCACTTAGGCTGATATCCACTTGCTTGAATTCATTGCCATCGTAGCGCAGGAGGGCGTTACTACCGCCCAACCACATAAAACCTTCTCTGTCCTGCAGGAACGAGGCCCCTTCCCCCAAGGGGACGTCTTTATTTTCGACCACATTTTGAAACGTGATTTGTCTAGGCAGTTCCGCGGCGTCCACAGGGCCAACCCAGGAGCAACAGAGAACCACCGCCACACGCATTAAGCGCCGCAGCTGCGACTGAGTGTGTTGACAGAGTCTATGACGTATTGGCGGCACCATGGGTAGGGGGTTCTTTGATCCTTCGGTTGGGCAGGTGACCGGCCAGTTGCGACAACTCTTGGCCTGTCATGTAGGAGTGTAGCAAGCTGTGGGCAAGGCGCTGGGTGGGTTTAGAATTTTGATGGGGAGGGGGTGGCACAAAGCACATTAACAGACTGCCCTGGTAGGTCGGCCTAGCTATAATCGCCAGAACCCACCACTAAAAGGCGAAGAAGCCATGAGCGTCGACAAATTAGGCCGCACTAGCGGTTATTTAAAGCAGGAGCAAGACTACTGGTATTTTGACTAGCCCCAGTTTTTACAAGCACGCCGAACTTGCTCCTTATCTACCAATAGTTCTTCAGTTAAACACCACTGCAAAAAATTAAGCACAACATCTCTTTGCTTGGGGTTGCATAGAAATTTGAAATTAAGGTGCTCAATATCTGGATTTTTTGAACGCCCATATTCTGCTAATGCATTGACAGTATGATCAATTACTAGGTTGCCGTTGGCATCTCTATTGCGTGCGCACCACAGCATATAAGAGGGCACCCAGCCCAACAAATCTATTTTCCCGGGCAGCCATGTAATATCAGTATTTTTCTCAATAAATTCATCCTCAATTGGAGCTGAACCATCAGGGAAAAATGCTTCTCGTATTGCGTTCTCAATATTCATATCGGCTGCCAACTAACATTTGTTTAAATCCGAAGCTGATTATTTCAGTGATTTTTAGCTTTTATTTCGCCCTCCTGGGCGAGTCACTTTTCTTTGCTTGCCCAAAGAAAAGTAACCAAAAGAAACGGCACCCGACCTTTTGGTTTTTGCTGCGCAAAAATACCCTCCCTCCGAGGCGATTTTAAGGGTCGCCGTGGCGTGACATCCTGTCCCGTCACGGCTCAAATGGACGTCCTGTCCATTTGCCCCTCAAAATCACCTCTCCACTCGGCCAAAAAACGGGCTGGTCCCGCGTCGGCATGATCGTGGTTGTTATATGGAAAAGAATCTTGGGGAGGCTTAAATCGTCACCTTAAATACGTTGGCGGCGCCTTGCATCGCACAATTTTTTGGCGCAGTTACGCCCTTAACGCCTGCGCGGCCTCTTTGGCGAAATACGTCAAAATGCCATTGGCGCCGGCGCGTTTGATGCAAATTAGCGACTCCAACATCACCGCTTCCGCTAAATAACCGTGTTGTATCGCCAATTTATGCATGGAATATTCGCCGCTCACTTGGTAGGCAAAGGTGGGCACGCCAAAGGTTTCTTTTACGCGGCGCAGAATATCCAAATAGGGCATGGCGGGTTTTACCATCACCATGTCGGCGCCTTCTTGTAGATCTAGGGCAATTTCTTGCAGGGCTTCGTCGCTGTTGGCGGGGTCCATCTGGTAATTGAATTTATTGCTTTTACCCAAATTGCCCGCCGAGCCCACCGCATCGCGAAATGGCCCATAATAGCTGGAAGCATATTTTGCGGAATAGGCCATGATTTGCGTATTAATGAAATTGTGTTGGTCCAACTCGTTGCGGATGGCCCCTACGCGTCCGTCCATCATGTCCGATGGGGCAATCACATCCGCGCCTGCCTCGGCGCAAATACGCGCTTGGTGGCGCAGGGCTTCAACCGTCACATCGTTTAATACATAGCCCGTCGCATCAATAATGCCGTCTTGACCATGGGTGGTGTAAGGGTCCAGCGCGCCGTCACAAATAATGCCCATTTCGGGGTAGCGCTGTTTAAGGTGGCGCACAACGCGGGGCACTAAACCTTCGGGGTTCCAGGCTTGGGCGCCATCAAGGCTTTTAAATTGGCTATCGATTTTAGGAAACAGCGCAATGGCGGGCACACCCAAGGCCAAAAGCGTTTCCACTTCGCGCTCCAGCTCATCCAGCGTCACGCGGTCAATGCCCGGCATAGAGGCGATAGGCTCACGGGTATTTTGGCCTTCGATGACAAACATGGGGTAAATAAAATCATTGGCCGTCAGTTCGGTTTCGCGCACTAAACGGCGCGAAAATTC
>CAMCXE010000120.1 GCA_945882995.1 Thalassocella blandensis | reverse complement strand
TGCCGAGTGAGCTGCTCTGTAATCAACGTTTTGGCGTGACCACGCCCGTGCCAATCGTTACCGAAAAGCAGCATGATTTAAGCGATTATGATCAGCTGCTGGTCCGCGCTACATCGGTGCCGAGCGAGGTGCATTGCCATGTCTAACATCGCCTCCTTGCCCATTTTACTCAAAGAATTAAAGCTCACCAATATCGCGCGACATTGGGAGTCGGTTGCGCAAAAAGCCATTGATGAGCAATGGTTGCCGCAACAGTATCTGGCTGAATTGTGTGAACAGGAAGCTGGCGAGCGTTATCAAAAACGCCTCCATCGCCATCTGCAGGAAGCGCAATTGCCTCCCGCCAAGCAACTGAGCCAGTTCGATTTTGGTGCGACCAACGGCGTACACAAAAATCAAATTATGGCGCTGGCGCAACAGCGACAATGGGTAACACAGCGAGAAAACGTTTTATTATTTGGCGCCAGTGGCGTGGGCAAAACACATCTGGCCTGTGGTATTGGTTACGCGCTTATCGAAAAAAATGTGCGTGTAAAATTCACCACGGCAACCGGCATCGTGCAAGATTTACAACGCGCAAAAGCCAATTTGTGCCTGGCGGAGGTGCTGACGCGTATGGATAAATACGATGTAATTATTGTGGACGACATCGGTTACATCAAAAAAACCAGCCAAGAAACTCAGGTGTTATTTGAACTGATCGCGCACCGCTATGAGACGGGCAGTTTAATCATCACCTCAAACCAGCCCTTCAGCGCCTGGGATCAAATCTTTGACGACAACATGATGACCGTTGCCGCCATCGACCGCCTGGTGCATCACGCCACGATTCTAGACGTGGGGGGAGAGAGTTTTAGAAAAAGGGCATCGATCAACAGGAGTGCTAAGCAAGGGAAATCGAAGGAAATCTAGACCAGGTCAACCGGCCATCGTAGTTGTCGTCGAGCGGACAAGATAGTTGACGTTGAATACGTGATTTTTAACTTTCACTAATCACACCAATGGATTACACAGCTTTTTGGCGCCCAACTGAGGTTTCTAGGATAATCCAAGAAGCCCCAGTTGGGCGCCCAACTGAAGTTTCTACAATAATATAGAGGCACCATGTTTACGCTTGTTAATCTGTCAGTGGTTTTTAAAGCGCTGCGCACTCCCGCCCTGTTATGTTTCGGCATATTCGCATTGGCCACTAAAAGTCAAGCCGACCAGCCACAATTTAACGTGCTCTTGTTTACCGCTACGCAGGGGTTTCATCATGCGTCGCAATTGGAAGGCGTGCAGGCCATGCGCCAATTGGCGGACAAACATTCTTTTAGTGCAGACTGGCAGGAAGATCCCAAGGTCTTCAATGACGACAATCTAAAACAATTCCAAGCCATTATTTTTCTATCCACCGCGGGGGATATTTTAAACCCTGAGCAAAAAGCGGCGATGGAGCGTTTTATTAAATCCGGCAAGGGTTTTGTGGGTGTGCACAGCGCTTCTGATACCGAATATAAATGGGAGTGGTACACCAAGCTGGTTGGGCGCAGCTTTCACATCCATCCACAAATCCAAACCGCTGAATTGCAGGTGCTCAACCGAAAATTCCCGGGGCTGGAACGTATGCCGGATCGATTATGGTGGACCGACGAATGGTACGAATTCGGCCCCGAAAATATCAAAGGCCTAAATTATATTCTGGCCGTTGATGAGCAGACCTATAACCCGAAAGTGACCTGGGAAGAAAAACATGAAAGCGGTGTGGGCATGGGCAAATTTCATCCAATAGCTTGGTATCACGAATACGATGGTGGCCGTTCATTTTATACCGCGCTAGGCCATACCGCCGCTGCCTATTCCGACACGCTATTTACGGAGCACCTGTATGGCGGTATCTATTGGGCGGCTACGGGTAAGGGCTTGCGGGCTAAATGATTTTGGCGTGTGATGTAGCATATTTTTATACCCTTTGCACGAATCCCATTTTTTTGTACGCAAGTGCCTTTGGATAGTCCCGCGGCACTTGTTGGTTGAATCGCAACTATTCAGTACATTTTTCATTTTCTTACGTCATCCCCGCGTAGGCGGGGATCCAGACGGCTATCGCTCTAAAGCTATTACGATCTTCACTTAAGTAAAAACTGCCTATTTGCCGCTGGATCCCCGCCTGCGCGGGGATGACGGGGAAACATGCTGAATAGTTACGTTGAATCTAGAGCGGAAGAGGTGTCTGTTCGGCGGCAGTAGTATTCGGGATGGTGGTTCTCACCTAGATAGCCTTGTGAATCAGCCGTTTACCGGTTTCAGGCTTTTGTGTCGCTGGCTGGTGCCACGCCATTAAGTTAAGCTCAAGGCTTATTATTGGAGTGATTTTTAGCCTCTATTTCGCCCTCCTGGGCGAGTAACTTTTTCTTTGCGTGGCCAAAGAAAAAGTCACCAAAAAGAAAGGCCACCCGACTTTTTGGTTTTTGCTTCGCAAAAATTCCCTCCCTCAAGCGCCATGGATGGCGCGAATGCAGAAATTGCAGGAGCAATTTTCTGCCGAGGCGATTTTGAGGGTCGCCGTGGCGTGACATCCTGTCCCGTCACGGCTCAAATGGACGTCCTGTCCATTTGCCCCTCAAAATCACCTCTCCACTCGGCCAAAAAACGGGTTGGTTCCGCTTCGGCAGAGCTGTGGCTGTGATCGTAGAAAACACTTTGAAAAGTCTAAAATTTGACATTGCCTGTGTAGGAGGTGAGGCAATAGCGGTTACCGACGATTGCAAAAAGTAGGGGTAAAACCGAGATTGGCGTGGGATAGGCACAAATTCGCACATCGCCCTAAGAGCTTCGCGTTGACGCTGGCACTGCCTGTACCGTATTTTACGCGCGTGGGGCTGCCGGAACTGGTGGCTAGATAGTTTAATTTACAATTGACCGTGGTATGTGATTAGTAGGTGGTAGGAGGGGTGTCGTAAGGCGCCTCCCTATCCCGATTAGGTGCTCGTCACATAATCCCGAGCCTGCATGAGCCAGAGTATAAAAATGAAAGCAACGTATCGAATATCGGAACAGGACTATGTTAATGCGATGGATTTGTTCGCAAAATTTACGCCACGTGCCCTTCTAGTATATGGCCTTGTTGTAACCGCTTTGGTGTTCCTCAGCTTCTTTGGCACACAGGTACTTAGTGGTGGAGCGATTGGTGGTTTGATAGGTGGTCTATCAGTTGTCGTTATCGGGCGTTACATAATTTCACCCATATTGGTTCGACGCCACTACCGGAATTACAAAGCTCTCCATCAGGAGTTTGTGGTAGAAATCGTAAGTGACGGAGTTCGCTTTACTTCGCCAACTGTCGACGGAAAAATCACATGGGATCAAGTACACAAGTGGAGACAAGATGATAGGTTCATTCTCATCTACCCAATGCCACGGATCTTTCACATGGTCCCAAAATCAATTGCATCGCAGGGGTTTGATCTTAAGGCGCTAACTGATGGATTGATGCAGCATGTTGGTAAATCCTCTTAGGTTGCATTGGTTGCTTTAAAGAACCCTTTTACAAAGGCGGCAGATCCAGCCCTACGCGCTAACCGCCTGGCCACTATTCTTTTTGCAAGCCACCATCAATATGGCCAATGCGGTTAAGGCTACCAGCACATTAAACCCATACATGTTGGCGTAACCCACTCGTTGCGCTACAAAGGCAATGATTAAATAGCCTACTATTTCCCCTAAGCCGTTGCTGTTGGCGAAATAGGATGAGCTGACGCCGATACGCCCTGGCAGCAAATTTTGAAACCATGTCATACCCAAGCCGGCCATAAACCCCACAAAAATTGCGTTGAATATTTGCAATGCAAATAATTGCCAGACGGCGGTGGCTTGCCAGACGCCTAAATACATAATGGCCGAGGCGCCTGCGCCGATGCGAATTAGTGTTAATAAACCTAAACGTGAACTTAGAAATCCCGCCGCTACCATTAGCGGGATTTCTAATAGCGCAGCGGTGCCCATGAGCAATCCGGCAAATTCAGGGCTGGCGTGTAGTTTTTCGACAATCATTAGCGGCAACGCAATTTGATAACTGGCATTGGTGCTGAACATAAGCGTGAAGGCGCAAATTGAACCGAATAGTGTCCAGTTGCGTGGCGATTTTATTGCAACGTTTTCGGCGACTATGGGATTTATTTTGGGCTTGGGGGTAATTTTAGGCATAAGCACCCAAATAGCCGCACCGGTTACAAAATAACTCGTGGCCACAATTTGGCACTGTAATTTAAAACCTAATTGCGCCATGAGTAAAAAACCTAAGGGCGGGCCGGCCACCCACGCAAAGGCCATACACGCGCGGGTGATGGAATTAAACAGTGTGGCTTGTACGGGGGGTAAGAATTCGTCCGCAAATTCCCGCACTTGTGCCATTAATTGTGCCCAGGAAATGTAGGCCAGGCCAAACACGGTGCAGGCGATGATGAGCATGGCTTTAAAGGTTTCTGCCCAGGAAAATAATAAGCAGCTAATACCACCGCAAAACATGGACGCGGTGATGAGCGGTCGGCGGTCTGCCAACCTGTCGGACCAGCGCGCAATAAGTTGTGACGCAATAATGCTGGATGCTGCTTTGCCAATAAAAAAAATGCCAATCCAAAAAGCGGCAATGCCGTAAGTTTGCGACAAATGTAGGCTGAGCGTGGGGGCTACAAGTGAGGCGTTAGCTGCAACTGAAAATGCCACAAGGTAATTTGCAATCGTTGTGGGGCTGGAAAGGCGGTAACGAGACATCGGGTTTGCGCACCTAAAAAGGGGCGGCATTGTAAGGCAAACCGGATACCTGCGCGCACAGCTTATGCGTTGGTCGCTTATAATTTTTGTTTTTTGTGGGGCACCAGCAAATATCGTGAAGCTAAGGATTTTGGCGTTGCCAAAATCCTTCCTTATGTTATATCCACGATACTTCCGAAGCGGGACCAGCCCGTTTTTTGGCCGAGTGGAGAGGTGATTTTGAGGGGCAAATGGGCAGGAAGTCCATTTGAGCCGTGACGGGACAGGATGTCGCGCCACGGCGACCCTCAAAATCGCCTCGGAGGGAGGGTATTTTTGCGAAGCAAAAACCAAAAGTCGGGTGCCGTTTCTTTTGGTTACTTTTCTTTGGGCAAGCAAAGAAAAGTAACTCGCCCAGTAGGGCGAAATAGAGGCTGGAAATTACTCGAAAAACCAGCTTTGAGATTAACTTAATGAGTTTGGGGACCAAGCAAGCTGCGAAAAGCAATTAAACTGGCGGCAACACTCACATTCAAGGATTCCACGCCATTGGCCATGGGAATGCCTAGCTGGCCGTTGCAGAGTTTTTTTATCTCTACCGATAACCCATGGGTTTCGTTGCCCATGACCATGACGGTGCGCGGCGGGGCGCGAAATTCGCCAAGGGTTTGCGGGGCTTTGGCGTCTAAACCGAATACCTGCGTGCCCTGTTGTTGTAGCTGCTGCAGGGTTTTTGCCAAAGATTCGCAGCGGATAATCCGCGCTTTAAATAAGGTGCCGGCGCTGGCTTTTATGACTAAGGCATCGAGTTTTGCGCAGCCATTTTCCGGGAGCAAAATACCGAAAAGCGGGGATGCACATACCGAGCGCACAATCATGCCGAGGTTTTGTGGGTTGGTAATATTGTCTAGGGCGATGAGTTCGAAGGTTGTGGGCAGTGCGGCTAGGAAGTCCGCCTCATTGGTAAACCCCTCGGTAATCACATCCAAGGCTACGCCTTGATCTTGCTGGCTGTTGCGTGAAATGCGCGAGAGTTCTTGTTTGCTGTGGTAGAGCACTTCGGCGTGTTTCTGTTGTGCGAGCCGAATCATGTCGTTGAGTTGGCTGTTGTTCTTATTACTGTCGGCAAGGTGTAAACGATGCACTTTTAGCTTTGGGTCCAGCAGTGCTTCTAATACGGGGTTGCGCCCATAAATAGTCAGCATGCGATTAAAAAAACGCTTTTTTTGCTGGTATTCCGGCCTGTCATTACTCATGCACCGCCCCTTGGCAGATGGCTAAATAGGCACGCACGGCAGGCGCTAGGCCCATGTACAGCGCGTCTACCGTGAGTGCATGGCCAATGGATACTTCTTGGATTAACGGCAGACGATGAAAAGCGGTCAAGTTCTGTAGGTTTAGATCGTGCCCTGCGTTAACCCCTAGGCCAATTTCCTGCGCCAAGGTGGAGGCTGCTATATAGGACTGCAAAAGGGTTTCGGCAGCGGCATCCTGCTGAGCGTGCGCGGCGGCGTAGGGGCCGGTATAGAGCTCAATACGATCGGCGCCGAGGGTTTTGGCGAGGCGGATTTGCGCCAGATCCGGGTCCATAAACAGGCTTACCCGCACGCCCCACGAGTCTAGCTGTTGGATGATGGGCAGCAGGCGCTCGCCATCTTGGGTGAGATCAAAGCCGTGATCGGAGGTGAGTTGACTGTGTGTGTCGGGCACTAGGGTGCATTGGGCGGGGCGCGTTTCTTCCACCAGCGCTAACAGCCCAGGGTAGTCTGCCAGTGGCGCTGCAAATGGGTTGCCCTCAATATTAAATTCCGCGCCGCTGTATTGCGTAATGAGCTGTGCACAGCGGCGTACGTCAGCGGGGCGCACATGACGTTGATCTGGGCGGGGGTGCAAGGTTAAGCCTTGAGCGCCGGCATCCAGGCAAATAGCACCATGGGTCATTGGGTCTGGATAATTGCCGGGACGGGAATTACGCAACAAGGCTATTTTGTTGAGATTGACGGAGAGGGCGATGGCCATACTTTTCTCAAATTAAATCGTCGAATTAAAAACGGCTCCCTTGGAGCCGCCTCGCAATGCTGAGTGAATCACACCCACTGTGAACGGCCTCTCGGCCTGAGCGCTTGAACGATCATGGTGAGGAATATGCCGAGGGTAACTAGGCCTCCGCCAAACACCCACTGAGAATACCGATTGCTGTCGCGCAAGCGCTCGTTCTCGGCGCGCAACCCTTCTAAGGTGGTTTTGGTCATTTCCTGCTCGGTGAGTAAATCCTGATAGCGCTTATTAAAGTTAACGGTGTCCGCGGATAAGGCTTTTAGATTGCTCAATTCAGTGGCATAGCTAATACACGCAGGCGGCACGTCGGCCATTGGGTCCACTGGGGGCGGCGCTGGTTTGGTGGGGCCTTGGGTGGCCAGCATTCGCTCCAGCTGCATTTGGGCAGTGGGGCCACTGGTTAAATATTGGCGCCGCAGCCAGCCTTCGCTGCCGGAGTCTGTACGCACTTTGCTCCAGTCTGAATCCTCGGGAGCCTCTAGCAATGTCACCAGATTGCCCGTTTTCAAGCCGCTGAACACCACCTTGGCTTGGCTATTTTGTTCCGCCCGCAGGGACACGTAGCACACATCGGAAATATATTGGGTGTCTGCGGCATAGGTGGCACTGGCTATGGCTAACAGGGCGGCGGCTACAGTTAAGGTTACAACTCGGTTCACTTCACATTCCTCTGGCGCTAGGGCAGTACTTTTAAAAAAGGTTTAACCGTGACCCGCGCATAAACGCCTGCCGCAATGTAGGGGTCCGCGTCGGCCCAAGCTTGGGCGCTGGCCAAGTCATCGAATTGGGCAATGATGAGGCTGCCCGTAAAGCCAGCTTCCCCGGGTGTGGCAGAATCTACAGCAGGGTGTGGGCCGGCAATCAACAGGCGCTCTGCTGCTGCCAGTTCTTGCAAGCGTGCCAAGTGAGCAGGCCGCGCGGTTTGGCGCAGAGGTAAACTCTGTGGGACATCCTCACTGATAATGGCGTAATACATAACTAGGCCTTTGTGGTGGGCTGCGTGGGTTCCGAGCCATCGTTAAAAATTTGGTCAAAACCAAGGTGCGTGAGCTTTTTAATGCGCGACAACAGGTAAAAAAGTGCGCCGAACAATACTAGCAGGGAAGGAATGGTGATGACCGGCCAGCTTAACGCGGTCATGCGGCCTAGCTCGGCGTTAAAGGCCTCTGTGCCTGGTTCACTCACCAGTAGGTATTCGGCCAATGCGTAGTTGAGAACGGCGGATAAAAAGAAAGAGCTTGCCAGCATCCAAGAGGCAATTTTTAGGGTTTGTTCAAAGGCTTTTTGATTGCCAAATTCGGCGAGGGCACGGTTCACTTTATCCACCTGTAATATTTTTTCACTGTACAAAAAAGTGCGCACCAAAGGGTAGGGCGTGTATAGCGAAATGACCGCAGCAAGGCCGAACAGCGTGGGGATGGTAGCTTCTTTGATAGCAATATATTCGGGCGGGAGTTTGAACAAGGCCATACCGCCGGTGGCTAGGGTGCTAAATACACCTAAGGCCGAAAAAAAGTTCATTTTGCCTAGCTTGATGAAATCCCATATGCCATAACCCACGGGGAAGCTCAGCGCGAATATTAAACCCCACACAGGCCCTAATTGGTGTTCGCCACAGAGGTTGCTGAGTATGATGCTGGGCAATGCCACGTTAACCAGTAGGTTAATCCACATATTCTCTTTATATTGGGGTTTGGCGGCTGGCATAAAAACGGGTTCCAAAATCAATGTTTGGCGAGCTGAGGGGTATGCAGGCTGGCTGTTGCGAGGCGCACTTGATATACGATTTACACGCACATAGCAATGCTTCTGACGGCAATTTAAGCCCGGAGGCCTTGGTGGCTCGCGCCGTGGAACGCGGTGTGCAGGTATTGGCCTTAACCGACCACGATACCACTGGGGCACTGGCTCGGGCCAGCTTGGCGGCGGCTGAATCCGGGTTGGTGCTAATTCCTGGTATTGAGTTCTCTACCCAGTGGATGGGGCGCGGTATCCATGTGGTGGGCTTAAACATCGACCCAACGCATCCAGTGCTACAGGCCGGTATTGCTTCCCAGCTCGAGTTGCGCTACCAGCGCGCCGAACAAATTGCCCATAAACTTAGCAAAATGAACGTTAAGGACTCACTGGTTGGTGCCCAGCAGCTGGCGGGTGATGCCGTCATTGGGCGCCCCCACTTTGCGCAGTATCTGCTTAATGCGGGTTACGCGCCGCATTTTGCTGGGGCGTTCAAAAAGTATTTGGGCGCCGGTAAACCGGGGGATGTTAAGCAATGTTGGCCGGAAATGGCCACCGTCATTGGTTGGATCACGGCCGCTGGCGGCATAGCGGTTTTGGCGCACCCCGACAAATACGAGATGACGCGAACTAAACTCTGTACATTGGTGCAAGCCTTTCGCGAAGCTGGAGGCCGCGCGCTGGAGGTGGTTAGTGGTAAACAGCTCCCAGGGGTGGCCGAAAAATTAGCGGCTATCGCTAATCAATTTGGTTTGTTGGCCTCCTGCGGTAGCGACTTTCATGTGCCCAATCAACCCTGGCAAGAATTGGGGGCGTTTGGCAAACTGCCGAGCAGTTGCGAGCCTGTATGGCACGCTTGGCAATAAATTTTATGTAGGCCGTAAATCACAGCCTCTGGAGGCAATCATGGCGCAGCTTTGTCAAATTCACCCAGAAAACCCGCAGGCACGTCTAATTGATCAAGCCGTTGAGGTACTCAAGCGCGGCGGCTTAATTGTGTACCCCACCGATTCGGCCTACGCCCTGGGCTGCCGCATTGGTGACAAGCTGGCGCTGGATCGCATCCGTGCCCTGCGTCAGCTGGATAAAAACCATAACTTCACCTTGGTGTGTAAAGACCTTTCTGAATTAGCCACCTACGCTAGGGTGAATAACGCGGCCTATCGCATTATTAAAAGTCATACCCCCGGGCCCTACACGTTTATTCTCGACGCTACCGCCGAAGTGCCGCGCCGGCTTATGCACCCTAAACGCAAAACCATCGGCCTGCGTGTGCCGCAAAACACCATTGTGCAAGCTTTGCTGACCTCACTGGGCGAGCCACTGATGACGAGCTCACTGATTATGCCCGGGGATACACTGCCGTTAACGGACCCATACGACATTCGCGAGTTGCTAGAGCATCAAGTGGAGTTAATTATCGACGGCGGGTTCTGCGGCTTTGACCCCACCACGGTGATAGACCTCACCGGTGATTCGCCACTGGTACTGCGGGAGGGCTGCGGCAGTATTGCGGCGTTTGTCTAGCGGACAGATAACCCAGTTAAGCCGTGTAATAAATGCGCCTCGCGCCTATAATGCGCCTCTTTTTTTAGGCTTCACACTCTGGGGGCGCCAATGACCGTTGTTGAACATCCCCCAACTGAGGCAGCTTCCGCCCTTCAACATGCCCAGCCTCGCCAGTCGGAAATGCCTTTTGCACTGGTGCATGGCAAAGCATTTACGGACATTCCCAAAGATCTTTACATTCCGCCAGATGCCCTTGAAGTGATTCTTGAATCCTTCGAAGGCCCGCTGGATTTGCTGCTGTATTTAATTCGCCGCCAGAATTTAAACATCTTGGACATTGACGTCTCCGAGATTACCTTGCAGTACGTGCGTTATGTGGACGTAATGGAGACCATGCGTTTTGAGCTGGCGGCGGAATATTTGGTGATGGCTGCCATGTTGGCCGAAATCAAATCCCGAATGTTGCTGCCGCGCTCCAGCGAGGTGGCAGAGGAAGACGAAGAAGACCCCCGCGCTATGCTGATTCGCCGCTTACAAGAATATGAGCGTTTCAAGCAGGCCGCGGAGGATCTGGACCAGTTGCCGCGTATGCAGCGGGATGTCTTCCCCGCTCGGGCGCAGGCTCCCGATCGCAACCTCACACGGCCAGAACCCGAAGTACCCATGCGTGACATCTTGCTGGCCTTGTCTGATGTGGTGCGTCGGGCCACTATGTTTGGTAGCCACCATGTGGCGAAAGAGCGATTGTCCACCCGGGAGCGCATGACGCAGGTCTTGGATCGTCTCACACAGGAGGCCAGCTTTATCCCGTTTATTAGCCTATTTGTTGTTGAAGAAGGGCGTCTAGGCGTGGTTGTTACCTTTTTAGCCGTCATGGAACTCATCAAAGAGTCACTCATTGAGATGATTCAAACTGAAGAATTCGGCCCCATTCACGTAAAACTACGGACTTTATAAGCTCGGTTATTTATGTCTGACGATCACACACTATCGGATATTCACTCTGCCGCCCAAGCCATAACCGTGGCAGCACCCGCAGAGCAAAACCACGATTTTTTAGCGCGCCTACTTGAAGCCGCGCTCTTGGCTGCTGGCGATGCACTCACCTTAGAGCGCATGGGTCAGTTGTTTGACGAGGCGGACATGCCCCCCGCTGCAGAACTCTTAGCCGCACTGGAGCTGCTAAAAGCCCGTTGCAGCGGACGCGGTATGGAGTTGGTGGAGGTGGCGAGCGGCTGGCGCCTGCAGGTACGCGAAGAATATGCGCCTTGGATTAACCGGTTGTGGGAAGAAAAACCTCAAAAATACTCCCGTGCCATGCTCGAAACGCTGGCACTTATCGCCTATCGACAACCCATTACCCGAGGCGATATTGAAGAAGTGCGGGG
>CAMCXE010000119.1 GCA_945882995.1 Thalassocella blandensis | reverse complement strand
ACAGCTATGGCGACATAGGCCGATGGCACCATGTAATCGGGCAGACTACGGCCGAGATGTTCGCGTAACACCGGTGTCGTGACTTCAGCATCACTCACGATAAACGCCACTAAACGCTTATCACCGTCTGGTGATTCTTTGGCGATCACGACGGCGTCTTTGATGTGCTCATGGTTTACTAGCGCGCTTTCTATTTCGCCTAACTCTATACGGAAACCGCGAATTTTGACTTGGTGATCGATGCGGCCTAGAAATTCGATATTGCCATCAGGTAAATAGCGACAGAGATCACCGGTTTTATACAGGCGTTCGCTGCTTGCGGGATTCGTCTTGTCGTAGAAGGGATTGGGGATAAACTTTTCGGCGGTTAAACCCGGACGGTTTAGATAGCCTCTTGCTAGACCAGCCCCTCCTATATGCAGCTCTCCCGGTACACCTACGGAGGTTATATTCAAATATTTATCTAAAATAAAATGTAACGCGTTTTGAATTCCTTTTCCAATAGGAATAGCTGTCAAATTGGAAGCATGAGGATCTCCAGAATTGACTATAAAATAGGTAGTGACATCCGAGCATTCAGTTGGACCATACGAATTAAATAAACAAGTATCAGGTTGATTTTTAATCAACAGTGTTAAATCAAACTTGTCAAGTGACTCTCCACCCAATACCAATTGCTTTAAGTAAGGCATCCCATTGGAATATGTTGACTTACAAAGTGCCGCCCAAACACTTGGAGCACAATTGAGCGTTGTAGCACGCTGTTTTTCCGCAGACATGAGCACTGTATTTTGATCAAAATACTGCATATTGGGGATTACCAATATGTGCCCTTTTAACAGAGTCGAAAAAATATTTTTCTGAGTTAAGTCAAAGCTTAAACCACTAACTAACAAATTTCGCTCGTTAGCCTTAGAAAGGACACTCTTAGCATACCATTCGTATAAGTTTACAAGACCTTGGTGCCTAATCATCACTCCCTTTGGATTTCCCGTCGATCCCGACGTATAAATTACATAAGCGAGGTGATTCGAGGTCAAACCTACCTCTTTTGCCGGGATATCAGTTGTTGCTAGCGCTGACAACTCAGACTGAGCATTTACATCATCAATATAAACCGCACAAACAGCCGAGAGTTGTGTTTTATTTTTTAAATGTGTTTGTGCAATGACGGTGGCCAGGCTGGCGTCTTCCAACATATAGCGCAGCCGCGCCTGCGGATACTCAGGATCCAACGGTACATAAGCACCACCGGCCTTTAATATCGCCAAAATCCCAATCACCATCTCCAGCGAGCGCTCGACACAGATACCAACCAAGGTATCAGGCTTAACGCCTCGCTCTTCTATCAAGTAATGTGCAAGTTGGTTCGATCGCTTATTCAGCTCGCCGTACGTCAATTCTTGATCTTCAAAAATGACGGCAACCGCATCAGGATTCAGCGCGACTTGAGCTTCGAACAATTCATGGATACATTTATCCTTTGGATAATCTGCCGCTGTATCATTCCACTCCACCAATAATTGGTGTTTTTCTTGAGAGGTTAAAAGCTCTTGCCGATATAATGCCTTTTCCGGTGAAGCGACAATTGACTTGGCCAGCTCTATGAAGTGTTGCCTAAAACGTACCATTGTCGATTCATCGAACAAATCAGTAGCGTATTCCACCCCACCTGTTAGCGTACCATCCGGCATTTCCTGCAATGCTAATGTTAAGTCAAATTGGCATGTTGAGCATTCGACGTGCTCATACTCCACCGCGAGACCTGGGATATCGAGGTCTGATCCCTTGACGTTATGCAAAACCAACATAACTTGGAACAAGGGAGAAAAGGCTTGGCTTCGCTCTGGATTTACTGCATTAACCACTCGTTCAAATGGCATTTGTTGATGTTCATAGGCTGAAAGTGTTTCCGCCTTAGTTTGTCTGAGGATGTCCTCGAATGACTGGCTAGCATCTACCCGAATTCGCAACGCGAGCGTATTTACAAAGAGACCAATTAATGGCTCAACTTCCGACTGAAGTCGGCCGGCTATGGGCGTGCCCACGCAAAAATCTGTTTGCTGAGTGTAACGATGTAAAAGAACATTAAAAACAGCCAACAATGTCATAAACATTGTGCAGCCATGTTTTTGCCCAAGCGATTTCAGGCTTAGTGATAACTCGGCCTCAACGTCGAACGCAAGCCAAGCACCGCAATAACTTTGCACTGCTGGTCGCATTCTATCCACTGGGAGCTGCAGCAATGGCACCCCGTGCAGCTTCTCTCGCCAGTAGCTCGTTTCTTTATCGAGCACGGCGCCTTGCAGCCAGTTTTTCTGCTCGTGCGCATAATCTGCATACTGAATCGCCAATGCAGTCAATGGATTATGCTGCCCAGCGCGGTAGGCTCCGTAGAGCCTTGACAATTCCTTGGTTAGTACCCCCATTGACCAAGCGTCTGTGACTATGTGATGCAATACAACAACTAAAGCGTGATCATTCTCCCCCCGCCTAATCAATACGGCGCGAATTAAGCTATCTGTCGCCAAATCAAAGGGAGTAGCGACTATTTCGTTTATCCGCGCCGTATATGCAGTGTTGGAATCATCCTGCAGCGCGATAGATTCAATGCGGCAAGCACTTTGACCATGAATATATTGATAAGGCTCACCCTCACTGGTGGTTAGAATGTTGGTGCGCAGAATTTCATGGCGTTCCAACAAAGTTTCAAAAGCGCGGTGGAGAGCATTTACGTCTAGCGCTCCCTTTAATCGAAAAACTACAGGCAAATGATAGGCGCGACTGGCCTCTTGACTTAATTGAGAAATGAACCATAGCTGCTGCTGCGCGCAAGATAGTGGCAAACACTGGGTTCTATCGGCCCTAGGCATTGGGGCTTTATTTTTTTTCGTTTTGCCTTTGAGCAATCTAAGCAAAAGCTCTCGTTTTACTGCTGCCTCATCTATATTGTCGGGTCTGCCAACATGGCCTTCAGGCGACGCATGCTTTTCATTCTCCTGTGGATCCCCGCCCAAAGAATTTTCATTTTTAATTATTTTGTCCATATTACTAGTTACATCCGCCGTGCCCAAAGTCACCATTAGAAGCCCTATCGGCTTTAACCCTATTCTTTAACATCTTTTGCAAAAGCTGATATCTGTTATGCACCTGGTTACTCGCATCCAACACATCCTCAACGTCACTTTGCTTTTGGTTCGTGACACTTTCATTTAAAGACACCGGTTTAGTCATTAAAATTTGATTGTCGTCGAAAGTTTTCGAGAGATCATTAACCAGCCCGGACAGGTTCAAGTCGCCGCGCACCTGCGTCGAACTGGTGATAATGTCGTAAAACCGATTTAAAGCATCCTGGTCGTAGAGCAAAAATTTACGGGGGTCACTCGTTGATGGAGCCGCATCGGGACTTAATAGACTATTGATTCGGCGACGGAAAACATCCCCTGTCAGTTCCGTCGGCATAAGCCAATCACCTAGCCCGAGTTGCTTAACAATTCTACCGTTGTGCTGCCTGTCAAATCCCTGACCAATTATCAACTGAGGTACAGAATTGGCGATGGCCTCACGAGTAGTACCTATACCACCATGATGAATGATAAGGTCGATTACGGGCAGTAGCTCATGAAATGAACAAAATTTAACCCAAATAACGTTTTCTGGTAATTGGTCCGGTAACAATGTCCTAAACGGAGTACTGACTATTAACTGACAATCAAGTTGCCGGCAGGCATTTATCGCCAAGTTGAAATATTCGTCGTTGAAGGGCCTGCTGGTGCCATGCGTAATTAAAATCGTCTGCGTATTTTCGTTGATAAACTCCCGTATCTCCTCCTGCAATGGCTCTCGCTCAACAGTGTCGATGGACAAAAATCCAATACAAGCCAAATCAGGCAATATTTTTTGAGCATCACCCGAAAACCAAGTCGGCCAGACAGCAAAACACTGCTTAAAATTACGCAACCATCTCTTCCAATCGTGCACGGGATGCAAACCCAAACGCGCTCTAATTTCATTGAGATCTGCCGCCAAGGTGACACACAAGGCTTCAAATAGAGTAAAACCATGAACATAGGAGGGGGCAAGCATACAAAGGTAGAGGGGTACACCGAACTTCTCGGATGCTAGCATAGGCGCCAAATAATCATTGCTATGTGCAACCAAAACCGAATTGCCGGGCAACTCTAACTTAGATCCGATAATGTTAACTTCACGCTCCAGATTTGCAGCCATATGCTCCTTCGACAATTTTAATTTTGACGAAAGACTCAAGTGTAGCTCTGGGGTGTTATTGAGCATCTCAAACGATTCCTTATCGTCCAATGCGGCAAACTCAAACTGTTCTTGCCTCGCATAGTTTTCGTAACAGTAGTTTGAAATGAGGGTAACCTCGCAGCCCCGATCCTTAAACCCACTCCCCAACCGTAGAAAAGGATACAGATCCCCCTTGGTACCACGCGTAAACAATACAATGTTAGAAAGGGTGTTAAGATGAGTCATGTACTTTACATCGCCAAATTTTTAAGCTGTCAAACCGCTAAAAAGCAACAAGCGGCCACTAATGAAATACCTGAGGATCCTATAACTCACGCGCTGCTAACAAAAGACTTGCAACTTCCGCTTCTGAAAGCCCCTCTATTTCAGCTAATAGTGCCGAATATGCTTCTGCCCCTAGAAGGCTAATTTGATATTTCTCCACCAACTCTGCTAACCAACGAATGGAAAAGCGAGGACTTGAAAACAGCTCCTCCACATAGATATTCACACCAAATTCATCATTAACCGCCGTAAATATTTGAATTGCCGTTATTGAATCACCGCCAACCTCAAAAAGATCATCATCAACATTGAAACCGTCACTGCCTAAAATCTTCTGCCAAATCTGCCAGATTTCTCGCTGAAGAAATGACATGTCCACCATTTTTTTGCTTGGGTTGTTGACGCTACGCAATTCTAGTGAAAGCAGCGACTTTCGATCCACCTTACCATTTGGTGCCAAGGGTAGCTCTGGCAAGGGCACAAAAGCGGGCGGTATCATATAGTCCGGGAGGGTTGATGCTAAGTACTCGCCCAAATCGCTTACCATAAGGCCCTCGGCACAGACGATATAAGCAATCAAACTATTGCCTCCTGCCGTTAAATCTTTGCTCAATACTACCGCTTCTTTGACCGCCGGATGCCGAAGTAGGGTGCTTTCTATTTCCCCGAGTTCAATCCGAAACCCGCGTATTTTAACCTGGTGGTCGATACGGCCAATAAACTCAATATTTCCATCCTGCATGTAACGGCATAAATCCCCTGTCCTATAAACACGGCTCTTAGGGTCATCCAAAAATGGACTAACTATAAATTTTTCAGCAGTTAATGCGGGGCGATTTAGATAACCGCGAGCAAGCCCGACACCACCAATCAACAATTCGCCTTCGACACCCGGAGAGACCAAGTGAAGCTGCGGGTCAACAATGTACAGCTGGATGTTCTGGATAGGTTTACCAATAGGAACGCTGCTACGCTGGGTGTCGGTTTCCGCACACTCCCAACAGGTCACATCTATTGAGGCCTCTGTTGGCCCGTACAAATTGTGCAATCCAGCTTTAATGCCTTGCCTGAAAAACAGCGCAACAGTATTTGGCTGCAATGCCTCCCCACTACAAAACACCTGCCGTATAGATTCACACGCTGCCAGTTTTGTGGACGACAACATAGCATTGAGCATTGAAGGTACAAAATGAACCTTGGTAACGCCCATGTTTTTGATGAGCTCGGAGGTATAAATTGGGTCTTTATGCCCTCTGGGCTTAGCCAAAACAATACTGGCCCCGCTGATGAGTGGTAAGAAAAACTCCCATACAGATACGTCAAAACTGAATGGCGTTTTTTGTAGAATCACATCGGCAGCATCACACCCGTATTTGTCTCGCATCCATTCAATACGGTTAACCAACCCCTGATGCTCTATCATGACACCCTTGGGATTGCCAGTAGAGCCGGAAGTGTAAATTACATACGCCAAATTTGAAGAGACTAAACCCTGCTCGTGGGTATGAGGGTTACTATTGGGGTGACGATCCAAGATCGAGACACTTGCGTCGTCATCCATACGAAACCGCCTGCAAGCGCCGTATTCGAATTTTCCTTCGAGGCAGGCTTGCGTCAAAACAATGCCCAACTTGGCATCCTCAACCATATATTCCAAGCGTGATTTCGGGTAATCCGGATCCAGTGGCACATAGGCAGCGCCAGCTTTTAAAATTCCAAGAATCCCAATCACCATCTCCGGCGAGCGTTCGATACAAATGCCTACCAAATCGTCGGGCGTCACGCCCTCTTCGATAAGATAATGGGCCAGTTGATTGGCCTTGTGGTTTAACTCCTGGTACGTTAACCTTCGTCCCTCAAAAGCCAAAGCCATTGAGTTGGGTGTTTTTTGCGCTTGTATTTCAAAAAGCTGGTGTATACACGCCCTGCTGGAATATGGTGCCTGCGTTCCATTCTCTTCCGTCAACATCTGATATCTCTCATTCCCAATAAATACGTACAGCTGGCTACTTTCTGATCCTCTTCAGGGGAGAACCCGCCACCACCCAAGTTCACCGAGCGTCCCCAAACAAGGACCGAAGCAAAAACTAATCAGCCCTAGTCGAGCTAGCCTACTAAAATCCCCTCCTAAGCGTCAATGAAAAATGCGCCACTTTGGTGGAAATGTGATCAGGCGAACATATGATATCAGACGGACCTATGGTGGAGGCAAGGCAATTAAGTTAAGCCCTACCGCGCTCGTTTTACAATGTTATAAAAGGAGTCAGCTCACGAAACGGACAGAATCGTACGCTAAGACTTTCCGGGCACCCATGAGGGCCGAAATTCCCTTGCTCGACCTCTTTGCTCTGGCGCCAGATGTTATAGCCGGCCAAGTTGATGTGCAATACAAAGCGTCGCCAACCAAATCCACACAGAGCGCCAGCATTAGCATCGCTGCAATATATTTAGTTAGGGGCCAAAATAAGTGCGGTGCGCGTGGTTGATTTCATAAATGGTCTCGTGGTCTGATTGTTGTGAAAACTGCTGCTATTACAGAATTACGACAATCCAGACAGTACAAAATATTCTTGGGGCAAGGCTTTTCCATACAGGGGTTCTACGCCCAAACCGGCGGAATTTTCAGACTTCCGTTTTTCTCACCGTTCCAACAGCTTTTGACCGTCTTGCCGCAGCACGCCATCTGGGCCAAGATGGCGATACAGGGTTTGCCGCGTGATTCCCAGCTCCTTGCATAGCTCACTCACAACCGTCGTCTTTTGAATCATGGCAGCCATGGCCAGGCGTAATTTCGCTGGCGTCATCTTGTACTGGCCACCACCCTTGCGACCACGGGCACGAGCCGACGCCAACCCCACCTTGGTACGCTCCGAAATAAGTTCTCGCTCAAATTCGGCGAGCGCGGCGAAAATGCCGAATACCAACTTGCCCTCTGGCGTCGTCGTATTGATCGAGGCACCATGTCCGGTAAGCACTCGGAAACCTACCCCGCGAACGGTCAGGTCGTGCACGGTATTGACCAAGTGGCGCAGGTTGCGGCCGAGCCGGTCAAGTTTCCACACCAACAACGTATCACCCTCGCGTAGGGATTTCACGCACGCCGCCAAGCCGGGTCGCTCATCGAGGCGCCCGGAAGCCAGATCTTCATATACGCGAGCTGCGACGACGCCGGCCGCAAGCAGCGCATCGCGCTGCAGATCCAAAACCTGGGAGCCATCCGCCTTGGAAACGCGCATGTAGCCAATCAGCATCGTGTCACCTGAACGAACGTTAGTGTGACGCACAGGAAATGGGTCCATTGAACGCAAAAATATGTAACGTTGTAAGTCATATAGTCAGTGTATCGTAAACCATTGTCTAGACTTGCCATATTACATACCAGCCATACCCTCTGGAAAGTGCCACATGCGCGGTGACCGCAACGAGCGATTAACCATACTCTCAGAGGCCGAGAAGACCGCTCTCTACGGTATTCCAAATTTCGACGACTTCCAACGCATCACTTATTTTGCCATGACCGATGCAGAGCGTGCCTTGGCATTAGGCCGAAAAAGTGTCCTGGCACAAGTCTATTGCCTCTTGCAAATTGGCTACTTCAAGGCCAAGCAAGCCTTCTTCCAGTTCTCTCTTGACGACGTGCAGCCTGATGACGTTTATTTCCTTTTGCAACGATATTTCCCGGGGCAGAAGCTTATCAATGCGCCCCTACACACCAGCGAATACTACGTGCAACGCAATAGAATTGCCAAATTGTTCGGCTACCGCATGTGGTCTGATGACGATCTGCCGGCGCTGCGATCCAAGGCCACGCGGCTGGCGCGCGCGGACGTAAGCCCGACCTTTTTGCTGGCTGAACTGATGGTGTTTTTGATTGGCCAGCGCATCGTGCGGCCAGGCTACAGCACGCTGCAATCCATCATCAGGGACGCTCTCACGGCCGAACGTGAACGCTTGGAGCAACTGGTGCAATCTGCCCTGACCGATAAAACACGCGCTGCATTGCAAGAGTTGCTGTTGCGCGAGACGACCTTATCCGATTTGGCCGCGCTCAAACAGGATGCCAAAAGCTTTCGCTACCGCCAGATGGGTATGGAGCGCCAAAAGCGCCTCACGCTGGCGCCCTTGTATGCCATCGCCAAGGCGCTGCTGCCAAGCCTTGACCTCTCGCAACTCAACATCGCCTACTACGCCAGCCTGGCCAACTTCTACACCATCTCCGATTTACGCCGATTCAAGCCAGGCCAGACCAACCTGTATTTGTTGTGTTACGCGTGGCAGCGCTACCGACAACTCACGGATAATTTGGTGGAAGCCTTTGGCTACCACACGCGGCAGCTTGAAGTAGGCACCAAGGCTGTTGCCAACCAGCAGGCCGCCAAAATACACAACGAGCGACAGCAAGCCACGCCACGGATTGGCAAGCTGCTTTTGCTGTACGTGGACGACACGCTCCCCGATGGAACACGTTTCGGCACCGTGCGCCGTCGCGCATTTGGCATCATGCCTGAGGAGAAGCTGCGCTCGGCCGGCGAACTTCTGACGTCGACGCAAGTCAGTCAGATGGATTTGCGCTGGCAAGCCGTGGACAAGCAGAGCGGGCTTTGCACGAAAAATCTGCGCCCGCTGGCAATGACCCTGGATTTCGCCAGCGACAGCGCCAGCGGCAAGGCGTGGCTGGCTGCGCTGCAATGGATGAAAGAGGTCTGGTCCCGACAACAGCGACTAGCCAAGCAGCCGCTCGCTGAAATACCGCCACGCACGGTACCCACACGCTTGCGCGACTTTTTGCTGCGCGTTGGCGAAGACGGTGAGCCAGTCGGTTTGCGAGGCGATCGGTATGAATTTTGGCTGTACCGGCAACTGCGCAAGCGCCTCGACACCGGCGACATTTACCTCGATGACAGTGTTCGGCACCGGCGCTTTGCTGATGATCTGGTGTCCATGGAGGCCAAGGCTGACGCACTCAAAGCGCTGGACATACCTTGGTTACGCCAGCCGGTTGACGTGACACTCGATGCCCTGTTCGCCGAGCTGGATATGCAATGGCGGGCACTCAATGAGGAACTGCGCGCCGGCAAACTCAAACACTTGGAGTTTGATCCCGATAAGCAAACGCTGATCTGGCACCGGCCCAAGGCTGACAAGGACAAGCTGCTGCAACAGGGCTTCTACGCCAAGCTTCAGGCACGCGACATTGCCGACATTTTTCGATTTGTGAATGAGAAGTGCCACTTCCTGTCGGCGATGACGCCCTTGCAGCCGCGCTACGCCAAGAAGATCGCCGATGAGGACAGCTTGATGGCGGTGATTATTGCGCAAGCCATGAACCATGGCAATTTCAGCATGGCCGAGACCTGTGATATCCCCTATCACGTCCTGGAAGCCACGCATCAGCAACACCTGCGCCCGGCCACCCTGATCGACGCGAATGATCAAATCAGCAACTTCATCGCCAGCCTGCCTATATTCCCGTACTACTCCATCGACATGGATGTACTCTACGGCAGCGTTGATGGGCAGAAATTTGTCGCCGCCGCACCGACGCTCAAGGCACGCCATGGGCGCAAGTATTTTGGCAAGGATCGCGGGGTTGTCGCCTTTACCTTGCTGGCTAACCATGTGGCATTGCAAACCGAGCTGTTGGGGGCAAACCAGCATGAGAGCTATTGGGTATTCGACATCTGCTACAACAACACATCCGACATCAGGCCGACCACGATCACCGGCGACATGCACTGCATCAACATGGCCAACTTCGCCATTCTGCATTGGTTCGGCATGAACCTAGCGCCGCGCTTCACCAATTTGCATGCTCAACTAAAACACCTCTATTGCGGCCCTGGTCAGTCCTACTCTGATTTTCTGATTCAACCTGTGGGTCAAATTGACCGCTGCCTGATTGCATCGGAGAAAGCCAACATGGATCACATTGCCGCCACGCTGGGCCTCAAGGAGATGAGCCAGAACGTCCTTATAAGCAAAATTTGTACCTTGTCCGGGCATCACCGGACGCGCAAGGCCATCTTCGAATTCGACAAGCTGATTCGCAGCATCTACACGCTCCGCTATTTGCGCGATCCCCAATTGCAGCGCGACGTCCATCGGTCGGAAAACCGCATCGAGTCCTACCATCAGTTGCGCTCCACCATCGCCCAGGTGAACGGCAAAAAGGAACTGACAGGGCGCACTGACCTAGACGTAGCGGTTAGCAACCAATGCGGCCGATTGATTGCCAATGTCGTGATCGCTTACAACTCCATGCTGCTGTCCGGACTGCTGAGTCGATATTTGGCAGCCGACAATGAAAAGGCGATCGACCTGCTCAGGCGAATTTCACCTGCAGCATGGCAGCACCTGCATTTCCTCGGGCGCTACGCATTCCGAGGCAAGCGCCATTCGATTGACTTGGACGCCATTTTGACGGGGGAGCTTCTGGGAGTCTGAAAATTCCGCCGGTTTGGGCGTAGAACCCCAAATTCAAGTGGTGGCAATTCATCCGCATCACCCGCGCGCCACGCCAAGTGAGATTCTGCCATTTCGCAAATGGCGGGCCAGTATTTTAACTCTTTGATGGTGGAGACAACCTCGACCATGACTTTAGTGATGCTTTCAAAGGCAAGGCTCGTATCCAAATGGCCTTGGAGCTCACGATTAAACTGCTGAACACGCAAGTGAAATTGCTCCATATCAGCATGAAACGCTTTAACCTAGAAACCTCAGTTAAAACCCGATAAAATCTCAAAACCCCTTATAAAACAGACCATTAAAATGAATTTCCCCTCCCAAACGACTAACCCAATGGGTGAGTCTCCGATGCTAGGACCCAGCGGCTACCCAGGCCCCATCAGCCTCGACACCTACGATGGCAAGCTGCACATCGAATGGGCGCCCGACGCGCCCGTCACGCCGCTGG
>CAMCXE010000118.1 GCA_945882995.1 Thalassocella blandensis | reverse complement strand
CTACGAAAGCGGGGTGTCTCTCTCTAGGCAAGAAATGCAAGAGCTCGAGTCAAAATTGGAGAGAAAAGCTGGTCTAGAGCAATGGTTTATTCGCATACCGGCATAGGGTGGATTTGGGATGATTATTTATTTCCACGGCCCTTGGTGGTATTTGGCTCACAATACCTTTGTATATTTATTTATTGCCAAACACATAATAAATAAGGCCTAACGCGTAACCCGCACAAAAATCCGATATTACAGCAGGGCGAACTTTATTGCGCCATTCGAAATCTCCACCTAATCAGTTCGGTGCGCCAAGGCGGCACCCTACAGAGAACTCAGTACTGATCGTAGTGGCCGCCAATGGCGAAAATATAAATGTATTTTTCATCAAACTTATAAATTAGCCGGTCTTTTTGTGAAATACGTTTTGACCATAACCCTGCTAGGTTGTGCCTGAGCGGCTCGGGCTTGCCTAAGCCTGTAGCGGGATCGCTGCGCAGCATTTCTTTGAGTAATTTGCAGAGTGCTTTATGAAGAACCTTGTCCTTTTCCCGCAGCTCTTCATAGGTAGCCCAGGTATTACCCTCAAATACGAGTGATCTCATTCAATTCCTCGGCAGTTGGGGTATAGCCTTTTTGTTGGGTGTGGGTTGCTAGGGAATCCGCAATTTGCGTCATTAGGCTTTTGCTTTGTAGAACATGCAGCGTTTCTTGCTCTCGCTCCCAGTCATCGGCACTGATGACTACAAATGCATCGCCCGCTCGGCGCGTGACTTTTATGGGCTCGTGGTTACTAACCACTTGTTCCACAAAGGTTTTTAGGTTATCTCGGAATTGGTTTACGCTTACGGTTTCCATGGTCATCACCAGCTGTACGGGGTTACAGTACAATATAGCAGGGCAGCAAAGCTAAAGCCATTATCAATATGGCTAGGTATTGCGCCGCCGCTAATAGTGCGGCCTGTTGAACAAGCCCAGTGTTGATCAGCGGTTTCGCAATTTATTTATAGGAAATTGCTTAGGCGAGGCGCGATCTGGCGAAAATCAAATGGCGATTCGTATCGCCATTTTTTATGCCTCAAATTCGAGGTTCGCGAGCCCGGGTGCTAGCTTGCGAACCCCAACCAACGCTAATCAAGCCAAGAGTTTTTCCAAACGTTTCATGGTGGATGCATGCCCTGGAATGCCGTGTTTCGCCGTTGCATCGCGGGCGGCCTGTGTTTCAAAGGTCATGGTGGTTTCGATAATGGTGCTGGTGCCGCAGTCAATAAAATTGGTGGCCACATGAAACAGCCGCGGTTCACCTTGTCTGAAGCCGTGGGAGTACACCAGCCGTTTGGGAGCGTTTACCTCTTCGTAGGCGATGTAGTTGGGGTAGTCGGTGCCATCGGGGCCGTGCATGGTCAGCTCCCAACCGCCGCCCTGGGTAAAGGTCCGCGAGCGGGTGGTGATGGAAAAGCCTTCGGGCCCCCACCATTGGTTAACTTCCTCAATGTCTGCCCAGGCTTGCCATACCCGATTTCTGGGGGCATATATTTGGCGGATAAATGTGATGCTGGTGTCGGTGGGATAGGTGAACGGGGTTTGGCTGAGTGAGGTAGTAATGTACTGCCCCAAGGTGTCGAACATGCCACCAAAGCCGCCGGTCATGCTGTCTCGCGCCTCGTCAAAGGTGCGAATTTCAAGGTCGCTAGCATTATGGGGCTGCCAACTCACGGTGACTTTTGTGCCCTGGTCTACCACTTCAAAGGTGGTGGTTGCTAACATTTCTTTTGGCCAGGTTGGCGACACAGGGTGGCTGGAAATGCCGGCGTCTTTATCCGAAAAAGACTGGATTTGCACAATGCGATCCATGGGCGAAATTTCTTGGTAAATCTGGCGGCCCCACATTTCAATACCGCCGGGAATTTCGATGCAGTAGTGGTTCGTACCGCCCACACAGAAGTTCATGTCGAATTTTTATACTTCAGTACCGGCGGGGCCGACCTACTGGCTACTGTGTTCCTTTTTTGTGTGCACCGCCCAAGCCAGCTGGCGGGGCGCGTGAAAAATACGTGAATAGCTAAATGGGGGGATGGTCATGGCAACTCCTTGTTGGATGTTGGTGGGGGGTGTTTCTAATGCGTCCGCTTGAAGGCGTTGCAGATAGGCATCTAACCGATCAAACCTTACCTCCCATTCTTTACGGTGTTCTTCAAGCCAATCTGAGGTTTCTAGGTTTAAGCTTGTAAATAATTGACGTAACTATTCAGCATATTTCCCCGTCATCCCCGCGCAGGGGGGATCCAGCGGTCAATAGACGGTTTTTAGTTGAGTGAATATCGTCATGGCGTCGGAGCAGTTGCAATCTGGATGCCCGCCTGCGCGGGGATGACGTGAGAAAATGAAAATTGGGCTGAATAGTCACTAATTGACAAGGGCTAATGCGCCTGCACTTTTTTCTCCCCGCAACGTGCGCAAATATACACCGTCACCAATTTTCCCAGTTTCACATCAAATTGTTTATTTTTATCCACAACCCATTTATGAAAACCTTCGCGGCACAGGGTTTTGCCCTTGAATTTATCCGCCGCTTTGATGGGCTTGGGGCGAACAAACGGTAATACGTCGCCCATGTTAGGCAAGCTCCAAATAATGTTGTTCATTAGTAACTATTCAGCATGTTTCCCCGTCATCCCCGCGCAGGCGGGGATCCAGCGGCAAATAGGCAGTTTTTACTTAAGTGAAGATCGTAATAGCTTTAGAGCAATAGCCATCTGGATCCCCGCCTACGCGGGGATGACGTAAGAAAATGAAAAATGTACTGAATAGTTGCGTTCATTAAAGGCTTTAGCCCAAGCGATAAACTCCGCTTCCGGTTTAGGTGGAGCGTAAAAATAGCCCTGGAGTATATGACAGCCAATGGCTTGCATCACCTCGGCCTGAGCGGCGCACTCTATGCCTTCGGCCACTAATGCTACGGAAAAATCCCGGGTAAGTGACGCAATCCCCTTCACTAAGCGCCGCTCCTTTTCATCGTGATGCACGTCCATGGTAAAAGAACGATCCAGCTTGACCTCGTCCACAACTAGCGTACGTAAATAATGCAGGGAGGAATAACCCACACCAAAATCATCCAACGCAATTTTAACGCCCAGTTTGCGAATGGCGTTGACCACGTTGCGCGCGGTTTCTGGGGCGTCAATCATTACCGCTTCGGTGAGTTCCACCGTTAACAATTCAGCTGGCCAACCGGTTTGGCTGAGTGTTTCTTGTATGGTGGCCACAATGGCGTTGCAACGAAAATGAATACCCGAAAAATTTACAGCAATGGGCACGGTTAATCCCAATTCTCGTCGCCAGCTCTGGGCGGCGATACAGGCTTTGCGCAACACAAAATAGTCGAGATTGCGCACCAGCCCGTTGCTTTCGGCGTGCGGGATGAAATCCCCTGGCAATAGCAGGCCCACTTTGGGGTGGTGCCAGCGTACTAACACTTCGCAGCCGCATAATTTTTGCTGGCGGGGATCAATTTGCGGTTGAAAATAAAGTTCTAGGTCATCCTGAAAAATGGCATCACGTAAATCGTTTTGCACCAGCATACGAAAAATGGCCTGCTGCTCCATACGGCGATCGAACAGCATCAACTGATTTTTCCCCGCCTCTTTGGCCCGATACATGGCGATATCGGCGTTGCGTTTTAGCTCAGTCAAATCTTCACCGTGCGCTGGGTAAATACTGGCACCAATGCTGGCACTGATGTGCAAACACCGTTCTGAGAGGCAAATATCCGCCAATAGGGCTTGTAATAAATTGTGCCCCACACGACGCACATCATCGATGCCATCAACATCCTGTACCAGCACGACAAATTCGTCGCCGCCCAAGCGACAAAACAAGTCCTCCCCGCGCAATCCTCCGCGTATACGCAAGGCTACCTGCTTGAGCAATTCGTCACCAAGATCATGGCCGTAGGTGTCGTTAATATTTTTAAAATTATCTAAATCTAACAACAGCACGGCGAATACTTTGCCTGCCCGTTGCGCATGGGCGAGGATCCGCGGGTATTCCTCTACCAGTAAGGCGCGGTTGGGCAAACCGGTTAACGTATCGTGCAGGGCGCGAAAGCGAAATTCCTCGGCCATTTTTCGCAATTCCGCCGTGCGCTGGCTAACTTGTTTTTCTAGCATGGTGTCACGCTGTTCGATTTGGGCCAGCATGCGATTAACTGCCACCGACAATTGCCCTAATTCGTCCTGCGAAGCCACCGGTGCACGCAGGCTGTAGTCACCAGAGTCGATGATATTTTGTGAAAGTTTTTGTAGGGATTTTAGGGGGGCGGATACAATTTTTTGCACGCAACCCCCAACCAGAAATGCCAAGGCAATTGCCAGCAAAAATGCCCATATGGCGTATTCGAGCATGAAAAATAGTCGCATTTCCACGTCGGTATTATTAACCCCGACGAGGAGAGTGCCCTGCGCTTGACCTTGCCAATTCAGTACAGACTGGTAGACCACGTGCCCGAATTGTCGGCGATGGTCGAGATTGGCTTGGGCGTAAAAATTTTGTAGCGAGTCAATGGTGTTGGGGTGCCCCGCGAGAATAGTCCCATTGGTTGCAAGCACTGCAGCGGTGACAATGCCGTGTTCCTTACTCGATTCGCTAAGCAACTTGCGCAATGGGGTTAAGGTGTTGGCGTGTACAAGGGTGGCAACTTGATCGGCCAATGCGGCTAAGTCGGTTTGTATCTGTTCCGTTTTAACGCGCTTAACTACACGAAAGTCCTGCACCACAAAAGCGGTTAATACGCACGCCAATGCCACCGCCGTGGTGGCGACGCATATCAGCGTTAATTTCTCGCTAATATTGAGCGGTGACAGAAATGCTGGACGAGGAATCATGACGAGCCTTAGTCGGTGGCGGAAAACCTAGCGCTAGAATTTTTGGTGGCATTGATCCTTGAGCGTCTAATTTTTGAGTGTACTTAATTTATCGAAAATTAGATGCTTTGAGGGGTAGCGAATGTGACGCTATGCTTGCAAACCGGCATGACTTGAGTATTTAAATTGCCCCAACCACAACAGCCCGTAAGGACATCTCCGGAAATTCACTTTCCGCGCTCTCGCGGCATTATTTTCGTGCTCAGTCGGGCATTTATACAGCATATATACAGCATAAACTCCCTACCTCCGCGCGAAAATGCCTTGCGATCATCGCGAAAATCAAATTTCCGGAAGCGCCTTCACTAATCACACCACCGGTTACACCGCTTTTTGGCACCCAATTACCGTTTTAGCATAATGGCTTAAGTGATTGGCGAGACCTGACCCTAGGGTATGGAAATGGCCTGCTCTTCGGCAATTTTAGCCTGCCAAATCCGCGGCCCAGTAATGTGTACGGATTCGCCACGGCTATCCACCGCCACGGTTACGGGCATATCGGTTACGTCGAATTCGTAAATTGCCTCCATGCCTAAATCTTCAAAGGCTAACACTTTGGAGGCTTTAATGGCTTTGGAAACCAAATAAGCGGCGCCACCTACGGCCATTAAATACACCGCTTGATTGTCGGCAATGGCGGTTATGGCCGCGGCGCCACGCTCGGATTTACCGATCATGCCAATTAAACCGGTTTGCTCTAGCACGGTACGTGTGAATTTATCCATGCGGGTGGCGGTGGTGGGGCCAGCGGGGCCAACCACTTCGTCGCCCACTGGGTCCACCGGCCCAACGTAATAAATAAAGCGGTTGGTGAAATCCACAGGCATGGGCTGGCCTTGGGCGATCATATCCACTAGGCGCTTGTGAGCCGCGTCGCGCCCGGTAAGAATTTTGCCCGACAGCAATAAGGTTTCGCCGGTTTGCCAAGTGGCAATTTCCGCTTTGGTAATACCGTTAATATTCACGCGGCGGGAATTGTCGCTGCCGTCACGGCTGATTTCTGGCCAATCTGCGAGGTTAGGCGGCGTTTGCAAGGCGGGGCCGCTGCCGTCCAATACAAAATGCGTGTGCCGGGTCGCGGCGCAGTTGGGAATAATCGCCACCGCTTTATTGGCGGCGTGTGTGGGAAAATCTTTTACTTTAATGTCTAGCACCGTGGTTAAACCACCCAGCCCTTGGGCACCAATACCCAAAGCGTTAACCTTGTCGAACAGTTCTAAACGCAGGGTTTCGGCGCGATTGCTGGGGCCGCGCTCGCGCAGGTCTTGAATGTCCACCGGCTCCAGCAGCGATTCTTTGGCCAGCAACATGGCCTTTTCCGCCGTGCCGCCAATGCCAATCCCCAACATGCCCGGCGGACACCAGCCGGCGCCCATTTGCGGTACCACTTGCAACACCCAATCCACTACGGAATCGGACGGATTAAGCATGGCAAATTTACTTTTTGCTTCCGAGCCACCGCCTTTGGCCGCCACGTGAATATCAATGGTGTTGCACTTGACGATTTTGGTGTGAATAACCGCGGGCGTGTTGTCGCCGGTGTTTTTACGGGCGCCGTCTGGGTCGGCCAAAATGGACGCACGCAGAATATTGTCAGGCTGCATATAGGCGCGACGCACACCTTCGTTAAGCATGTCCTCAAAAGCCATATCGCCGACTATTTGTACATCCTGCCCCACTTCCACAAACAGGGTGACTATACCCGTGTCTTGGCAGATGGGCCGGTGGCCTTGGGCGCACATGCGCGAGTTAATGAGAATTTGCGCCATGGCATCTTTAGCGGCGGGGTTGGCTTCTTTTAAGTAGGCTTGGTGTAGCGCTTGGATAAAATCAACTGGGTGGTAGTAGGAAATAAACTGCAGCGCATCGGCCACGCTGGCGATAATGTCGTCTTGGGAAATTCGGGTAAGCATTAGAAAACCTCGTAACATAAAGTGGGCCGACAGCGGGCCGGATTAACCCCTAAACCTCGGTTCAACGTTAAAAACCTGCGTAATCCAGTCGTCTGATGGGTGAAAAGCACAAATGACTGACAACCTCGCGGGTTGTGCTTCATTGTTGACATTTGCGAGGCGCGCAGACGTTGGTAATACAACGGTGATTGCTAGGTTTAACTGAGGTTTCTAGGTTCAAGCGGCGAATTCTACACGCTGCAGCGCTTGCGCAAAATAACCGCCGGCGCATGACGACCTAGGTGTTCGGGGCGCCCGTCAAGAAAACGCTAAGCGGCTCTGGGTTAGGGGCTATGTATCATCAAGATACGCCTCGCCCCCAAATGCAATACGGTAAGGATTTTGGTTGTCGTAGCGGTGCTACTTGCGGCGCCCCGAATGGCACCCAAATCTATATATACCCAACCCGATATGAAATTAGGCACAAGTAAAGCCCTCAAATCCGCCGCCGAGTAACTCCCATAGCTCGTCGGCCGGATAAGCGAAGCGCCAACCGATGTGAAAATCCCGCAGTGGAATCCCTAACAAAATTCCGCTTCAATAATAATCGCTTCGTGTCGTTGCCCATGGAAGTTTTTTTGCCAGTTTGGATGCCTGCGACATCCGCAACATTTTTTTCATCTGACGGAAGAGGATCCGATGCGCAAACCTCGCCCAACTTACTCCTACGCGCTCAATTCAAATACTCGCGTCACCGTGCTAAAAAGTGCTGCAGATGCCTTAGTCAAAATCGCTGGCAAGATGTTGCCAAACCGTTTTGCCACGCTCAAGAATTTGGGCAGTCGAGCCGTATTGACTATTGATGGCAGCTGCTAAAAGGAGAGCGCGCATTTTAATTGCGTGAAACCCAAAAAAGTCGGCGAGGATAATCACAAAGGGCACATGATCCTAGAAACCTCAGTTGAGCGCCAAAAGCGGTGTAATCCATTGGTGTGATTAGTGAGAGTTAAATTTAGCGGGCAACTTGGTTGGTTGTTTGTCATTTTTGCCTTTGCTAGGCGCGCCACGGGGTTGCGCAGATTTTGTGATCCAACTGAGGTTTCTAGGTTGAACGGCCCTCCCGGGGAATGTGTTGGGTTTGTAGGAAATGGCGCGGCTCCTGTCTAGGGGGATTTTGTATATAAGTACAGTGTATCTACCACGCCAGTAAAGTCAGGCTCGTTTTTGTTGCTGCTGCATGCACGTTTAGCCGCTTGTGGAGGGTAAAATGTTTCTTTATAGTCAACCACTTAGCGCCCCGGCCCCGCGGATAACACGCAAGCCGCCGGGGGATAACGCGCATGCGCAGCTTACAAATGTTCGGCAGACGCTCCGAGCTCAATTTGGAACCTCATGCTGAAAGAATGCGAAATCGTCGAAGCAGATCTTAGTCGCGCTGAGCACCAGCGGGATGTTCGAGTACTCACTGCCGCCTACGCTCTCGATCCTATGGGAAATGGCGGCGCACTTTCCAACGAGGTGCTGGAGCGCCTGATCCCCGGGCTTCAAGCTCATCCAACGACTTTGATATTGCTGGCCTATAGCGATGGACGGGCCGTTGGCTTGGCGACGTGTTTTCGTGGCTTCTCCACGTTTGCAGCGCGCCCGCTGATCAATATTTCTGACCTAGCGATTCTTCCGGAGTTTCGCGGTCGAGGATTCGGACGTCAGCTGCTCGCGGCGGTTGAGACGAGGGCTCGTGCGCTGGGTTGCTGTCGAGTCACCTTGGAGGTACAAGAAAACAACCGGGGTGCGCGACGAGTGTACGAGGGATACGGCCTCTCACAAGCAGTTTACGGTCCGACGACGGGCGGCTCCTTGTATTACTGGAAATCCCTTTGAGGCTGCCTAACATGCCGTTGAAGCTGACAATCGGCCGCTCCCAGCATAACGGCAAATCGTTAGTATGACAAAGGAAATGCCGAGCACTAATAAAACACAAGGAAACGAAAGCACTAAAAACACCATGGTTACGCTTTTAGTCATGTTCGCTGCCATATTGTTCTTAATAGGCGCTATGGTTTATAGCATTTACCATCCTTTCCCCAGCGGCAAGTCATTAACTTTGTCAAGCTTTATTGGTCTTTGGTTGCGCGAGCTAGTAATACTTAGTTTTTTGGCTATTGTAACTATTGGTATTCTTATTAAAAAAATACGAACATATCTAATTAACAAAGGTCAGGCAAAAAATGCATCCTAACAAATTGCTTTTGTCTGCCCGTTTCACTTTCGGGACGCTCGGCTGCGCCGTGAGCCCCAAAGCAACACGTTATATTTATTAAAGGACCTCCGATGCACGAAGAACACGAAATAGAAAAGAAGCTGAAGGAAGAAGCCAAGCGTATCAGTGCAGAGTACGGAGGGGCGCCCGTTGTGGTCCTTATTGCCGGCTCGGAAGAGGCGAATATACCTAGAGTAATGACAGGATCTTACATCAAAGGGAAAGACGTGAGGCTTCGTGACTTACTAGGAATCTTGCAAACTGCCATCCAAATCGAAAGCTGGAAGCATTTTAAGAATTGGTAAAAATGACAAACTCAGCGCGGTCAGAAAAATATAACTCGTCGCCCAACACGGACGCCGCTGTGCGGACCGTTTAGCTCGGCGTTAGCCTCACAGTAATTCAGGAGATCACTTTGTACGTTCCTAAATTCAATGAAGAAAAAGATGTTTCAATTTTACATTCGCTTGTGAGGTCGAAACCGCTGGGTGCATGGGCTACGATTGCTGATGGCGAGATAGTAATAAACCATATTCCGTTTATATTGCACGAAAGCAGAGGCGATCTAGGTACGCTTGTAGGGCATGTCGCCAGGTCAAATACTATATTTAATGACTTCTCAACGGAAGTAAACTCAGTCGTCGTATTCCAAGGTGACCAGGCTTACATCACTCCTTCTTGGTACCCGAGTAAACACAAACATGGAATGGCCGTGCCAACATGGAATTACGTAGTAGTGCACGCTCATGGGATCCCTCGGAAAATCGAAGACCCTGAATGGTTATTGCAGCACCTAAATGAGCTAACAGATACACACGAAAAAGAGCAAAAATTGCCTTGGAAGGTATCTGATGCCCCTGATGATTTTATTGAAAAATTGATTGGAGCTATCGTTGGTATCGAAATACCGATTTCAAAGCTAACAGGAAAATGGAAGCTTGGGCAGAACCGCCCCGATCCAGACAAAATCGGAACAATTGCAGGGTTGGTGTCCAGTGATAGTCCTGAATCACATGGTTTGGCGAAACTGCTAAATCAACATTTGCTGGCAAGTAAAAAAAGCTAACAAAAACAGTCAATGCGACGCCAAAAGTGGCGCGCTTGCGGTTGGCGTTAAATGTGAGGACAACTCGTAAGGCGGATAGTTTTTCGGGGAGGGCGGATTCGCGTAGCAATCCGCCCTCCGGCAAATAAGCCTTCTGTGACGCGACGGGAATCTATTCTTTGGATTCGTGCTGCGTCCAGTTGGTGGATTGTCGCTTCGCGCCGAAACAACCTACCGATCACCTCACAAAAAAATTTATCCGCCGTACGCGCTCACTCGACCGCACAAACGCTAGGCTCCTATGCGGCGTTATGTAAAATCAAGAGTGGTTGTTGTCTTACGTCACAAAAAATAAATGAAGAGTTATTTAAATTTATGAATGGTATCGTGAAAATTCTGAATACATCCTTGTTTTGGTGGTTGGTAATATTAATGCCATCGATTTCGATGGTTGTAGCGCTATATTTCCAATATGCACTTGATGTAGGGCCTTGTGCATTATGTGTTCATGCTCGGATCTATATGGCGGGATTGATTATAGTTGGTCTAATAGGTGCGT
Organism: Thalassocella blandensis; assembly: GCA_945882995.1. Lineage (GTDB taxonomy): Bacteria > Pseudomonadota > Gammaproteobacteria > Pseudomonadales > Cellvibrionaceae > CAMCXE01. Next base: position 799 of record CAMCXE010000118.1, on the reverse strand, counting down.
TACATAAGTCTACGCTGCTTAGATTATTTCTTCACTTTGTGTGTGCAGGATTATGCATAGGGTTGTCTTTCAAATGTTGGGAATTGTTTGGTGTTGAACGAGGATTTATTGCTGGAAGCTGTACGATGAGCGCGGGCCTGCCTCCTTGGTTTGCACTTGAGAGCTGGTTTCCAATGTTATTTCAGTCGTGGGGATTATGTGGTGTTACGCCTCAGGTGATTTTGGGTATATCGATGGCTGAGTTACTTATGCCAACGTCAATTGCGTCAGCTTTTCTAGCTATTTTGGTGGCTATTATTAAGACATTTACATTTAATATAAATGGGAAATGTATTTACCAATTCATATCGAGGTAGAGTCTGATACAAAAAATAGTGTATATGTGGTTTAGCATGCATGCCTATTAAATAAGGCCAAACTCGTAAGGCGGATAATTTTTCGCGTAGGGCGGATTCGCGTAGCAATCCGTCATCCGGCAAATAAGCTATTCTGTGACGCCACGGGAACTTATTCTTTGGATTTGCGCTGCGTCCAATTGGTGGATTGTCGCTTCGCTCCGAACCCACCTTACCGATCACCTCACAAAAACATTTTATCCGCCATAGGCGGTGCCAAGGAGGGCTATGGTTTTTGATCAGCTGACGCAAAAGATGGTTGACGATGCGGTTGCCAAGATTAACAATCGGCCGCGAAAGACTCTTGATTATGATACTGCGGCCAATCGAATGAACCGGTCGTTACCGATTTTAGCGGCTTAATTCATGATTGCACTTCTGAGTTGAATCTGCCGTCAATATAC
>CAMCXE010000117.1 GCA_945882995.1 Thalassocella blandensis | reverse complement strand
GGGTTGGGCAGACGCTGGGGGGAAACTGGCTTTCTAAGCTCAAGATCATTTAAATCGAAAAAGACGACCCGCAGCCACAGGTGGAGGTGGCGTTGGGGTTTTGGATGGAGAATTTAGACCCCTGCAAACCCTCTTCATAATCCACTTTAGAGCCAACTAAATAGGGATAGCTGATAGGGTCAACCAGCACGGTGATTCCACCCTTCTCAATGAGTGTGTCATCCTCGGCCGCTTCCTCTTCAAAACTAAAACCGTATTGAAACCCAGAGCAGCCGCCGCCAGTTACGTACACGCGTAGCTTTAGGGCTGGGTTAGCCTCCTCGTCTACTAAGCGCTGGATTTTTTGCACGGCGGTGTCGGACACCTGAATGGGGGTCGGCGTATAGGATTGGATGGCGGACATAAGAACCTCGACTACTTAGCTAGTTGAAGATTATCAGTTTAACCTAGTAAATTAGTCAAGTATTGATAATCTGTCGCCCCTTTCGCAAACCCCCGATTCTGACGCTCGGCTAAATACCACTTCACCTTATCAACCTCACTTGGACGCGAATTAGCGGTGCAACCCCTTAATGCGCAAACATTGGTGACCCAACTGAGGATTCTAGGTTAAAGCCGCCTAATGATCGAGATCGAACGCCTGCAAAACCAAAGGCATCACGGCTTCACGCCCAGCGGATGTTTTTGACTTCTTGGGCATAGCGCCCACCCGCTCAACTGATCACAGCCCTAAGGTTATGGCAGCAATGCCGGCTGATTTAAACCCGCGGTTTCCGGCAAGCCAAACATGATGTTCATGTTTTGAATGGCCTGCCCAGAGGCGCCTTTGGTTAGATTGTCCTCGGCCACCATCACCACCACAGTGTCTCGGCCTTGCGGACGAGCCACGGCAATTCGACACACGTTCGTGCCTTTTACGCTGCGCGTTTGGGGATAGGTCCCCGCCGGCAATACATCGACAAAGGGCTCCTGCGCAAAACGCTGCTCGTAGAGCGTTTGCAGATCCACGGAGGTATCCAGCAACTTGGCATAAAGGGTTGAGTGAATACCGCGAATCGTCGGCAACAAGTGCGGGACAAAAGTGAGTTGTGCGGGAGAGGCCGTACTGGGCTGCAAGTCGCGTAAACCCTGTTCGATTTCTGGCAAATGTCGATGCCCGCTCACACCATAAGCTTTAAAATTGTCGCTTAATTCGGCGAACAAATAATCTATTTTGGCTTGTCTTCCAGCGCCACTTACACCGCTGGCGCTGTTGGCGATCAAGCCCGTAGGGTCTATAAGGTTTCGCTCCAGCAGTGGTAAAAACCCCAACTGTACTGAAGTGGGGTAACAACCTGGGCACGCAATAAGCTGGGCGCCTTTGATCCGCTCACGATTAGTCTCCGGCAAGCCATACACCGCTTGTTCGACGAGCTGAGGGCAGCCGTGTGGCTGGCCGTACCATTGCTCCCAAAGGGCGATATCGCGGATTCGGAAATCTGCCGAGAGGTCAATGACGCGGGTACCGGCGTTGATGAGCTCAGGCATCATGGCCTGTGCAACGCCGTGGGGTGTGGCGAAGAAGACCAGATCCAAGCTGTTGAGCACCGCAACATCGGGGGCGCTGAAGGCCAGATCATAATGACCGCGGAGATTGGGGAACATGTCGGCAACCGAAATGCCCGCTTCCGCTCGAGACGTAATAACCTCCACTTTAGCCTGCGGGTGCCCAGCCAAGAGGCGCAACAACTCCACACCCGTATATCCCGTTCCGCCGACAATACCAATTCGTATCACGCTACACCCACCAAAGTCGTCATAAAAAATCCGTCGCAGCGCGCAGCGCGCCGCCAGAGAGCGAGGTATGGTAAAGGCCTTTAAGCCAAAACTAAAGTTCAGCGTTTACCGCCGGTTCACGCTTAGCAACTGCGAAGCGGGTATGGCGAGGGTCAGCATTGAGCTGGGCTAAGTTTACGCCTCCCCCTACGCAGCCCTAAACTGGTTACCTTTGCCCAGTTTTAGACACGCCGAACGGCCGAACTAGAACCGGATGACACCACCCCAAAGCGAGCAAACACCGTGTTAAACACTCCCATTGGTCAAACTTTTTCCGCCGAAAACCTTGCTGGGCTAGCACCACGCCAGCGCATCCACCTTATTCTACTGGCGGTGACAAACGTCGCGGCCTCCACCGAGTTTTATCAGCGCCTAGGCTGGAAAATCGCCCGCTCAAGCTCCCCCGAATTCACCAAGATAGATTTAGGAGGCCATGCACTCTGCCTCATTTCGCGCAGTGCGTTTGCGCAGGACGCTTTGCAGCCGGAGACCCAGCCAACGGGCTTCTCCGGTATTGGCTTCATTTACCTTGCGCAAACTGCCGAGGAGGTTCCGCGAATTCTGGCTAAGGCCGAGGAGGCCGGCGGAACTATCGTAAAACCCGCCACCCGCACTGCTTGGGGCATTGCCGGCTACTTTAAAGATCCGGACGGCCACCTATTTGAGGTAGACTTCGAGGAAACATGGGTATTCGACCAAAACCATCATCTGGTCATTGAATAAACACGGCCAAATACTCACATTAAGGCTAGGAACCGCCCAGCTAATAGCCAATGTCATTATGTTTAGGATTTTAGCTTTGCCAAAATGCTTCCCAACGTTACAAAAAGATCCCGCCGAAGCCGGAGCAACCCGTTTTTTGGCCGAGTGGAGAGGCGATTTTTAGGGGCAAATGGACAGGAAGTCCATTTGAGCCGTGACGGGACAGGAAGTCACGCCACGGCGACCCTCAAAATCGCCTCGGAGGGAGGGTATTTTTGCGCAGCAAAAACCAAAAAGTCGGGTGGCCTTTCTTTTTGGTTACTTTTTCTTTGACCACGCAAAGAAAAAGTCACTCGCCCAGGAGGGCGAAATAAAAGCTAAAAATCACTCGAAAAAATCAGCTTTGCGCTTAACTTTGTAACATCGGCCTAACCACTCCACCAATTAAATAGGAATCAACATGCTCTGGGTAAAAGCTTTTCATATCATTGCCGTCATCTGCTGGTTTGCAGTGTTATTTTATTTGCCGCGGCTTTTTGTGTACCACGCCCAAGCCACCGATGCGTTAAGTAACGAGCGCTTTAAACTGATGGAACACAAGCTGTACCGGCAAATTGGCACCCCCTCATTTTTACTGAGTGTTATCCTCGGCGGCTGGCTGACCTATGACAGCTGGGCGTTTTATAAAACCCAGGGCTGGCTACACGCTAAATTATTTTTGGTTTTTTTACTGATCGGCTACCACCACATGTGCGGTGCCTATGTTAAAAAATTTGCCCGCGACGCCAACACCAAAACGCACGTGTTTTATCGGTATTTTAATGAAGTACCCGTAGTGTTATTAATTGCAATCGTCGTCTTGGTGGTAGTTAAGCCGTTTTGAGTCGGCGCCCTAAGCCGCCCCCTAGAAACCTCCGTTGAGCGCCAAAAACGGTGAAATCCGTTAGTGTGATTTTGCTAATCCCACTGAGGTTTCTAGGTTAAATCCACCACGCAGGTTTACACGCCTTACCCATGCTGACCCAGCTTCCCCGCCTTTATGCCATCACCGATGCCCGACTTATGCCGGGCGCTACATTGTTCAGCAAAGTGGAAGCCGCGCTTAAAGGAGGGTGTGGCTGGGTGCAATATCGGGACAAAACAAATGACTCCCGACGGCGTTTACAGGACGCCAATAAGCTGCGGGAACTCTGCGAACACTACCAAGCAAAACTGATTGTGAATGACGACCCACAGCTAGCACTGGCCAGCCGTGCCCATGGTGTGCATTTGGGGCAAGGTGATACGCCGCTTGCAGAGGCGCGCCGCTTATTGGGCACCAGCGCCATCATTGGCTCCACCTGTCATGCTTCGGTGGATTTAGCCATTGCCGGTCACGCGCAGGGTGCAGACTATTTGGCTTTCGGACGTTTTTTTGCCTCAACCACCAAGCCAGGCGCCAGTCCAGCGTCCTTAACATTGATCAGTCAAATCAAACATCAGCTCGCCGTGCCGGTGGTAGTCATCGGGGGGATTACCCTGCAAAACGCCCCTCAACTGTTGCAAGCCGGCGCAGATTGTTTGGCGGTATGCGAAGGCCTATTCAGCGCAGAAAATGTTGAGAGTCAAGCCACTGCGTTTAGGCAGCTTTTCCTCGATTAAGCGGCTACACGTTGCCGTGGTCATCCGCAATCCTAGAAACCTTAGTTGGCGCGGCTCAAGCTGCAACGCAATCACGCAAAACGCCCCAGCAACCTATCCATCATACCGCTGGACAAAAAACGCTTACCCAAAGCCATGATATGAGTTGGCAGCGTGACGCCATAACGTGCCTTTGGCTTTGGTGTTTCCAAGGCCATAATTAACTTTGCAACCACAGCCTGTGGCGGCAGCGTAAATTTCATAGCGGGGCCTTCCTTCGACAGGCGGTCCAGCGTGGTCTGATAGGCCACTTGGTGACGACTCGCCTTCACCGTAATAAACCGCTTAAAGTTCTGTAAGGCGTTGTGGCGAAATTGAGTTTCTATAGGGCCGGGTTCAATTAATACCACTTTCACTGAAGTGCCTCGCAGCTCCATCCGCAAACAATCGGTTAAGCCCTCTAAGGCAAATTTACTGGCAACATAGGCCCCGCGTAACGGCATGGCAGCAAAGCCTAAGACCGAACTATTTTGAACAATTCGCGCATCCGGCTGCTGCAATAATGTTGGCAATAATTTTTGCGTGAGCTCGTGAGTGCCAAACACATTGGTTTCAAATTGACAACGCAAGGCCTCACGGCTTAAGTCTTCTACCGCGCCGGGCACTGCAAAAGCGCCATTGTTAAAAAGTGCAAATAACTCGCCTTGGCAAATATGCAGTGTTTCCGCAACTGCGGCGTTAATGGACGCGGAGTCTGCGAGATCGAGCGTTAAAACATAGGGGATACCCAACGCCAGCACGCGTGAACGATGCTCCGGGTTGCGGACACTGGCGATGACCCTGTAGCCACGCATATGTAGCTGATGAGCGGCCTGCAGCCCTATGCCGCTGGAGCAGCCGGTGATCAGAATTGTTTTTTGCATGACGCGCCTCGGACTAGGACGATACTTAGGAGATGTCTGGGACAAATGCGCAAGTTTGCGCAGGTATTTTCAGGCCCGATCAGGCAACATGCCTGCCTACTTGATGTTCGGCAGGTACAGCTGTGTCGGATTATAAAAAGCGCTTCGCGAAAATTTTACGCCACATTAACGCACATTTGGATGAGCCGCTGACCCTTGAAAAACTTAGTGAACTTGCTCACTTCTCAACATTTCATTTTCATCGGCAGTTTTCGGCCCATGTAGGCGCCAGTCTTAGCAAGTATATTCTGCACCAACGCCTAAAACGGGCCGCCCTGCAGTTAGCCTTGCGACCACAGCAACGAATTATCGATATTGCTTTACAAGCTGGCTTTGCCGCACCCGAGGCGTTCGCCCATGCATTTCGCAAACGCTATGGAAGATCCCCCTCAGCTTTCCGCCGTGAGCCCGACTGGCCTACCGACGCCCAATTCACCGCACCAACCGGAGCAACCTATATGCCTGTAGAACACCAGCTGACATCTGTTGAAATCGTCACGCTCCCTCAAATTCACATAGCCGTGTTAGAACATAAAGGGCCACCGAGCCTACTGGGCGAATCCATTCGTCAGTTCATTCAATGGCGTAAAAACAACGGCCTTCACCCCTCTAAAAGCGCCACCTATAACCTGCTATACAACGACCCCAACACCACGCCTGCCAACGAATTTCGGTTAGACCTCGCCGCCGGCTTTGTGCCTCCGCTAGTCAACAATAGCGGGGGCATAAAGGAACAAACCATCCCTGCCGGACGCTACGCAAGGCTGCGCCACAACGGGCCAGATGACAATCTCGGTGCCAATCTCGCCTTCTTATATGGCGTCTGGCTGCCGCAGAGCGGTGAAGCATTGGCGGATTTCCCCTGCTTTGTGCAGCGTTTGAACCTGTATCCCGAGGTTACCGAACCCGACCTACTGGTGGATATTTTTTTGCCCTTGCGCTGACAGGGTCATCCCGCTCGCTCATAATCCTCTCTGGTTAGGCAAACACCCAGCGCACGCCTGGGGGAGGCCCAAACAAATCGCTTAGATATACAAACCCCGCTCAGATGTGCAAAAGTACCCGGCCGCTAAAAAGCTCCTTTACAAGGTGTACATGAAATTACACAAGCCCCTCATTCGCCACATCCAGACCCTTTCACCGGTTTGGCTGATTCCACTGGTAGCCCTTTTGATCGGTCTGTGGCTGGGTGTTAAGTCTTGGCAGGAAAAAGGCCAAGAAATTGAAATTTCTTTTAACTCTGCAGCAGGCATCGAAGTGGGCAAAACCCAAGTGCGCCTCAAAGATGTACCCGTTGGTAAGGTGACGCGCGTGGTACTCAGCAAGGATTTCAGCAAGGTGCGGGTATTTGCCAGTTTGGACCGAGAAATTTCCACCCACTTGAGCACGGGTACACGCTTCTGGCTGGTTAGCCCGCGCATTAGCGTAGCGGGGATCTCCAATTTAGGGACATTGGTATCAGGGGTTTATATCGTTATGGACCCCGGCGAACCCGGCTATTTTGCCAGCGAATTCGAAGGCCTGAATGAACCACCGGCCATTGAATCTGGCACCAAGGGCTCTCAGTATCTGCTGCGTGCGGAAACGCTAGACTCCGTAGACATAGGCTCACCGGTTTATTTTCGGCAATTGAAAGTGGGTGAGGTAACTGGCTACAAACTGAGCGACGATGGCGATTTTGTGGAAATCCGCGTCTTCATACAGGCACCACACGACAAATTAGTCACCAATCACAGCCGTTTTTGGAATGTCAGCGGTTTCGATATGAGCCTAGGCGCTGACGGTGTAAAAGCGAAAATGGCTTCTATAGTGTCGCTGCTGGGCGGCGGTTTGGCATTTGAAAACGTCAACGCCTATGAAAATGCGCAACCCGCTAGAACTAATGAAAGTTTTTTTCTCTACGCCGATAAAGAATCCGTTCTGGAAGGTCGCTATAGCCAGAAATATTATTATTTGCTGCGCTTTAGCCATTCTGTGCGCGGCCTACACACTGGCGCTCCAGTTGAATTTCGCGGGATTAAAGTGGGCGAAGTCGTCGATGTGGCACTGAGCAGCATCGAGAACAGCGACAAGAGCCTATTGGTCTATGTCACCTTGGAGCCACAACGTTTTAATGCCAGCATCGAGCTAAGTCGTGAAAAAGTGGACACTGTGGTGGAAGGTATGGTGCGCCAAGGTCTACGGGGGCAACTAAAAACTGATAGTTTGCTCACTGGCAGCCTATTTGTTGACTTGGCCTTTGAAAACAAACTTAAAGCGGGCGCATTTGTGCGCACAGAAAAACACTCTGAAATTCCCACGCTGGATGATCCACTGGATCACTTGAGCAAACAAGTCACAGAAATTGCCGAGAAATTTAACAAAATCCCCACCGACAAAATTGGCCAAGACGTAGCCGCTGCCGTCAGCAGCCTTAATAAAATCATAGGCGCGCTGGAAAAAAATAATACAGCCGATAAAGTTGATGGCACCTTTGCCAACCTCGAAAAAGCCACACAAAACTTAGATAAAACTTTAGACCAAGCCACGCAAACCTTGGCACAAATGAGAACCACGTTAAAATCGCTGGATTCCACGCTCGCACCCGACTCACAACTCCATTTTGAAATCATAGAAATGCTCAACTCCGTGACTGAAGCCGCGGATTCATTCGACCGCATCGCTGATCATCTCAAACGCTACCCTGATGCACTTATTTTTGGCGGCAAAAAACATGATTAATGTTAAGTCATTAAGCCTTCTATTGACCCTACTGTTTAGCGCATGCAGCGCGCCCCAAACCCACTTCTACGCGCTGCACGCGAGTCACGAACCGGGTGCAGCACCCGGCAGTTACCCATTCTCGTTAGGTGTGGGCCCCGTGTTTTTGCCAGAGTCCATGAATCAACCTGGGGTCGTCAGCTATACCCCGGGACAAGAAGTTAACGTTTCCACCTACCATATTTGGGCCGGCTATTTACGGGAAAACGTAACCCGCGTGCTGGCCGACAATCTTTCCTTAATGTTGGGCGCCGATGCCGTTTGGCCGTTCCCTTGGGACAACCGCATGAGGCCGACGAGGCAAGTGCGTATTGTGATTGAAGAAATGGGCGGAGAAAGAGGAAAAAATGTTACTCTGCAGGCCAAGTGGGCACTGGTTGCCGATAACGGCGAAAAAGTGCTATCGACCCAGCGCACGCGGCTCGTCTTGGCTACGGCCAACGACTCGCATGAGGCATATATCCAGGCCATCAACCAACTGCTAAACCAGTTATCAACACAGATGGCCAGCGTAATCAGGAATCAACAATAACCCGCCGTGATGCTCAGCCCACTCAAACCAGTGCCAACCCTAATTATCTTTATCAAAACCATCCTTGGAGAATACTCATGAAACTTGTCAAAATTACCGCCATCGCCCTCGTCGCCAGCCTTATGTTTGGCTGCGACAAAAAAGAGGCTCCCGTCGTAGAAGCACCGGCTGCGCCAGCCGCCGCCGTAGCGGCGCCCGAAGCAGCACCTGCGCCTGAGGCGGCCCCCACTGCTGAAGCCGCTCCGGCCGCTGTTGAAGGCGCCGCACCAGCACCAGCCGCTGCACCATAGTGGTTAACCCTCCCCAGGGCTGCTTGCAGTCCTGGGGCCCATGTGCTTTATTTCTACACACACCCCCAACCCATTCAGTCAGACTTTATGCGCCTTACCAAACTGGGCGCCCCAGTTACATTTATTTTGGAGCAGCGTATGAAAGCAAACAAATTCGTGTTGTCGCTGGCTTTGGTAGCGACCATTAACAGCACCGTCGGCTGCGGCCTACTACTTTACCCGGAGCGCCAAGGTCAACGCGGCGGCCCCCTTGACCCTACGGTTGTTTTGCTGGATGGCGTAGGCCTCTTCTTTTTCTTAGTTCCCGGCATCATTGCATTCGCGGTGGACTTCGCACAGGGCACAATCTATATGGGCGGTGGCCAGGGGGGCAAACATCGCCTCAGCAGTGACACACCCACCAACCAGCCTTCACTGGCCGGCATGACCGCTATAAAAGTCACTGGCCCAATGACCAAAACCAATATTGAAGCGGCCATTGCACGCGAGCTGGGACAAAAAGTGGATATCACCGCCGATAATGTTCAGGTGCAAGCCGTTAATCTGCTGAATGCTAAGCCCCATGCAATGGCAACAGCCCCCATAACAACCACTACCCTCTAGCACTGACGATGACACGCGCGGGCATTGTGGTTCTGGCGACGCTTTGGCTACTCAGTGGCTGCGCCAACCTAGTGCCCACGCAACCGCCAAAAGTCAGCCTCGTCTATCTCAAGCGCCTGCCCCCCGAGGGCTTAGACCAACGCTTTTTGTTAGGCCTGCGCCTCAGCAACCCCAATAAAAAGGCATTGCCGCTGCGCAGCCTGCACTACAAAGTGAGCCTAAATGGCAGGGAGTTGGTCACCGGGATGAGCGGCCCCCTGCCCACCATCGCCGCTCAGGGCGATACCCTTGTGGAGCTTGATGCACGCATGAACCTAATCAATGCGGTACTGCGCTTAGGGGAAATACTGAGAGGATCGGACGCGGGCCTAACGTACCAGCTTGATACCGATTTAGAGCTCATTGGCCTGCCGGATGTGCACCTGAGCAAAACAGGGCCAATCAACCTCGAATAAGGCTTGGCCTTACATGCAGCAAGCTATTGCTGCTGAGCCTGTGGCGACCCGCTAACTGGCGTTTGAAATTTAGCTTTCCATTCAGCGTAAGGCATGGCATACACAATTTCCCGCGCCTGCTCATAACTCATTTCCTGCCCCGCCTGATGGGCGCCATCCACATACCATTTCGCCAAACAATTACGGCAAAAACCCGCTAGATTCATCAAATCGATATTTTGCACATCTGTGCGCTGCTGAAGGTGCGCCAGTAGACGGCGAAATGCCGCCGCCTCTAATTCGGTTTGGCTGGTCACAAATAGGTCCTCGGAAATAGAAACAAAATACGTTCACGCCACTAACAACTAGCGCCCACAAAAAAACCGGCCCCGTCAACAGCGGCCGGCTATTAAATTGCACCCTTCAAGCAAGCTCGGCGGGCGCCGTACATCAATTAGGGTGCGCTTGGGCAGCCAACTCTTTGTGTGTCCACCACCACATCGTCAATGTACAGTGTGCGCGGCTTATCGGTGGCTTTGTATTGATTAGCACCCAACTGCAAGCTATCGAACTTGGCAGGCCCGGTCCAGAGGTCGTTTTGTGAATGGCTAACGCAATTCGAGCCGTTTTTATTTTTAACGCTCACGCTCATTTTAGTGCCGTTAAGCCAATAAGTAAGCTCATTCGACGTGGCGTTGAAATTCCACTCCATACAGGCCCAAGTGTCTTTGGGCACTGCCGGAGGGCTGCCACTATGACTCCAGCAATCGGTCTTCCAGTTATTGTTGGTATCGTAATTGTTGGCAAATTTATCGACTGAACCATCAACACGCGCACGATAAGAAACCAACACCCCCAGCGGGGGAGTGGGGGAGACTTCCGCAGGTATCGTATAGTTGGCCTTACCCACGGCTTCCACAAAAGTAAAATCACCGCCACGGGGGTTTTCGGCGGTAACCAACATCATCATTCTGCCGTATTGGTTTTTACGCAAACTGCCCATATTGCCAAGGGCCGCCCTAATACCATTAGCGTTATAGCCGCCGCCTTTTGCAACCACCTTTACCGACTGGCTGCCGGAATATTTTTGCTCGGTAGAAAGACTGACAGCACCCAGTTTGGACCACTTGCCAGAATCAATTAAAGCGCCTTCAAAGCCATCGCACAGGACACCGGTATCTGTTCCGCATTCCTGTTTAATCGGCACGGCAAAACCCGCCTGGATATAAGCCACAACATCCAAAACACACTGGGCATCACAAGCGCCAACGCTGCCCTCGAACCTAAAGCTCATAAAGTTTGTTATGAAATTTGCAAGCGAATAGTTAACGGTATTATCCGAGCTAGAAAAAAAATTCACCTTGTCTGTGTTCAACTTCGGAAAGGGACCCCCAATGCCCTGCACGCCATGGCAAACCTCGCACTTTTGCTCAAATTCAACCTGGCCTTGGGCGATACTGCCAATCAGGGCGGGCGCAGAAGACGAGCTTGAACTGCTAGATGAATCAGATGAACTAGATGAACTAGATGAATCAGATGAACTAGATGAATCAGATGAGCTAGATGAATCAGATGAACTAGATGAATCAGATGAACTAGATGAATCAGATGCACTAGATGAATCGGGTGAGCTTGACGAAGCCGGTGTGCTTGACGAAGCCGGCGGGCTAGACGAAGCCGGTGGGCTAGACGAAGCCGGTGGGCTAGACGAAGCCGGTGGGCTAGACGAAGCCGGTGGGCTAGACGAAGCCGGTGGGCTAGACGAAGCCGGTGGGCTAGACG
>CAMCXE010000116.1 GCA_945882995.1 Thalassocella blandensis | reverse complement strand
AACGAGGTTCAACAAAAACAGGCAAAGGGTTTGGAATGGCAATTTGCGCGTGCGGGTGAACGCCGTGGGCTTCGTTCTATGCTGCGCTATAAAATCAGGGTGAGCTAGGCGGCTGTACAAATTTTGTACAATTTGGGGCGGTTTGTGTGCAGTTCATGGGGGGGCTCCAATAAAGTCTGGTGTGGATTATGCCTTTAGTGTGCTGTTTTTAAAAGGGATTTTTCTTAACTTAATGACATTGGGAGGGGGGGTGCGTATAGCTTGCGTTGTCGATGAGGCTTTGCCGTGCTAGCCTCCCTTGGCAGGTCAGCGGCCCCGCTTCAAGCCGTTCTGGGTGGGCTGGAAAAGCTATGGGTGTTCGAAAGCAGCGTTCGTGCATGACCGGTTAGTTCGGTAATTTACTATTCGTTTATCATTATCGATCTATTATGGATTTATTCGTTAAATCTACTTTACAGCAGTTAGTAAAAAAATATGCAAAGCATCTGAGATCATAAATAATGATTATCAATAAAGACGATATAGAGCAATTTGAGCAGCGATACAGAACAGCTTTTATCAATTCTCTGGCAGGCTTTAGGCAGGCTGTATTGGTGGGCACAAAGTCGATTGTCGGTGATTCCAATCTGGCTATTTTTAGTTCGCTAACCCATCTCGGCGCTAACCCTCCTTTGTTTGGATTGATAAATAGACCCGATAGTGTGCAAAGAGATACCTTGCAAAATATTTTAGAAACAAAAGAATATACCCTGAATTATATTCGGTCTGCGCAGCACGAAAAGGCACATCAAACGTCTGCCCGATATGATAAAGGTGTTTCAGAGTTTGAAAAAGTTGGTTTAGAGGAGCTCTACTACCCATTTTGCAAGGCCCCATTTGTGAAGGATGCAGTGGTGAGAATTGCTATGAAATTGGAGGAAATTATACCGATTACAATTAATGGAACTATATTGATTGTCGGCAGTATTGCGCAGGTGGTAATGGATGATGAGATGATTGAAGATGATGGATTTATTGATTTGTCAAAAAAAGATGTAATAATCAGTCAGGGGCTTGATGCCTATTTTATTTCAAAGCCAATAGGTAGGCTGCCTTATGCAAAACCTTGACTGAAAAAAATGTGGCGCATTTAAAAATATCTGAGCACTTTTTAAGATATTTTCTGCATAAAAATGCGTCTCACGGGCGTGGCCCCTGTTGGGCGCAGGGTTGTAAACAGGGGGTGACTTTGCGAGACGCTTAAGCTGGAATAAGGTGACAGAAAATTATTGGAAAGGCGGAGTCATTAAAATGGCTGCAAAAAAATAACATCCAAATTCTTTTGCGCGCTGAAATTTGATGCGCCCATAATGTATTTGTTTGCATTTGCTATTAACTGGATGGGTGTATGGAGGGGTAGTCCACTTGCGCTTCCTTGGGGGGGCGGGTGAAGCTCTCTTGCATCGCTCGGCTATGGGCAGCTGTTAAAAAAGCAAAAAAACAGAATTACAAATATATTCTCTTGCAGAAAAAATGAGGTTTACTAGATGGCAAACTATTTAATAATTGGGGCATCGTCAGGAATAGGTAAGGCACTTGCTGCGCAGTTGGCAAATGTGGGTAATAGTGTATTTGGAACCTTCAGTAAGAATGAAATTAAATCAGAGCATCCTAATATCAAATATAATTATCTGAATGTTCTCGATGAAAATTGCTCGTTTGATTTTTTGCCTGAAACATTAGCTGGAATCATATATTGCCCGGGCAGCATTAATCTTCGGCCATTCGAAAGAATAAAGCCAGATGATTTTGCAAGCGACTACAGCTTGCAGGTTGTTGGCGCCATAAAGGTCATACAGGCTACAATTTCTAAGCTAAAAAAAAGCGATAATGCCGCGATACTATTTTTTTCTACAGTGGCTGTTCAAGCCGGCTTGCCTTACCATGCGCAAGTGTCAGCGTCAAAAGGAGCTATTGAAGGCTTAACAAAAGCGTTGGCAGCAGAGTATGCTCCCAAAATAAGAGTGAATTGTATCGCACCCTCATTAACGGATACTCCATTGGCGGCTTCGTTACTAAATAGTGAGCAGAAAAAAGAATCCAATGCGCTGCGGCATCCTTTAAAAAGAATTGGTAATCCGGAAGATATAGCCAACATGGCTGCTTTTTTACTTTCCGAAAAAGCCAGCTGGATAACGGGGCAGATAATTCATGTGGATGGTGGAATTTCTTCTCTAAAAGTCAATTAATCTGCTTGTAAAAGTTAAAAATAAAATATGTAAGCGGTGCGCGGGCTTAACAATTTTCTACGCCATCATTTTTTCCGGCTTTGCCTAATCCCCCTAAAAAATAAATCGAAAATTGCCGAAGGAGTCTAGGGCAAGTAACGAGATTATCTATGTTGTGCGTGTGGCCATGTTTGGTGCTCTTATTCGATTTAACGTATTTGTGGGTGATCGAGAAGCTGCGTCGGAAGTTGGTTGCACGCGAGGATTCCAATATATCTATTTCGATTTAAAGCCGGGTGGCCACCAAATTCTCTCAAAAGCCGAAACCCAGCGGAGGTTAGTGCTACGGCCAATGCTGGAGACTTACCGTTAATTCGGCGGGAACCTGCAATGGGCGTGGTGATGGCGAGGAATTCGGTGGAAAAATACAGGAGTACGAAGGCAAATATTATCCTAGAAACCTCGGTTGGGCGCCAAAAAGCTGTGTAACCCATTGGTGCGATTAGTGAAAGTTAAAAATCACGGGCAATCGGGTTGGTTGTTCGTGATTTTTAACTTTTGCTAGGCGCTGCCCGGGGGTTGCGCAGACTTTGGCGATCCAACTGAGGTTTCTAGGATTATGTGAAAACGCTGAAGCCCGTAACATTTCACGGCACTCCATTGGTTTTTTTAACCGCCAGCTTACCCATCACCAACACATTGTCCAGCAGCCTAGCTACCTCATTGAGTGACGCCAAAAAACCTCAAGCCTCCATGTTTTACCTCCGCAAGTAGGGGCTGGCCGTGTAAACCCATGGGCGAATTTCATTACCGGCTTCTAGGGAGGCTCTGATTAAGTCTGAATTCGTGAATAGTCTGAAAACGCACGAGTAGGTCCCTCTAGCTCCCGCGCCGGCTTCCTGCCCGCGACGGTTTCACCACATCCCCGAATTCAGACTTAAGTCGTAGGTTTCCTCGCCTAACCGATTTTAGTTGTTTGCTATTTGGTGTGGTGGTGTTATAGTCACATATAACAGCATGACAAAGAGGCAGCCATGACCAATGTCTGGAATGACGAACAGCCCATCTATCGACAATTGCGCGACAAAATCGTCAGCCTAATGTTGACCGGGGTTTTTAAAGAAGGCGACGCCTTGCCCTCGGTACGGCAAGTGGCTAGCGAATATCAAATTAATCATATAACCGTGAGTAAAGCCTGGCAGGAGTTAGTGGATATGCAATTAGTAGAAGCCCGTCGTGGTATGGGAATGTACGTGGTGAGCGGTGCGCAAGCGCGGCTACATGGCTTGGAAAAGGAGAAATTTTTAAATCAAGAATTACCCGCCCTATTAAAGCGTTCGCAACATTTGGGGTTAACCCTGGATGAATTATGCAGCGCAATTCAACAAGCGAATAAGGAGCAATAGATGAACACCATTATTCAAGCGCGCGGGGTGCGTAAACAATTCAACGGCAAGCCGGTATTGGACGGCATTAATTTAACCGTGCCCTCGGGGCGTATTGTGGGTTTAATTGGGCCCAATGGCGCCGGTAAAACCACACTGCTTAAAGGCATTTTGGGCTTAGCGCCAGTGCAGGGCGATTTGCAGGTGTTTGGCCTTGACCCAGTAAAACACCGGGTAAAATTATTAGAAGATGTAGCCTTTATTGCCGACACCGCCATTTTGCCGCGGTGGATGAAGGTGCAACAACTGCTGGATTATGTGGAAGGTGTGCACCCCAAATTTAATCGCCCCAAGGCCTTGGCGTTTTTGCAAAAAACCCAGATTGCCCTGCACAGCCGGGTTCGCGAATTATCCAAGGGTATGGTTACGCAGCTGCACTTGGCGTTGATTATGGCCATCGATAGCAGGCTTTTGGTGCTGGACGAGCCCACTTTGGGATTGGATATTGTTTACCGCAAACAATTTTACGAGGCCTTGCTTAACGACTACTACGATGCACAAAAAACCATTGTAATCACCACGCATCAAGTGGAAGAAATTGAAGGTATTTTAACCGACTTAATTTTTATCCATAACGGCAAAATAGTGCTGGAAACCAGCATGGACGATTTGCCCCAGCATTTTATGGCATTGCAGGTGGAGCCACCCCAGCAGACGGCGGCTTTAGCCCTAGGGCCTATAGACGTGCGCCCAATGCTAGGCGGCCTGCGTATGCTGTTTGAAAATGCCAATGCCGCACAATTGCAAACCCTGGGGCGTTTATTGCAGCCCAGCGTGGCGGATGTATTTGTGGCAAAAATTGCACCTAATCTTCATGTGAAGGGAGAGTTTTATGCGAACTAAATTATTACTTACGCAAATTAAACGTGAATTTTGGGAGCACAAAACTGGGTTTGTTTATGCTCCGCTGCTGGTTACGGGTTTGGTTTTGCTGATATTGGTTGTGGCGGCTATTTATTCGCGTGAGATTATTGGAGTCTTTGGTCACGAGAATGGCTCAATTCAGTTTGCCTGCAAATCTACAGATAATTGTCTTTTTGAAATTAAAAATTCTGATAGCGGTGGCGCATCAGGTGTGATGGAGTTGGTCCAAAAACGCGATTTTGAATCCATTGTCGCGCGGGACCCAGAATTTTTCGGCAAGTTTGTTTATTCGGTGTTGATTGTAAATTTGGTTCTGCTTTCGATCACCTATTGTATTGTGTTAGCAATTTATACTCACGGCGCTCTTTTGGATGACCGTAAAAGCCGCGATATATTGTTTTGGCGGTCCATGCCGGTAAGTGAGACAGTAAATGTACTCGTTAAACTGGTTATTGTCATAGGTTTACCGCCAGTGGCTCTGTTATTGTCAAGCCTGTTCCTATTCCTGTGCGCCACCGCGGCAACCGCTGGGGTGTTATCCATGGCGGGCGCCCCCGTGGCATTGGTAATGAAGCAGATTTTTGTCATAGATGTGCCACCGCCTACTATCTTAGAGCTTGTGGGAATGGGACTGCTAATGTTCTTGTTGCTGGCCCCCATTTTCAGTTATTTTCTATTTTGTTCGGCCCTAGCCAAAAAATCGCCGGTGATATTGAGTTCGGTGCTGCCCGTTGGAGTGTGGTTTTTGGGCTCTATACTTGCAGATATAGGTATTAATTCTCATGTGCGCGAAGTCTGGAGCGCCTATAGCGATGCGTTGGTGCGGGCGCTTAGTTCGGCCAAGTTTGCTGCAGTGGGTTGGCAGGCTTATTTGGTGATATTTGCCGTTACCGCGCTATTTATTTGCGGCGCTATTTGGCTGCGGAATAATCGCTATGAAATTTAAATTGGCTGAAAACTGGCGTTGAAAAATTTACTCGCCTTGATTGGAGAAATTGGCCAGATTTATAGGAGGTAATGTCAATTAGTTAAGTCGTTTATCTTTGTAAAAATGCTTCCTAAAGCTACAGCCTCGGTTCTGCCGAAGTGAGGTCGGCCCGCCGTTTCAGGTTGATTTTCCTTCATCAAGAAACCCCCTCCCAGCCTCCCCCTCAAAAGGGGGAGGGGCAAAAAGATTGAAAATCAAGACTCTTTTTAATTGTTTTCTACTGTTATAGCGACACCCCAGCCGAAGCGGGACCAGCCCGCTTTTTTGGCCGAGTGGAGAGGTGATTTTGAGGAGCAATTGCCGAGACGTGCATTTGAGCCGTGACGGGACAGGAAAAAAATGGCGTAACTATTCAGCACTTGTAAAAACCTTGAAATTCGCACATTTTTTCCGTAGCGGGAAGATCCCCTTTTTTGGCCGAGTGGAGAGGTGATTTTGAGGGGCAAATGGACAGGACGTCCATTTGAGCTGTGACGGGACAGGATGTCACGCCACGGCGACCCTCAAAATCGCCTCGGAGGGAGGGAATTTTTGCGCAGCAAAAACCAAAAAGTGGGGTGCACTTTCTTTTGGTTACTTTTCTTTGTGCACGCAAAGAAAAGTAACTCGCTCAGCAGAGCGAAATATAGGCTGGAATTCACTGCGATAATAAAGTGGTGAATAATTACAAAATGGCAGGATTGCCATTTTTGATGCCGAAGGCGGATGGCGTGAGTTTATGCTGTATAAATGACCGACTTAGCATGAAAATAACGCAGCGAGAGCGCGAAAAGTGAATTTCCGGAGACGCCCTTAACCTGACTTGGCATTTTCTGTTCTCGCTTGTTTGGTCTTATGCGCTTGCAACCTTCGTAACAAAAGCTAGAGCAACCCTAAAACCCGTATACGCTCGTCTAGCGGCGGATGGCTGGCAAACGCTTGTAGCAATTTATTGCTAGCGCCCGCGGAAATACCAAACGCCGTAAGCGTGGCGGGCATGTGGCTGGGGCCGATTTGTTCGGCTTCGGCGCGCAGGCGTTGCAGGGCGGAAATCATGCTGTGTTTGTCGGCCAAGGTGGCCCCGGCGTAGTCGGCGCGGAATTCGCGACGGCGGGAGAACCAGGCCACAATTAAACTCGCGAATATACCCAACACTATTTCGGCAAAAAACGTGGCGATGTAAAACCCAAAGCCGGTGCGGCCGGAGTTGTCATTGCGCGATAAAGCGCGGTCGACAATGTGACCGAAAATACGCGCAAAAAATATCACAAACGTGTTCACCACACCTTGGATAAGGGCGAGTGTGACCATGTCGCCATTGGCCACGTGACCAATTTCGTGGGCCAGTACCGCACGAATTTCATCGCGACTGAAACGATTTAACAAGCCGATACTCACCGCAACCAAGGCGGCGTTTTTATTCCAGCCGGTGGCAAATGCGTTGGATTCTTCCGAGGGGAATACGCCCACCTCGGGCATGGCAATACCGGCGCGGTCTGCCAATTGTTTAACGGTATCCAGCAGCCACACTTCGTCGGGGGTGCGGGGTTGGGTTATCACTTCGGTGCCGGTGCTGCGTTTGGCCATCCACTTGGACAGCAGGAGGGATATTAACGAACCACTAAAGCCAAACACGGCGCAAAACACCAGCAGCGAACTGAGGTTTATGCCGCCCCCGCGTTCAAGGTAGTTGCCCACGCCGAGGAGGTTAAGAACGATGCTGGCGACCAGCAGGACAGCCAGGTTGGTGAGCAGAAACAGGGCGATGCGAAACATGGGGCGGGCTCCTCAAGAGAAAGTGAATGACATCACCTTGGGGGCGCGGTGTTTGGTTTCAACCTTGAAACCCTTGTTGAACACCAAAAAGCGCTGCAACGCTATTAAGTTAAGGAAAAAGTTAGGACCGCCGCTTGCTGCGCCCGGGGTTGGGCAGGAAGAAACAACAGGTACTAGCCGACTTCGGGCGCAGCAAGCGGCGCCCCTACCACACCCCAAATCTTTAACCCAATGACATTGCCGAGTTTGGTGATTCAGCTGAGATTTCTGGGTTCAACAGAGGTAGATGTTCATAACCGCTTGGTGGTGCAGGGCGTAAAGCGCTTTAGGGGGGCTATTTTTTCTCGTCGTCGTCGCCGTCAGGAATAACCGCCCCTACGACTTTGCCCGTGGTTTTTACCACGCCCTTGGTGACACCTATGGCGGTGCTGGCGGCGACATCGGCTATGGCCAACACGGTGCAGCCGTTAAGCATCGAGAGAAACAGCGTGCAGATGAACAGCCTAAGGGCCGGTTTGGCGGTGAGTGGATAAACCATAGTGAATACCAAGTTAATTGTGGAGAGAAGATTCTAAGCGGATGCGTAGGTTGGGACCCAGCGTGGTCGCTGGCCCAACTGTGTATAGCTTAGGTGCATTTGGCGTGGCTTGGGCGAATTTTGCCCGTCGCGTTGCTGGCTGCCAATAGAAATTTTGCAACTATTCAGTACATTTTTCATTTTCTTACGTCATCCCCGCGTAGGCGGGGATCCAGATGGCTATCGCTTTAACCTAGAAATCTCAGTTGGATCACCAAAGTCTGCGCAACCCCTTGGCGCGCCTAGCAAAAGTTAAAAATGACGAACAACCAACCAGGTTGCCCGCCATTTTTAATTTTCACTAATCAGACCAATGGCTTACACAGCTTTTTGGCGCCCAACTGAGGTTTCTAGGTTTAAAGCTATTACGATCTTACGATCTTCACTCAAGTAAAAACCGTCTATTTGCCGCTGGATCCCCGCCTGCGCGGGGATGACGGGGAAACATGCTGAATAGTGACGAAATTTTTAGTGAGGCGTGGCTGAGCGGTACAGAGGTTGCCGTGGGCTGCCCCAGCAAGCGGTATTTTGAGCGGCTGTGCGCAACAGTACAATTCCCCACCTGCATCCCGTGGCGGCTATGGCTATAATCGCGGCCTTTTTCAACCAGGGTACGGTTATGACCATCAGCAAAGACAAAGTTGTTAATATTCACTATCGCCTAACCGAAGCCGGAGGCCCAGAACTGGAAAGCAATAGCCAAGGTATGCCGCTGGCGTATTTGCATGGCCATGGCAACATTTTGCCCAGCCTTGAAAAGGGCTTGGAAGGGTTGGAGGTGGGAGCCGAAGTTCAGGTGGCCCTTACGCCGGAAGAAGCCTACGGCCCCTATCTTGAAGGGCACGCGCAGCGTATACCCATTAAACATATCACCAGTCATCACAAACGTTTGTTGCCCGGCGGCCTTGTGCAGGTGAACACCGAAAAAGGTGTGATTAACGCGCGGATTATTAAAGTGGGCAAATTTAACGTCGACCTCGATCTTAACCACCCCTTTGCCGGCAAGTCTTTAGTGTTTGATATCACGGTGGTTAGCCTGCGCGACGCTACCGAGGAAGAAATTGCCCACGGGCATGCCCACGGTGATGGCGGTCATCACCACTAAGTTCGACCCTTCTTTTTCTGGCTGTAGACGACGCCAGCTCAGACTACTGGCCCAGATTATTTACGCATCTGGGTTGGTAATGGCGGTTTAGCCTTTAACCTTGAAACCTCAGTTGGATCACCAAAGTCTGCGTAATCTCGCGGAGTGATTAGCACCAGCCAAAAATGACGAGCAATCCAGTGGGTTGTTCGTCATTTTTGGCTAGTGCAAGGCGCTGCCCCGGGGCGCGCAGACTTTGGTGATCCAATTGAGGGTTGTAGGTTTAACCCGGCCTCCATTCAAAAAACTCATAAAAAGGTCTTAGTTGGCCTTCCCGCCTGTTTATCCATTTTGGGGCATTTTCGAGCGTGAATTTTTTATGACTGCCCCGCGGCCGCGGTGTTGCTCAAAATTGTTATGCACAAAGCTTGGGCACGGCATGGGGCCTGCGCATGTCAATCAATTTTTACGATAAAAATTTCAACCAAAGGGCTAGACTTTTATAAGTTATTGTTTTTAAACGTTATTAATTTGTAGGTTAAATTTTGATCAGTTTTGGGCTAGCGAGAAAAAACGGGCATTCGACCCAGTTTCGCAAAGTCTATCCACTAGGTTATCCACAGATTCTGTGGACAAGATCTAGCCGTACGCCACAGCCGAGACAGGCCGCAGGCAACCCAAAATACAAGAGGCCAAGGCCAAATTTATAATATCAATTTAATCTGTACAACCTTTGAGCGGTGCCAGCCCATTCTGAGGTATGAGCAGGCAACACTAAAAATTAGTACTTTTGACTGAGTTTAAAAATACCCCCAAGGTGGGTGCCCGCTGGTAAACTGCGGCCCCCTTTTTTGGAGCCAGCTTATGTCTCATCCTTATTCCACCCTTGAGCAACGCGTTAGTTACGGCCTCGGCCAGCGCATGGGCGGCCAGCTGGCCGCTAACCCTTTTCCAGGCCTTGATGCCAATGCGGTAGCCGCTGGCTTGCTTGACGCCCTGCAGGGCTTGGCCAGTCAAGTACCTGGCCCAGAGCTGGATGCGGCCTTTGCCGAGATATCCAGCCGGTTACAAGCGCAAGAAGCCCAGAAGTCGAAGCAGTTTGCTGCCGCCGGTGAGGCCTTTTTGGCGCAAAACGCTCAGCGCGAAGGCGTTGTCGTGACGGAAACTGGCCTGCAATACGAAATCATTACCGCTGGCGAAGGCCCGCTACCTAGCGCCACCAGTACCGTTAAAACGCATTATCACGGCACCTTAATCGACGGCACCGTGTTTGATAGCTCGGTACAACGCAATCAGCCCGCCGAATTCCCGGTGAATCGCGTGATTGCCGGCTGGACTCAAGCCTTGCAGATGATGCCCGTGGGCTCCAAGTGGCGGCTGTTTATTCCTTATCAGTTGGCCTATGGCGAGCGCGGTGCAGGCGGCGATATTGGACCTTTCAGTGCATTGGTATTCGAAGTGGAACTGCTAGATATCGTCGCTTAGTGGCGTGGGGAGCTGAGCCTGCCGCCTGGTCAGATACCCACGGCGTTTTCGCCTGACGTTAACATCCAACCCTAGGACACCAGTGGTCGCTGTGGCGGCTATTGGGCCGATGAGCCTTGTTGTTGTACCTTCGCACCTTTTCGAGAGACGCCCTCTATGTGGTTTAAAAACCTACGGCTTTACCGCTTAACTCAACCTTTTAAGCT
The DNA here is from genome assembly GCA_945882995.1 of Thalassocella blandensis. Taxonomy (GTDB): domain Bacteria; phylum Pseudomonadota; class Gammaproteobacteria; order Pseudomonadales; family Cellvibrionaceae; genus CAMCXE01. The sequence continues at coordinate 1,092 of CAMCXE010000116.1, read as the reverse complement.
CAGCCCAGAACAACTGGACGAAAAACTCGCCACCAAGCCGTTCAACCCCTGTGGTGGCTTAGACGTGATGCGCTACGGTTGGGTGCCGCCGCTGGGGCGTCATGGCAGCAGCTTGGTGCACGCCACCGACGGCTGCTACATGATCTGCGCGAAAAAACAGGAAAAGATTTTGCCTGGCGCAGTGGTTAACGAGCATCTGGACGAACGCGTGGGGCAAATTGAAGCCGCCGAAAGCCGCCGAGTAAGCCGCAAGGAGCGGCAGGATTTAAAAGACGAAATTATTTTTACGCTCCTGCCCAAAGCCTTTACCCGGTCGCGGTTGGATTTTGCGTATATCGATACCAAAAGCGCGATGATTGTGGTGAATGCCGGCTCCGCCAAGCGCGCCGAAGACCTATTGGCAGCCCTGCGCGAAGCCATAGAAACACTGCCGTGCCTTCCGGTTACTGCGCAAATTCTGCCGGTTCAGGTGATGACGCAATGGTTAGCCCAGGGGTTTGCCGACGCGCCATTTGTGATGGGCGAAGAGTGCGACCTGCAAGCGCCCAAAGATGGCCGCATCGTGCGTTGTAAAAAACAAGATTTAAGCGCCGACGAAATTCGCAACCACCTCACCGTGGGTATGGTGGTGCACAAAATGTCGCTGGTGTGGAAAGAGGCCATTAATTTTGTGCTGGATGAGCAGCTGGGTATTAAACGGATTAAATTCGAAGACACCCTCATCGAAAAATCCAAAGATCGCCGCCCCGAAACCGCGGCTGAAGAATTTGATATTGAATTTGCGATCATGGCGTTGGAATTGCGCCACTTTGTGCAGGAGTTGCTGGTGGCGCTGGGTGGGGAGGAGATGCCAGAGGTGGAAGCGTAATAGTTTGTGGTAGTCGAAAAAGCCTCGCGGGTGTGAACCGGCGAGGCTTTTTTATTTGTGCTAAATGCCCCCCAACCCAATGTCATTAAGTTAAGAAAAATCCCTTTTAAAAACAGCACACTAAAGGCATAATCCACACCAGACTTTATTGGAGCCCCCCCATGAACTGTACACAAACCGCCCCAAATTGTACAAAATTTGTACAGCCGCCTAGCTCACCCTGA
>CAMCXE010000115.1 GCA_945882995.1 Thalassocella blandensis | reverse complement strand
TAACCTTTGAGCTTGATAGCTGTATTTTTCCATAATATATGATCTTCTACATGATATTTTTCTATGGGTTGGGAGTGGCAATTTTAAAAAATTTTCAGGAACAAAGCCAGAGGTATTTGGGATAGTTATTTATTTCCACGGCCCTTGAGTTGGGCGTGGGGGCACTAAAAGGCACCCCCGGAAATTCACTTTTCGCGCTCTCGCTGCGGGGGGCGACCGAAAAAATTTTTAGTTAAAGCGAGTTACGCGTTAGCCGCAGTACCTAAATTAGTCATTCTTGCTGGGGCGATAACTTTCAAAAAAAAAACTCGGCGTTATGTAGTCAAAGAGACCTCATGAAAATTTCATATTTGGCAGATTGCCATCACGAGACTGATAAGATCGCGCAGTGGTATTTTGATGAATGGGCGCATACTGTTCCAGGTGTTGCTCTGGAGGACGTTCGTAAAAATGTGAGTTTAAGAGCTCGTAGCCGATACGACCTTCCGCTAATTATTGTTGCGCACTCTGCAGTTGACTTGGTGGCAGCTGTAGAGCTGAAAGTTAGAGAGAGCAAACAATATCCGGAATATGAACATTGGCTGGGGGGCGTGTTTGTTTCAAAAAGTGAGCGGGGCAAAGGGTATTCGTCTTCGTTAATTGATGAAGCCAAAAAACACGTGAGGCAATTGAATATTCATACGTTGTATCTTCAGTGTGAGCAGAAAAATATTAATTTATATCTGAAACAGGGTTTCCGTGTATTACATGGCGCAACACACAACGGAGTTCAAACCACAATTATGAGTTGGAATGTCAATGGATAGGCCGGCAATTCAGCGCGTAACCCGCGCTAGTTTGCATTCCCCAGGGCCCGGCGAGGTGTCAGTCTACAAAATTTAATGCGAGTTAAGTGCGTCGCCGAGATTGCTAAGGTTAGTCTCCGCCCGCACCGATGGCAGCGCGGAAAATCGTGTTAAGTTGCGCGTACGCCTCCTCCGTGCCCAGAATTTCCGGGCGGCCCTGTCCAGTAAACGCCGTGCCATGGCGCTCCAATTCTTGCTCCACAAATGCGTTAATTTCTGGCACCTGGGCACCCATGTCCAGTTCTTCTGAGCTGCGTTTTAATTCCAGCAGGCGATTAACGCTGGGCAATAAATATTCAGGCAACACGGCGTTTACCAAGTGCTGGAATTCTACGGGCGGAACCCCAAGGCCTTGCTCGATGTAACGAATGGCCAGCAGCGGGCGCAGTACATAGAAATATTTTTTGAGCCGTACTTGCTCTTTAAATAGATATTCCCGGGCGTTGCCTCTGGCCATATGGCTGTAGTGGTAACACAAGGCTATAGGGTTCATCAGCGCTGGGGCGAGCGTCCGCAGGGACTCGGCAAACGGGCCGGTCTCAATGTAGCGAACGGGGCTGTTAAGCCATTCCAGCAATGCGCCGTTAGTGCGAGTGAGTAGCTGTAGCGCCTTTCTGATGTCCCAGCCATTGCAATCAATTTCATCAACGATTGGGTATTCAATAACATCCCGACGGCGCTCGATGTCGAACGACAGATACCAGTCTGGCTGACGTACATAAATAAAGCGTACATCGTAGTCAGAATTCGGCGAAGGAAATCCCCATGCGCGACTTCCCGACTCGCAGGCATAGAGAATACGCACATTGTGCTGGGTTTCTGTGGCACGCAGTCTGCGTAGGATTTCGGCGCGCACTGCGCCGCCAACTATGTCGTCACCGGTCATGTAAAGCTCGTTTTTTGCAATTATGTTCGTGGGCAACTTAACGTGGGTTTGTATCAAATTTACGTCTCGTAAGGCGCGCCAAGGTTTCGTCCTGTGGGATGTTTATTTAGTTTGAATACGTGAGGTGCGTCCCTAGGTTGGTTGAACCAACCGGCTCAGCGCCGGCCGGCAAAACCACCAGACTATTTACCCCTCAGCCAATTATTTTCGCCAAAACATCAGCCACCGCAATTTGTTGGCTATCCGCATCGCGGCGGCCTTTATATTCCACGGTGCCTGTTTCTAAACCGCGATCGCCAACCACTAAGCGGTGGGGTAGGCCGATTAATTCTACATCGGCCAGCATTGCGCCTAAGCGTGCTTTGGGTTCGTCCATAAACAAAACGTCTAGGCCGGCGGCGGTTAATTCGCGGTATAAGGCTTCGCAGATCTCGGCGACTGCAGGGGATTTTTGTAAATTGATGGGGATAATGGCGACGTGAAATGGCGCGATACTCGCGGGCCAAATTATGCCTTTGTCGTCGTAATTTTGTTCGATAGTGGCGGCCACCACGCGGGATACACCAATGCCGTAACAGCCCATTATCATGGTTTGTTCTTTGCCGTTTTCGTCCAGTACGCGGGCTTTCATGGCTTCCGAATATTTGGTGCCGAGTTGAAAAATATGGCCCACTTCAATACCGCGTTTAATATCCACCACGCCTTTGCCGTCTGGGCTGGGGTCTCCGCGCTCGATGTTGCGAATATCGGCGATTACATCAAACCGGGCGTCGCGTAACCAGTTAGCGTTGCTGAGGTGAAAATCCACTTCATTGGCGCCGGTGGTAAAGTTTACGGCTTGTGCTGCTGCACGGTCGGCAATCACGGTAATGGGCAAGTTAACGGGGCCGATAAAGCCGGTGGGAATTCCCAATTCCTCTTGAATACGCGCATCGGAAGCGAGTGTTAATGGCGATGCTACCGCTGCCAGTTTGGTAGCTTTAACGTCGTTTAATTGATGGTCGCCACGCAGTACTAGCGCTACTAACGGCTGGTGATTTTTGTCGTCAGGCTTGCCTAATACAATCAGGGTTTTTAAGGTTTGCTGGGCGGGAATATTTAAATACTGGCAAACGTCGTCGATGCTTTTGCGATTCGGCGTGGCAATTCTAGCTAGGGGGAGCTGTGCTGCCTCGCTGGCGGGGGGCGCTAGGGCTTCGGCCATTTCGATGTTTGCGGCATAATCACTGCTATCGCTGAAGGCAATGTCGTCTTCGCCGCTGTCCGCTAACACGTGAAACTCATGGGAACCCGAACCGCCAATGGAGCCGGTATCCGCCAATACAGCGCGAAAATTTAAGCCGATGCGGCTAAACACGTTGCTGTAGGCTTGATGCATGACGTCATAGGTTTTTAATAGGCAATCGCTGCTGGCATGGAAGGAGTAGGCATCCTTCATAATAAATTCGCGGGCGCGCATTACGCCGAAACGGGGGCGCACTTCGTCGCGAAATTTGGTTTGAATTTGGTAGAAATTGGCGGGAAGTTGTTTGTAGCTATTTATTTCACCCCGGATGAGGTCGGTAATTACTTCTTCGTGGGTGGGGCCAAGGCAAAAGCCGTTGTCGTGCCGGTCTTTAAAACGCGTGAGTTCAGGGCCAAATTGCTCCCAGCGTCCGGATTCATGCCACAATTCGGCGGGCTGCACCACGGGCATAAGCACTTCTTGGGCGCCGGCTTTGTCCATTTCTTCGCGCACTATGCGCTCCACTTTGCGCAATACCCGCAGGCCCAGGGGTAACCAGGTGTAAAGGCCGGAGGCCAATTTACGGATCATGCCGGCGCGCAGCATAAGTTGATGGCTAATAACGCTGGCATCAGCGGGGGTTTCTTTGAGGGTGGCAAGCAAAAACTGGCTGACGCGCATGAGGTTCTCAGTGTAATCAAAAGGTGGATTGGAGTTGGCAATGGGTGGCGTGCATTCCTAGGAAGCACCCTGTTTTATAAGGCTAGAAATTTCGGTTTATCACTAAGGCCTTTGTAACCTCGCTCGCTAGTCGTTCGAAGCTGCCGCACTATTTCTGGCGTTCAACGGAGGTTTCTCGGCGAGGATTCTAGGATAATCCAAGCAGGCGGCCTAAACTTCACCCGCAAGCCGCGTATTTTATGCGACTAACCACTAAGGAGTACAGAATGGCTATGTTTGAATTACATCCCCAATTGTTAGCCGACACACTATTGCTGGGCAAATTTGATCTCTCGTGGGTATTGCTGCACCGAGACGCTAATTATCCTTGGTGTATTTTGGTTCCTGCCCGAGAGGATGTGCGGGAAATCCATCACTTGGACACTGAGGATCAATATGCGTTGATTCGCGAATCCAGCCATTTGGCCGAGGTGATGACCGATCTGTTTGCACCCAAAAAAATGAACCTGGCGGCGCTGGGGAATCGCGTGCCGCAGTTGCATTTGCATCATGTGGCGCGATTTGAGAATGATGCCGCTTGGCCGAATCCCATCTGGGGGGCGGTACCTGCACTGGATTATCAAGCAGCGGACTTAGCCCATCGTGTGGCGAAGTTGCGCGGCGCGCTGGTGGGTGAGGGGTTTCAGGCAGCGGTGTAAAGAGGGGGTTGTGTGTTGCGGGGGGAGCTGGGTTACGGGCAACCCCGTAACCCAAAAAACCTTATTCTACGGCGGCTTTCAGTTTTTTCAGCGGGCGGATTTTAACGGCTACGCTAGCGGGCTTCGCTTTAAATGTGGTTTCTTCCCCGGTAAATGGGTTGATGCCTTTGCGGGCCTTTTTGGCGGGTTTTTTCACGGTAGCAATTTTCAACATGCCTGGCAGAACAAATTCACCAGGGCCTTTTTTACCCAGATGCGCTTCGATCACTAGACCAAGAGTGTCGAATACGGCGGTAACTTGTTTTTTGCTCAGCGTGGTGGCTTCTGCTATATGCGCCAAGAGCACGGCTTTGGAAAAACGCTCTTTAACTTGTAATGTGGCTTTGCTGGGTTTTGAGTCGGCCTTCGACGCTTTTTTTACCACTTTTTTGGCGACTTCTTTAACGGCTGTTTTTTTGGGTGCGACTTTTTTTGCTGAAGCTTTGGGTGCTGCCATGGGAATGACCTCAAGGAATGGTGGACAATGGAAATTTGAACATCGTTTGGGAAATGCTAGGTGTTCACGAGAAGAAATAGCTAACCTGTGACGACTTGTGCCTATATATAGTGGATTGCAGCGCGTTGGGCAACACCCATTGATGAAAAACAGCTAAAAATGGCGGCTTTTCTTGCGGGATTACAAAAATCCACCTGTTTTTGGGTGTTTTTTGGCCTCGCTTCGGCCTTGCTGGGGTGGTTTTTCGCAGGCCGTCGCCTCATGTATAATGGGCGCTTGCAGGCCTTGGGGCTGCATCAGCGGTCGCCCCTGCAGAGTTTGGACATACATTAACCCCGTGCCTCTGGGTAACGTTTGGGTAGAGAGATCCATATATGCCAATTTATGAGTACGAGTGTACAGCCTGCCAGCACCAGCTGGAGGCGTTACAAAAATTAAGTGATGCGCCCTTAACGGAGTGCCCTGCCTGCCAGCAGGCGACCTTGACCAAAAAAATATCCGCCGCGGGTTTTCGTTTGACCGGTGGCGGCTGGTATGAGACGGATTTTAAATCGGGCAACAAAAAGAATTTAGCCGGAGATGCTGCCAGCGGCAGCGCTCCATCAGCGGGGGAATCTAAAGCCCCTAGTCCAGCGGCGGCGCCAAGTGCTGCGCCCACATCAAAAGATTAATTCAACCCAAGGTAGAGCTCTGCGCAGTGATTATTGTGGTGCTTTGAGCAGTGCCGATATTGATAGAGAAGTGAGCCTTTGTGGCTGGGTAGACCGTCGTCGTGATCACGGCGGAGTGATTTTTATCGACTTGCGCGATCGCGACGGTATTGTGCAGGTCGTATTCGACCCTGATACCCAAGAGAATTTTGCGCTGGCCGATAAAGTGCGCAGCGAATATGTGTTGCAAGTAGTTGGTAAAGTGCGAGCGCGCTCTGCCGGCACCGTAAATCGCAATATGGGTACTGGGGAAATTGAGATTTACGGCTTAAATTTACAGATATTAAACACCTCGGAAACTCCGCCGTTTCCATTGGATGGCCATGCCACGGTGGGTGAAGATGTCCGCTTGAATTATCGCTATCTGGATCTGCGCCGCAGCGATATGCAAAAAAATCTGCGGTTCCGTTCTAAAGTCACCAATATCATGCGCAATTATCTGGATAGCAATGGCTTTTTAGATATTGAAACCCCCATCCTCACTCGCGCCACTCCTGAAGGTGCACGGGATTATTTGGTCCCTTCGCGTACCCATGACGGCAAATTTTTTGCCTTGCCGCAATCACCACAATTATTCAAACAATTATTGATGGTGGGCGGTTATGACCGCTACTACCAAATTGCCCGCTGTTTTCGCGATGAAGACCTGCGCGCCGATCGTCAGCCTGAATTTACCCAAATTGATATTGAAACCTCGTTTCTTAACGAGGAGCAGATTATGGGTATTACTGAGGGCATGATTCGCGATTTATTTGCTGCTATGTTGCAGGTGGATTTAGGCCAATTTCCGCGTATGCCATTTTCCGAAGCCATGGAAAAATACGGCTCAGATAAACCTGACCTGCGAATTCCCCTGCAACTGGTGGAAGTAAAGGACTTGATGAGCGAAGTGGAATTTAAAGTATTTTCTGGGCCGGCAAAAGACCTGAAAGGTCGTGTAACGGCGCTAAATGTGCCGGGTGCCGGCGAGAAACTTTCGCGCAAACAGATTGACGACTACACCAAATTTGTGGGTATTTATGGCGCAAAAGGGTTGGCGTACATTAAAGTTAATGATGTAACCGATTTGGAAGAAGGTTTGCAATCACCGATTGTGAAGCATTTACCTGTGGAAGTTCGTAAAGCTATTCTGGAGCGCGTGGGCGCACAGAATGGCGATATTATTTTCTTTGGCGCTGATTCTGCAAAAGTGGTGTCCGAAGCCTTGGGTGCTTTACGTTGTAAATTGGGCGCGGATTTGGCGCTGTATACCTCTGAGTGGGCGCCGTTATGGGTGGTTGATTTCCCCATGTTCGAAGTGACTGATAATGGTGGGTTAACTGCGGCGCATCACCCCTTTACTTCGCCTTCTTGCAGTGTTGAGGACTTAGCGGCTAATCCCGCTGCTGCTTTGTCTCGCGCCTATGACATGGTATTAAATGGTACTGAATTGGGCGGTGGCTCTATTCGTATTCACGATCAGTCGCTACAGCAGGCGGTGTTTGGTATTTTAGGAATTACCGAGGCGCAACAGCGCGAAAAATTTGGATTTTTATTGGATGCATTACGCTACGGCGCGCCGCCTCATGGTGGTTTGGCGTTCGGTTTGGATCGGTTGATTATGTTAATGACTAAATCCGATTCTATTCGCGATGTTATCGCTTTCCCCAAAACGCAGTCTGCAGCCTGTTTAATGACGGATGCACCAGGCGTTGTGGAGTTGGCACAACTGCGTGAATTGCATATTCGTTTGCATACAAAAGAAAAAGAAAAAAATAGCGCGAGTTAAATGTCTGTTAGTGAGGGGTTTTGCTTTGATTAAAAGCTTTCCAATGTCACGGGCACGATCCAGCCGAAGCGGGATTAGCCCGTTTTTTTGGCGATTGGAGAGGCGAATTAGAGCGACGCAGGAGGCCAAAGTCGACGACTGCATGGATGCAGGAGGTAGAGCGACGCAGGAGGCCAAAGCCGGCGACTGCATGGATGCAGGAGGTAGAGCGACGCAGGAGGCCAAAGCCGGCGACGGGGAAAGCGAAAATGAAAAAACCGAAATCCCCCTAGCCCCCTTTTACAAGGGGGGATGACTCCCTTCTTGTTGCAAATCGGAGTGTAACCCCCTCCCTTTTACAAAGGGGGGATGACTCCCTTCTTGTTGCAAAGTGGGGTGTGACCCGCTCCCTTTTACCAAGGCGGGATGACTCCCTTCTTGTTGCAAAGTGGGGTGTGACCCGCTCCCTTTGAAAAAGGGAGGGCTGGGGAGGGATTTATTTTTAGGTTTGGTTTTAACAAAGAAATTTCAGGAAGCAAACACCCCACGTAAAGCCTCCGCACTCAATCCTCACCCATGAATATTCGCCAGCAGCGCTCGAAATAATTCTTCGGCGCTGGCCTCGTAGCCGTCGCGGGAAAGGTGAATTAAATCTTTGCCCATCAGGGGTGGTGTGCGGTTCGCCCAGCGTGTGGCGCCGCATGGCCCGCCCATGAATGCTGTCCAGTCCCAATACAACGTGCGTTCTTCACGGGCAATGCGCTTTTGCACGTCCAATACGCCCAGCAATCCCATGGCTAGGGGTTGCGGGCAGCCGGCACTGGCGTTGGGTGGGGTGGGTTTGGCGGAGGTGGGAGCGCTCAGTAGCAGTAGGGCCGCATTGGGCGCGTAATAGCGTAGTTGGCGCACCGTGTCGCGCAGCTCACTTTCAAATTCTGCGCTGGAAAATTTGAAATCAAAGGCTTCGTTAGTGCCATAGGCCAAAATAATTAACTGCGGATTACGCCAGAGCATTTGTCGGCGCATGGCGTGTGGGTCCCAGCGTGAAATTTGCGAGCCGCGGGCGCCATTGGTGCCAATGGCATCTAGGGTTACTCCTGGCGTCAAACGATCCAACGCGAGACCGCCAATGGCCGAACCGCGCGGGGCCAACAAGGCAAAGTGTTCAAGATTTGGGGCACGGGTTTCTAGGGTGCTTAAATTCCAGGGGTTTTTAGCATCGGCGTTGGCCCGCAGCGCTTGTTGTTCGCCGGACGCCAGGGTTAGCCGCCAAACCCCCGTGCCACTGGCTTGGGTCCAAGCGCTAATTTGCCAGCGACCTGCGGCTAGTGGGTCCTTGGCGTTAAACTCCATTCGTCCGCCCTTCGGCGTGATTTGGTAGAACCCCCCTAGGGGAAAAACCCCCTCTTGGCTGGGTTGTTTGCTGTCGAGCAATTGCCAAAGGCCGCGATTTTGAGCCTTGAAATACGCGGAGCGTTGATTGGTAATGGCACCGGGCGGTAGCCAGCCAATACCAGCGTCGCCAAAACGGTTTTGCATCAATATACGCAGGCGGCCGGTAAAATAATCGCCAGCGGTATGGGAGTCCCCGAATTGCATGATGCGCAAAGGCTCGGTGCGCTTGCCTTTGGCTAACTGACGAAATTCGTTCCAGAGGTTGGCAGCATTCGGGTCGCCAAAGTCCACAAGCGGCGATGTATTTGCGGCGCAGACTGTGGCGCAGAGCAGCAGGAGTAGACCGGTTAGAGTGCGTCCCATACTGGGGTGTCCTGTGCGGCGGGCCGCTTAAATTGCTGAAGGGTAAGTTTGGCCAGCATACGCTGCCCTACGGGGGTGAAGTGTACGCCGTCGTGAGCACGTATCATGACTTTTCCCTGTTCGGGCAGTTCAAGATAGGCTGCAAAGCTATTGCCATCTGGGGTGAGGCTGGGGGCGGTGGGTACAAATTTGGCTAGGCCAGGAAATTTAGCAATTTCATCTTGAAACACGCTGTTGAGAATGGGAATGCGGTCGACCATTTTTTCGCGCCCCATGGGCGGCGCCCCCAGCCAAATCACTTTAACCTTATGTTCCTTAGCTGAGGTGAGAATTTTGCTCACATGTTCCCCGTAGGCGGCTTTCCAAGCCGCACCGCCAAAGGTTAAGGCGCGACCTTTTTGGATCATGTCCCAAGTGTCATTGGCACCTAGAAAAATGACGGCCGCTTGGTATTCGCCGGTGGCGAAGGCGTCTTCTAACGTCTGGGGCCAATTAAATAGACCGGGGTAAGCCAGCCCAGTGCTTTGTCTGCTTAGGTCTACAGACTCTAGGCCGAATTCCTTGCGCAAAAAGATTTTCAAGTGAGGTGCAACGCCTTGCATCATGGAATCACCAGCCATGAGCACTTTTGTGTTTGCGGGGCTCTGGCCGGCTGCATTACTGGGTGTAAGCGCCATGTTGAGGTCGACGGTGCTAGACGGTTCCGACGTTGGTTGGGGTTGTTCTGCGAATCCTTGGCCGGTGGTTGGGTCAACGGCCCGGCTAGAAGATGCTGATGCATGTAGGTGTGCTGCTTCGTCCGCCGGACTGTCTGGACTCGAGGGGCAAAGGGGTGTTGGTAGGGGAGGGATTGCGGCAATCTCCTTGAGGGGAGCCGGCGTTATTAACGCGTCTTCACCAAGAGTTACCACTTGGCCAATCAGCAGCAATCGAGTACTTGCGCCAACAAGTAATTTGTGGAAGGTTGCCGAAGGCTCAGTGCTGGACCCAGGTGGAACGGCGTTAGCCTGATCCTCGGTTTCGTCGCCCATGAGGGGCAGAGGCAGCTGATACATCTGCTGCACATAGAAGGCGAAACTGTTGTAGTTCGCTGCTAATACAAGGACCGCAAACAGAAAAAGCGTCTTCAGATTTTGTTCTAGAGTCATGGGGCGCTAGTGGTCCTAAAATCCGAAATAGATAAAACCCGGCACACCGGCCGGCGCGAGGGTAATTACGCCTATAGCGACTAAGGCGCAGCAGACGGATTTTTGCCACCAACGCAGGCTGGTCAAAATGGTTTCGAGGCGTGGCACCACCGCTTCTGCCTGTTTGGCGGCTGCAAAAAAAATGCAAAGGTAAATAGCCAAAAGTGGCCAATTTAGACTGGGTTTTTGGTGCCAGTTGGTCAGACCTACAAAAAATTCTTCTGCAACTTGCCAGTTGTCCGCGCGAAATACTACCCAACCACAACACACGAAGGCGAAGGTGATGGCTTGCGCCAGCCCATTGGGTAGCTGAATTTTAGTGAAGCGGCGCCAGAGGTTTTGTACCACAAAGCCCAAACCGTGCCACAGTCCCCACACAATAAATGTGAAGCCGGCGCCGTGCCAAAGCCCCGAAAGGGTCATGGCAATCACCAAATTTACTTGGGTGCGCAGCCAGGAAGCGCGGTTACCGCCAAGCGGGATATAGACAAATTCGCGGATCCAGCGCGACAGGGTGATATGCCAGCGTTGCCAGAATTCAGTGAGATTGAGTGCGAGGTAGGGCTGGCGAAAGTTCGCTGGCAAACTAAAGCCCAGCAACAGCGCCAAGGCGGTTACTACATCGGTGTAGCCGGAAAAATCGAAAAACAGTTGCCAAGCATAAGCGGTAACAGCGCCGATAAGTTCCAGTGCATGGTAATGGCTGGGGTCGGCAAACACGGGGTTAACCCAGGTTTCCGCCAGCCAGCCTGCCAGCCAAATTTTTTTCACCAAGGCGCTTACAATCAGCAGTAGCGCTTTGTCGAGGTGGAGGATTTTGCGCGGGGTGTTAGCTTCTATCTGGGTCAACAATTCTTGCGGCCGACAAATGGGGCCGGCTAACAGGGTGGGGAAGAAACTTAGAAAAAGTAAGCCGTGGCTCCAGCTGGCTGGCGCTCGTTCGCCACGGCCCACAACAAACAGGTAATTTAGGCCCACGAAGGTGTAAAACGAGATGCCAACGGGAAGCAGCATGTCCAGAACGGGTAGGCTGGATAGTTCGAACCCGCTGGCTAAAGCCTCGCGAAAAAAATTGTAGTATTTGAAAGCAGCTAAGTTGGCAAGGGCTGCCAAGGCTCCACAAACCACGGGCCAGCGCCTTGGGCCATGGTGGGACGGGATGAGTTTGGCCAACCCGAGGATGGTAATTGAAAAGCCCGCCAGCAGGAGGGGTAAACGCCAATCGAAAGATAGGTAAAACCCATAGCTGGCGACCAGTAGCATAAGGTTTTGTAACCGAGAGCCTGAGCCAACGGCAACGAACCAATAGAGCCAAAGAAACGCAAGAAAAGCCAGGGCAAACTCTGGGGATAGGTATTGCATGAGGACCGTGGCGCCGCGCGAACCGTTTAGAAGGCGCGCATCATACGCAAGTTTAAGGGGCGAGCGAAGTGAGCTGGCGCAAGGTTTTTGCGCCGCGGTATTTCGTGGCTGTGCAGGATGGGAGGCATTGAACGCCGAGTTCAGCGGCAGTTTTTAAGTTGTGGTTTTATGGAATACTTTTGCGCAGCA
>CAMCXE010000114.1 GCA_945882995.1 Thalassocella blandensis | reverse complement strand
GCGCGTGCGGGTGAACGCCGTGGGCTTCGTTCTATGCTGCGCTATAAAATCAGGGTGAGCTAGGCGGCTGTACAAATTTTGTACAATTTGGGGCGGTTTGTGTACAGTTCATGGGGGGGCTCCAATAAAGTCTGGTGTGGATTATGCCGTTAGTGTGCGGTTTTTAAAAGGGATTTTTCTTAACTTAATGACATTGCCCCCCGCATGGGCCAAAACGTCGCTGCCAGTGGTGTCGGCTAGGGAACCTATCAATTTTTGCGACACCGCGCCACGGATGGGGGTCACGGCCTTAAGGCGGGTTGGGTTAAGCTCGTTTGGGCTATTCCACATGACTTTAAAGTTTCCTCTGGCTCCGCCACTCATGATGGCACCGAGCCAAGGTAGCCCAGCACCCAGGGTTGAGGCAACCGTGAGCTGGGTAACCGCTTGGTTCCAGTAGGTTTGGTCGAGTTTGCCGGGATTGGTAATCTCATAGCTGAGTATTTCCCCTTCTTTTTGCACGATAGTGGCCAAACCAAATTCCCCGGCTGACTTGCTTACCGTCTCCCAAATGCCTTTGCCGTAACGCTCGAAACCCAGCATTTGAACGTTGGGAAATGCGGAATTTCGCTGGGCTACACACTTCTTCTCTCGACATGATTTGTAACTATTCAGCACAATTTTCATTTTCTCACGTCATCCCCGCGCAGGCGGGGATCCAGATGGCAACTGCTCCGACGCTATCACGATATTCACTCAAGTAAAAACCGTCTATTGACCGCTGGATCCCCGCCTGCGCGGGGATCACGGGGAAATATGCCGAATAGTTACGATGATTTTTATTGCTGCCGCCTGCTGTGTAGGGTTTCACTTCTCTCTACCCAGTCTACTTTTGGTGGTGGTCACGAATTTGGCGTTATGCGCCGACCTATTGCCTTAGTACTACGGTAAGAGCCGATGCGCGGCAGCGAAGGGCTCGGTGTGTCAGCTCCACGTAATGGGCGTTGCCGGAGAAATGGACGTCTGTAGGTACACTCCTGGCATACTTACTAACAGGTCAGGCCTAGATAACAGCTCGGAATCTGCGTAGCTGCTGGCGGCCAGCCCGTCGGTCATAATGCCCACCCAGGCATTGCGTGTGGTTTTTTTGGCTGCATACAAGGCTTTATCGGCTATTTCAACAACCTGTTCCCAGGTAACATCTTCTGGCCGATCGCAATAGAAGGGGAAGCAGGCGAAGCCGATTGAGCAGGTTTTGTGTAAAACCACACCTGCACCCACATCGAAATCGGCGTGTTCCACTGCCGCGCGGAAGCGCTCGGCCAGTTGGGCGGCGTCGGCGCGTTGGCAGAACCGCAGCACCACCATAAATTCTTCGCCACCCCAACGCACGATATAGTCGGACTCGCGGAATACCGATAACAGCAAAGTGGCAAATTGCTTAAGAATGGTGTCGCCGGCGGCATGGCCATGAATATCGTTGACCATTTTAAAGTGGTCGATATCAATAATCATAAACACCACATCCGCATCTTGCGGGGCTTGATGGTTGCTCAAGGCCACCTCGTGTTTGCGCATGCAGATGGATAAATCTATCCCAATATTTTTAATGAGGTGACGCCGGTTATGCAGCCCAGTTAACTGATCGGTAAAACTTGTCTCCTCGAGTTTATTATTTTGCATTTTCAATACTTCGAGCATGCGCGCTTTGGATACAGCGGATACCGCGTGAATTTGCAGCCGCTCTAAGGCTTCAATCACTTTTTCGTCAAATTGCCCTGTGCCCTTTTGGTTGACCAGCGATAAAATGCCAGTGAGTTTTTCTTCGATGCGGATGGGTACTACCAGCACTGCATCCACACTGGCTGGCTCCGTTAGCAAGAGGGGGTGATCCGCTGCGCCCAGAATGGTTACAGTGCTCTCTTTAAAACGTTCTGCTAATGGGTGTGCATCGAAGTGGTCGTGCAACATCTGTGGGGATGGCGACTGCGCATGAACAGCCATGAGCTTAAATTGGTCACTGGCATCGTCCAGTAGCCAGAATGCTCCATAGTCCGTGGTGTCCAGTAAATTCACCGACTCTTGCAGCATGATGTCCACTAGGCCATCAATGTCGGTTTGTTGGTTAATTAAGTTAATTATTTTATTAACGGCTTCTAAGGCGAGGTTGGCCTCGGTGATAGCAGAGGTGCGTTCCTCAACTATTTTTTCAAGATTGCGGGTGATGCGCGACAAATCTAAATGGGTTTTTGTGCGCGACAACAATTCCTGTTTTGAGACGGGTTTGGTTAAAAAATCATTGCCTCCCGATCTAAAGCCGGTAACCAAATCTGACGCAAAATGTTTTGCGGTGATAAATATAATGGGCAAATCCTGTCGCGGACGAATTTCGCGAATACGCTGGGCTGCTTCGTAGCCAGTCATTCTGGGCATCATGACGTCAAGCAAGACAAGGTCGATGGAAAAATCATTGAGTACGGCGTCTATTGCCGCCTGACCATTTTTCGCCTCAGTGAAATAGTATTTTTTAACACCGAGTTGACTGATGAGTACCTGACGATTAACCGTGTCGTCGTCCACCAATAAAATGTGAGCCTTTAAATCGCCGTGTTCTGTAGTGTCTATCAAGCCATCGTCTAGGTCATGCGCTATGTCCTGGTCTAGCATGGCCAAATCCTTAACCGTGGCCAAGCGGTGCTCGACAGTGCTGATATCCACTTGCGCTAGGTTGACATCGGCAATGGGTAAATCAAAGGTAAAAGTAGATCCTCGATCAACTTCGGAAGCCACGTCTATTTTGCCGCCGTGTAGCTCGACGAGATTTTTGGTAACCGCTAAACCTAGCCCGGTGCCTTCAAATTCGCGGCTGGCATTGCCGCTGACTTGTGAAAAGGATTCGAATATGGAGTCGAACGCGCTGGCTGGTATGCCAATACCCGAATCGGCAATGCTGATAACGATGCGATCGCCTTCGATGCGCGCAGAAATTTTAACAAAACCGCTCAGCGTAAATTTAATGGCGTTACCCACTAAATTGTAAAGAATCTGCTCCAAACGTTCCTCGTCTGCGGCTACGCGGGGCAGGGAATCGTCGAACTCGCAGCTGACCTGAAGGTTTTTTTTGCGCGCCATAGGGGCGGTCATACTCACCACCGAGTTGCACAAATTGACTAAATTCAAGGAGCGAATTTTAAGTTCGAAACCGGCGTGTCGCAGCCGCGAAAAATCCAACAGATCGTTGACGAGGTTAGATAGCCGACGCCCGCTAGCGGCGATCATACGTAACTGGCTGAGGACCCGGGCACTGAGATGCGTGTTTTCGTCGTCAATTAGCGCTTCGGTAATGCCGATAATGCCGTTGAGCGGCGTGCGCAATTCGTGAGAGGTATTGGCGAGGAATTCGTCTTTTAATTTATTGACCTCGCGCAACTGCTCAACTTTTTGTTTTTCAAACTGCACTTTAATGCGCTGCGAGCGGATAAATAAATACAGCACACCTAAGGACGCTAACCCATAAATGCCATAGGCCCACCAGGTACGCCAGGGCGGCGGGGCAATCTCCACGTGAATGCTGGCCCCAAGGTCGTTCCAAACCCCATTATTGTTGGAGCCGATTACGTGGAACGTATATTGCCCGGGGTTCAAGTTGGTGTAAGTGGCGGAGCGGGCGTGGCCGGCCTCGATCCAGTTTTGATCGAACCCTTCCATTTTAAATTTGTATTGATTCACTTCCGGGTTACGGAAATTAAGGGCCGCAAAATCAAACGCGAACATGGATTGTTTGTAGGTTAGGCGGGTGCTTTTTAGGCTGTGGATATGGGAGGGCAGGGCGGCGTTAGTGGCGTTAACTGCTATGGATTTATTAAAAATTTTAAGGTCGGTGATAAATACCGGCGGAACCACGGTGTTTTTCAGCAACTTGGCTGGGTCAAAAACGGCTAGCCCCTGAGTACTGCCCACGTACATCAAACCATCAGCACCCGCATGAATGGCGGGTTTGCTGGTGATGTTACCGGCTAAGCCATTGCGCTTGGTGTAGGTGAGAAATGTTTTTGTGTAGGGGTTAAAACGGCTTAGGCCGTCGAGGGTGGAAAACCACAGTTGACCACTTTTATCTTCGGCAATGCCCGTAACCACATTATTGGCCAGACCGTTTTCCGCGTTGTAGTTGGTAAACACGCCATTTTTTTTATCCATTAGGCTTACGCCATTTTCCGTGGCTACCCAAATGCCGCCCCGCGAATCTTGATAGAGGTAACTTACCCAATTGTTAGGCAGACTGGTGCTATCGCCCTCTTTATGTTGAAAGCGGGTAAAGCTTTCATCCTCTGGGTTGTAGCGATTCAACCCGTTCAGTGTGCCCACCCAAATATCGCCGTCTGAATCCTGCAAAATTGCCCGCATGTAGCGCCCGCTAATGGCCTTAGGGTCATTTTCATTGGGGGCGTAGTGGGTGAACTGTTTGGTGGCCAGATTATATTTGTCGAGGCTGCCGGCTTCTGTACCAATCCACAGGTTGCCGGCGCGGTCACACATCAAACCCCAGATATAGGCGGAGCTTACGGAATTGGGATTGCTAGGGTCGGGCTTAAAGTGCTCAAAAGTGCCGTCGGCGGCGTTGAAACGATTCAAGCCGCCTGACCAAGTGCCAAACCAATAGTCGCCATGAATATCTTGCGTAATGGTTTGGACTGGATTGGCGCTCAGGCTTTTGGGGTTGGCGTCGTCGTGCTGGAAATTGACGAAGGTTTGTTTTTTCTCGTCGAACAGGCTTAACCCGGCTTCGCTGCCAATCCACACCTTGCCCCCCGGCCCGTCATGCATGCTCAGCAGCGCATCGTGTGGGAGGCTGTTGGTGTTGCCGGGTTTGGCGTGGTACACACTAAAATTGGCCACTTCGGCATTGATGTAGTCTGTGCCCACGGGAAATAGGCCAACCCAATAGTCGCCAAGTTTGTCTTGAAACACTTGGCGCACTTGGTTTGAATTCACCGAACCGGCATCATAGGGGTTGTGTACGTAGCGATCAAAACGGTCTAGATCGCGTCGATACACGGTGAGCCCCGAGCGGGTTCCGGCTATCCACACATTGCCCTGCCGGTCCACAGTGATACCCCAGACGTCGTTGTCGGCCAAGCTGTGCTCGTCGCCGGCGATAGACTTGAAGTGCTCAACGGTTTTGCGGCTCTCGTTCACCTTCAATAAGCCGTCGCTGGTGCCTATCCAGAGGTTTCCCAGCTCATCTTGTTTAATGTCGCGGACCGTGGTGGCTGCCAAGTTGATACCCGCAGCGGCTGGCAGTTGGTATGGGGTAAATTGGGCTTCTCCTGCAGGTCTGACATGGGCGCCAGCACCTTGTAGCCCTACCCACATCCGCTGCTGAGCGTCTTCGTACACTACCGTAATGTTGCCGCCATTATCAGCCGGTGAGGTGGCCCCAGTACCGAAGTAATAATGGGTGAAATCCCCGGTGGCACGATTAAATCGGTCTAGGCCTCCCCGAGTCCCTACCCAGAGCTGATTCTGACTGTCCACCACCACACGAAAAGCATCATTACTGACGAGGGAATTGGGTTTGGTGGAATCGCGCTGGAAGCGCTCAAACGTTTGGGTGCTGCGGTCGAACCGATTTAACCCCTGGGGTGTTGCTACCCAGAGCACGCCGTCATGGTCTTCGGTCACATCCCAAATATAGGTGTTACTGATGGACCGGGGATTTTTGGGGTCGTTGCGAAAAATTTCAAAGTGGTGGCCGTCGTAGCGTGCTAGGCCGTTGCTGCCGGCAAACCACATAAAGCCCAAATGATCTTGAAAAATGGCGTTGGTGGCCGCCACGGATTGGGTGTCACTGCTCATCACGTGTTCAAAGCGGTATTGGCCCGCCTTCGCCGGGGCCGCTAGCAGCAGTGTGAATGCCGTGACACAGACGTACCACGGGAGTTTACCTGTCACCCAACGCCGGACGTTCGCCAGCCAAGATCTGATTACGACCTTTGGGCGGTAGCCTCGCATAACTAAGCTGGGTGAACGATGGATCAATTTAGCGCCTATATAGCCGTTGTTGTCGAATCAACCGACCCGCCTGGTGGTGAACTGCGGGGTTGCAACGCATGAATAGTTAAAATCTAGGGAATTTGGTTCAGTTTAGTACATAAACCTAGAAACCTCCGTTCAATCACTAAAGTCTGCTCAACCCTATGGTGCGCCTTACGAAAGTTAACATCGGTGATCCACTGACGAGGTTGCCCACCGAATTGAGCTTTCACTAATCACACCAATAGATGACACAAGTTTTTGGCGCCCAACTGAGGTTTCTAGGTTAAAGGAAAAGGTAGGGGTGCTGCTTGCTTCGCCCGGTGTTGAACCGGAAGAAACATCTGGGCATATATGGCTTTGGGGGGAGTTCGGGCGCAGCAAGCGGCGCCCCTACGACAACCAAAATCCTTAACTTAATGGCATTGGGTTAGGCCGGCGACTGCGTGTGGGTATGGCTAGCGCCTGCAGCGGATGTCCAGGGCCAGCGGGGCTACAAATATTCTAAGGCCTCGCTAATTTTTTTGACGGCGATCACTTCAAGCCCGGGGATGGGTTCCTTGGGCGCGTTGCCCCAAGGGACTATGGCGCGTTTGAAACCGTGTTTGGCCGCTTCGCGCAAGCGCTCTTGGCCACTGGGTACGGGGCGTATTTCGCCTGACAGTCCTACTTCGCCAAAGGCGACCAGATCGGTGGGTAGGGGGCGGTCGCGGAAGCTGGATACCAGTGCGAACAACAAGGCCAAGTCCGCGCTGGTCTCAACAATTTTTACACCGCCGACCACGTTCACAAACACGTCTTGGTCGCCCAGCATGAGGCCGCCGTGGCGGTGCAAAATGGCCAGCAACATGGACAGCCGGTTCAAGTCTAAACCGATGCTCACGCGGCGCGGGTTGCCGTGGCTGGCATCCACTAAGGCTTGAATTTCCACCAGTAGGGGGCGCGTGCCTTCCCATACCACCATAACCACGGAGCCCGACGCCACTTCCTCCGCACGCTGCAAAAAAATAGCAGAGGGGTTGGTGACTTCGCGCATACCCTGTTCGGTCATGGCAAACACCCCTAACTCGTTCACGGCGCCAAAGCGGTTTTTGGTGCCGCGCAGGGTACGGAAGCGGCTGTCGTGGTCGCCTTCCAGCATGATGGAGCAGTCGATCATGTGCTCTAGGACTTTGGGGCCGGCCAGGCTGCCGTCTTTGGTGACATGGCCCACCAAAATTAAGACGGTTCCGGACTGCTTGGCGAAGCGCGTGAGGTAAGCGGCACTTTCCCGCACTTGGGATACGCTGCCGGGTGCGGAGCTGATGTCGCTCAAATGCATCACTTGCACCGAGTCCACCACCATAATTTTAGGCGCTACCCCAGCGGCGAGATTAACCACTTGCTCAACATTGGTTTCCGACACAATCTGCATTTTGTCGTTGGGCAAGCCTAGGCGATTGGCGCGCATGGCCACCTGCTGCAGGGATTCTTCGCCGGTGACATAAAGGGCCGTATGGTTTTTCGCCAGACCGCAGAGCGTTTGCAGGAGTAGGGTGGATTTGCCTGCGCCTGGGTGCCCGCCGATCAGTACCACCGAGCCGGGCACAAACCCGCCGCCCAACACCCGATCCAGTTCTTGCATACCGGAGCTGAAGCGCGGCAGGTCAGCCAAACTGATGTCTTGCAGAATATGCACCTTACTTGCACTGCCACCCGCGTACCCTGCGAATTTTGGGCTGCTGGCACTGGCGATACGTACCTCACTGAGCGAATTCCAAGCACCACACTCCGTACATTGGCCTTGCCATTTACTGAAATCTGCACCGCATTCGTTGCAAACAAACGCTGATTTG
This sequence comes from Thalassocella blandensis, assembly GCA_945882995.1. GTDB lineage: Bacteria > Pseudomonadota > Gammaproteobacteria > Pseudomonadales > Cellvibrionaceae > CAMCXE01. The sequence continues at coordinate 3,994 of CAMCXE010000114.1, read as the reverse complement.
GCTTTGGCCATGGAGTTCTCCTGTGATTGGTGAGCGCTTACGAAGAGCAGCTCACGGTGACATGCTGAGCCCATTCGGGGGCTGGTTGCGCAAAGTTTTCCGCGCCGGCTATGGCTGTACCTGGGTTGCGCAGGAGGTCGGCCAAGCGGGCGGTGGGTTCATAGTCGCCGGCTTCGGCGGCTTCAATGGCGGCTTGCGCCAAGTAATTGCGCAGCACGTATTCTGGATTCTTAGCCAGCATCAGCGCTTGGCGCTGCGCACTCGGTTGCGGGTCACTGCTGCGGCGCTGCAAATAGGCACTCAGCCAGTGTTCGGCTTGGGCACGTTGGTCTGCGGCGGTAAATTGCTTAAGTAGCATTTCTTCCTGGGAAGCCGCGTTTAGGTTCGCCAAGGCGCGAAAGCTTTGGCTGTAGTCGAGCTTGGCGCGGTGCAACAGCCCTAGCCAATCTGCATTGAGCTGGCGATCCTCGGGTCGAGCGTCGCTTAGACCGAATTTCTGCCGCATCTCCAAGGCGTATCGATCCGTGAGCAGTTGTGGGTAGCGGCGTAACTCGGCGCCCAGCTCGGTTGCATCGATGAGCGGGGAAAGGCTGTGTGCAAGGGCTTGCAGGTTCCAAAATCCGATCTGCGGTTGTTGCTCAAAGGCGTAGCGACCTTGGTGGTCGGAGTGGTTGCAAATAAAACCGGGGTCGTAGGTTTCCATAAAACCGTAGGGACCGTAGTCGAAGGTTTCACCCAATATCGACATGTTGTCGGTGTTCATAACCCCGTGGGCGAAGCCTACCGCCTGCCATTGGGCAATCAGCGTTGCGGTGGTATGCACCGCGTGGGTAAACAGCTGTAAATAGCGATCCGGCTGGCCCTGTGCGGCAGGGAGGTGGCGGTGGATGACATGCTCGGCCAGTTGGGTTAATTGGGCGTTTTGCTGGCGATAGAAAAAATGCTCGAAGGAACCAAACCGCACATGGGTCTGCGCTACACGCACGAGGCTGGCGCGGGGTTCAAGGCGCTCGCGGGCCACTGGCTCGTCGCCCACCAATACGCAAAGGGCATGACTGGTGGGAATGCCCAGCCCATTGAGGGCGATGCTGGCGAGGTATTCACGAATGCAGGAACGCAGCACTGCGCGTCCGTCGCCAAAGCGGGAGTAGGGGGTGCGCCCAGCGCCTTTCAGATGGAGATCCCAATTTCCGTTTTGATTGATTAGATCGCCCAACAGCAGGCCGCGCCCGTCCCCCAGCTGGCCGGCGAATTGTCCGAATTGATGTCCCGAATACACCATGGCGAGGGGCGCGCTACCGGGCAGCGGGGCAGCGCCCGAGAAATAGTTAAGTGCCGAATTCGCATCAGCGGTGATGCCGAGACGATTGGCGGTTGCCTCGTCCCAAGCGACCAGCTTGGGATTGGTCAATGGCTCGGGCGATGTGGGCGCACCAAATTCTGTACCCAGTTGGGTAAAAGCGTTGCTCAGTGGTAACTGGGATAGTGGCGTGGGCATTGGAGTATCTCTTCGCGCGGATTTAGCGGCACTTGGTCGCAAAAAACTTGCGGATTGGTGGCTTGTTTTTACACTTAAATCAACAGCAAGTTCTGGTTAGGCAGTGCATTTGGCCGCCAGAATAGCGTTCATCGCTAGCTATGGCTATGCGCAGAAGTAGTGGGATGAGTTTGTATGCTCGGTATCATTGAAGTGGATTTAAGTAAGGGCTCCCAGAATAAAGATCTGATTTGGGAGATGGACACGTTTAAGCAGCGGCGTTCGGCGCATGAGTTTGTCATGCATTTTGAAAACAAACTCTGCGTGTTTTCTGGCTCGGTGGAGCAGATCTACACCAACTACAGTATATTTTTCCCGCCGGAAGAGCATAGGCGCATGGTGATTTTGCCTAACCCCAGTGCGCACTTCGATATTTGTCAGGGGGTTCCCGAGGAGGCGGTGAAGCCCACCGGCCTGTTTATAGTGCCAAATGCTAAACGCGAACTCATGCTGCGTATTCCGCTGAAGGGGCAAGCGGCCGCCTTTCGCGATTTACCTCTGCAGGTGGGGATGCAATTGGTTAACGCGCGGCGTCCCACTCATTTGCCATTATTGCCCGTGTTGGTCAAAGGCGATTTACGCGAGCTAGACGCGCGCACGCCCTGTTTACATCTGCACGCACTGTCACTAAGCAACCTTAAAAAATTGTCGGCCATGGAAGTGGGCGCTATGCGGCGAGTTATCTTATCGAGGCTAACCGGCTTGTAGGGCCGGCCGGCCCAGAAGCCGGGTGCCCAGCCGAAGTTTCTGGGAAAATTGTTTTCTATTATTTTGCTTTGATCCGAAACGCCACAGGCACAGTGAAGGAAAAACTATCGGATTTGATGTCGCTGGGAATTGGGGGGTAGGGCGCAGCGCTGCGTGCGGCGTCCATAGCGGCCTGGTTTAAAATGGCATGTTCGCTGGCTGCAGCGGTGTTGACATTGGTGATGGCGCCACTGCGGTTAATGGTAACCACCACACGTACACTGCCCGTTTGATTTTTGTTTAACGCCTCCGCGGGGTACTTCACAAAACCCGCAGTGCGTTTGGATAATTTAGAGATATACAGCTGCTGGGCTAACAAACTGTCGGCCGTTTCTTGTTTGTCTTCATCCTCGAAAATAGCGGCTGGTGAGGTGACTTTTGCAGCTGGAGCTGAAGCCGCAGCCACTTGGGGTACTGCCGAAGCAGGGGCTGCAACCGGCGCTGCTTCTGCAATGTTGGGTGACGCTTTAGGGGCGGGTTCTTTGGCTGGCTCACTTACTGTTTCTGTGGGCGGCGTATTTTTAGTCATGTCAGCTGGGGTAGCCCCGGCATTTTCTTTGGCAAGTTTTTCCTTGGCGGCTAACAAAGCGGCCTCCTTCGCCGCTTTTTCCTCGGCTTTGGTAAGTTGCGTTTTTTCGGCCGGTGGCGCCTCTTGGGTTTTGGGCGGCTCAGGTTCTTTTTTGTTTTTATTTTTGCCATTGGCAATTAACGCAACTTTGATGGCAGCGATGCGTTGCGGGGTGGCATCAACTTTGTTGTAGGTACTGAGCTGTTTATCGTTAATGTTACCGGCGGTCAGCAAGCTGTCACGGAAGGTGGAGGAGAGCGGCACAGGGCCGATCCAAGTGCGCAATAAAATATCAAAAAATTTGCGATCAGCAATTTTGCCCAATTCGACGTGGTTAAGCTGTATGAGTACGGTATTGCCCTCTACCGAAATAGAGAGGTTGTCGTCGCGCTGCAGTTTAACCGAAAGCATGTTACTGAAATCAGCGAGGTGTTGCGCTTGTTGCTGGAGTTCAGCGGGGCTGGCGTTTATCGCTACGCCTTCCACCCACATGCGCTTGAAACGGTTGCTCAGCAACGTCTCGCCCAGCACGCGCACCTCCATGCGCTTGTTGCCCGCGTCTAGCAAGATGGCACGAGGATCGGTGGTAGGGGTGTCGCAGTAGAGCCCGGCCATAAATTGCTCGGCACCCAGCTCGGTGTACACCGCTATACCGTTGAGTTCCGAGGCGGCTAGGGTTGCGCGGGAAAATACCGAAGCGCTCAGCAGTAGGCTGGCAGCCAATAACAGTCGTAGTGAAACGGTCATAGTCTTCTCTTGTCGGGGTAGGCGCATCTGCCGAAGTGGCAGTCTAGGGGCGCCTTGCGCTTGTTGGTGCTAGAGGGTGTGGTGCGAGCGGTGCATTTTTTATGTGTGGTAGCGGTATAAATGCATAGCCCTTGGCTTCTTGTCAAAACTCTAACCTGTTCTTGGCGTTATGCAAACCCTTGGTGCAGCGCATGTGGGAAAGTGTTAACTCTGCACTAAAAAAATAGGCTGGAAAGACCTCAAGGGTTATAGTGGATCCACAATTTCACACACCCATTTAAGATATGCTCCACCCAAAGATCGAGGTGTTCAATGAGTGAAAGCAAACGCAAAACCTTTACAACCGCGAAGAAGGCCAAAGTGGCGCTAGAGGCGATTCGGAATGAAAAGACCGT
>CAMCXE010000113.1 GCA_945882995.1 Thalassocella blandensis | reverse complement strand
GTTCGAGCGGTTGTTTGAACACTATATCGCCTTGCTGCTTGATACAGTGTACGCCGAAAGGCCCGGCCGATCATTCGCTAGAGCCAACGCCAAAATTCGAAAAACACGCTTCTATACCAGTGTAAAACGAGCGCGGTAAGGCTTAACTTAATGACATTGGGGTGACAGCTGGAAATGACCGCCAATCGAACAAGTGGCAGTCACTTCCAGGTTTAGGAATCACATCCATGGCTTAATTGAGCTGAGGCAAGTCGCCTAGGGATAGAGCCATCGAATCCTGACTGTTTTCGGGTGATAAATCCGACGTTTGGAGCGCAAAGCGCGAGGCTAGGTCGCTGTCAGGCGAAACGAGTTCAGCTCCCAGATGGGTTTCCGCTGCACTAACCACGCCACCCGAGGACGAAGTGGAGCTAGTAGAGCTGCTCGAACTACTGGAGCTACTCGAACTGCTGTGCATGCCATTGGAGCCGGATTGGGAGCCTCCTGTTCCGCAGCCCTGCAACAGTAGCAGGCTTGTTAAGACCCAGCCTAAGCCTATGCCGACTGAGTTGCGCATTAATATCTCACCCATAGAGTTTCATCCAGTCCTAAGGAAACACCCGTTTCGTTACCCAAGTTGCTGTAGCTCAGGTCTTTATTCGCAAGTGCATCAATTTTTGCGGTTGTGTGGCTGTTAGGGCTATAGGCGCGCTTCCCAACCCAGACAATGGCGGCATCGCCAAAATAGCTTTTCAACTTGGCCGCTTTGGTAGCCGAACCAGAAACCGCAAAGTCACTCAGCGTAGACGCATCTAGGGTGTATTTATTGAAGCCTTTACGCTTATCCGGAAAGGACAACAACGTCGGTGAATTGGCAGAACCCCAGTCCAACACATAACTAGCCGCATTAGGAACAGCACAAGTTTGAACCGTCAGAAATTGATATTTTTTGATGGCAAAATCTGTAGGGGATGTAACTGCGGGGGTTTTTAGGCGAATACTCACTTTGTAGAATTGATCGTCATCGGCAGACTGCGCGGCGATTTTGTTCCAAGTAAATTTTATGGAGCCGTCTTGGAGTGCCTCGCGCTTAACATTCCCAAATTCGCCCTGGTGACTTGGACGCACCGATGCAGCTTTGGTGGCAGTTACAACCGCAGCTGGTACGGTTATTTCAATCTTGGTGGTGTCGAGGTTAGCAGGTGGCGTTGGTTCAGCCTCGGCATTACAGCCGTGGGGAATTGTAAACACAATTTCACTGGTGGTATTAGCAACGGTAAACGCTGTTTGACCCGCGGCTGAAATCGGCAAGGTGAGATTGCCAATACCAACATGGGCCATGGCACTGCCAGCTATTGTTACGGTGGATACGAAGACTGCAAGGGCAGTTTTTTTCATGAACGAAGGGCTCTTATATTAATGTGGATAATTGTAGCTCGGCCAATTTGGTTAACTGGCAAGCACCAGAATCGATACTAGAATAGTTCGAGTTAAATGAACCTAGAAACCTCAGTTGGGCGCAAAAAACTGTTTAATCCATTGGTCTGATTAGTAAAAGTTAAAAATGACGGGCAACCGGGTTGGTGGTTCCGCATTTTTAACTTTTGCTAGGCACGCCAAGGGGTTGCGCAGACTTCGGTGATCCAATTAAGGTTGCTAGGTTGAATTGTCTGGGCAAGCCACACCAAAAGCAATATGGCAAATTGTCGCAGCGCTGTTCGCTCGAGGCTGCGACAATTTGCCACACTCCTGAAGAATACATAAATGCTAGCATTAACGTTTGTATTGCGGCATTTGCAATTAATTACGGCGCGTTGAACCTAGAAACCACAGTTGGGCGCCAAAAAGCTGTGTAATCCATTGGTGTGATTAGCAAAAGTTAAAAATGACGGGCAACCTGGTTGGTTGTTCGTGATTTTTAAATTTTGCTAGGCGCTCCAAGGAGTTGCGCAGACTTTGGTGATCCAACTGAGGTTTCTAGGTTGAAAGAAACTTTTAGCGGGAGGCCACAAAATTACGCCGGATTTCAAGCCCAAATTTAATTTCTAGGTTCAACGTGCAAGAGAGAACTATGACATTACCAGAGAGATATTTTGGTCAAACGGTATTGAGTTGGCGTATTCATGCCATGATTTTTTTGGCTGCCTTGACCTGTGGTTGCACCTCTGTTGAACCCTGGCAACGTGGCACATTGGCCAAGGAACAGATGGCCCCTAACCCGCACCCGCTACAAAATGTACTGCGCACCCATGTACAAAATAGCCGCGAGGCCGCCTCAGGCGGCGATGTAGCAGCGGGCGGTGGTTGTGGCTGTTACTGAACACTTAGGCGAATATTTAGGGCTCGAACCTAGCACCGGCAAAACGTCGTTGACTTGCCTCACTATGGCGGCTATGGCCTTACCGGGCCTTATGATGCAACCGGTTTGCGCTGGGGAAGGCGATTCGGTGAGTTTTGTGCGCGAGCATTACAGCGAAGGCAAGCGCGACATAGGGGGTTTTAACAGCAAGTTTCAGCCTATTCGAGTGGACTCCATTCTCGGCAATATAAACTTCAGCCTCGACGGTGAGCTCAAGGGCGTGGTTACGCTTACCCAAGATACCTGGTCTGGCGCAACACCTGTGGCTACTGCGCCAGTTTCCGCCCATGGTAATCGGGAGACGGCAAGCCATACCCATGTGATGACTGGCGCCTCCATGGATACTTCGGGCCATATCCATGACGATGAGGAAGGCGATATGGCCGCCCCAATTGCTCACGCCATTTCCGGAGCATCGCCTTATCTCTACAGCGCTTTAAAACTCGATGCTCAATATCGGCCGTTGATGACTAACAGCGAGGGTAAAGTCGTTGGTGGTGTGGATACACACTTGGTACATACACTCTCCAGCGCGTCGCCGGAAGTTCGCCAGCAATGGGATCTCACTATCAGCCGTCAGCTTAAGGGCGCTAAGGTGAATGCAGGTGGTGGATTTTCCAACGAGCGCGATTTTAGTTCGCTGTTTGGGAATGTATCTGGCAGCTGGGACTTCAACCGCAAGCTCACGACCCTAAGTGCGGGCCTAAGCTACGCACATAACAAAACCGTTGCGTTGTTGGATCATGACCTAGTGCCCCACGTCTATGAGCCCTACATGTTGACCTACGAAAGGCGTGGCGACGATACCTACAATCGGTCTCACGCCTCCAGCCAATTGGCGCTAGGCAAACGTGCACCTACCCTCACCGGTGAACGGGACGACTGGGGTGTGAACGTGGGCGCTACCCAAATTCTCAATCAAAGCGCACTACTGGAAACAACCCTGAGTTTTACCCACAGTCTCGGCTATCAATCCAACCCCTATAAAGCCGTGGAAGTCGCGTTTATTGATCCGCTAAAACAAAAAGGCCAAGCCGGCGGCAACAGCACAGCGAATTACACCTACGACGCAGAACTTGTGGCGATCCTAGAGCAGCGCCCCGATTTGCGAAACCAAGGCTCCCTGAACCTAAAGTATATTCAGCATATTGCCGCCACAGATGCAGCCCTGCATCTGGGTTACCGATATTTCCAGGATACCTGGAGTATTCGGTCACACACATGGGATGCAGAGTGGATCCAACCATTGAGCAAGACCTGGAGTTTAACGCCGCGCCTTCGGTACTACTCCCAAACCCAAGCCGATTTTTACACAGCTTATCTGACCACGAACCAAGGCCTCTACAACACTGTTACCGACCCTGCGAAGGGTGCCATTTATATTGATACACGCAACACAACAAACGGCATCCGCTACTACGAAGACGCCACCGGCACTCTAGCGCCACCGCAAGATACCAACCCCAGTTCGCGCAAATTTGGCCAAGCGGTGGTGGGTGCGCATGGCCGAGCAGTCATCAACCAAAACACTGGCGCAGCCGTAAGCGACCAAGCCACGGTGGACGCCTTAAAGCAAGACACCCTGCCCTTCGACCGCACGATGCTACCCGCTTATTATTCAAGTGACCAACGGCTTTCGGGCTTCGGCACCTTGACGGCAGGCGTTGCCTTAACAAAAAACCTTGGTAATGGCGCCAATCTCGAGCTTAGCTATGACCAGATACGCCACGCGGGCAACTTAAAAATGGGCGGCGGTGGAGAAGGCCGCTATGCCGATTTTGATGCGTATGTGTTTAACCTAGGTCTGAATATTGATCTGGACGAAACCCGTCGCAGGCACAGGGTCAGCAGCCAGAATGACCATAGCGACCCGCATCACGCGCATCCGCAATCCCACGCTTTGCCGGCACCCGCCGGCGTTCAGTTGGATCACCTGTTGGCAAACAGGGGCGACATGATGGTTAGCTATCGCTTCATGGGTACCCAGTTAGACGGCAACATCAACTACCACGGCAACCCTAGCAGTGACTATGCGCTGATTAATCACGCCTGTTACGGCCACCCCTGTTATGTTCGCCCCACCAACATGACCATGAGCATGTACATGCTGGACATCATGTACGCACCCACTGACTGGCTGACGCTCATGGTGATGCCCCAGTTTGTGGGCATGAATATGGATATGCGGCTGTTGGACGAGTCACCACGGAATGGCGGCATGGACGCCATTGGCATGGCCATCACCCACGCCGAGAACAGACATACCACGTCTGGGCTGGGCGACACCGAATTTCACGGGCTCATTAATCTACTCAGGCTGGATAACGCCGAATTGCATTTGGGCCTTGGCTTAAGTGCGCCAACGGCTGCGGTAGATGTAAAAATGCGCCCCATGATGGGCAATGACATGGGATTCTATGAGTACGGTATGCAACTGGGGAGCGGTACTTGGGATTTCAAACCTAGCCTAACCATGACTGGGCAAACCACTTACCTTGCTTGGGGCGCGCAAATTAGCCATACAAAACGCCTAGAAGACCAGAACGATTCTGGTTATACCTTGGGAGACCAATTCCAATCCACCCTTTGGAGCAGTCGTGCCTTAAACCGCACATTTTCCGCGTCGTTACGCGGCGTCTATTCCGAACAAGGTGCTATAAACGGCGCTTTCAACAACACCCATGTTCCCATCAGTACTGGCGATTACCCACAAAACACCGGGGGCCATTTAGTGGACGTGGGATTGGGTTTGGCAGCAACGATAAATAGTGGAGCCTTTGCGGGAACAGCTTGGAGCCTGGAATGGTTAGAGCCGGTAGCGGATAGACCCCAGGGTTATCAACTCGAGCGCAAGGGTACTTTAGTGTTTAATTGGGGTATACACCTCTAGCCGACCTCATCCGCACATGAACCGAAGCCACCCGCTGAGTCTTTTTCAATTCGCATTTCAGGCTATGGGCTCGCCCTGCGAGATCCAGCTGTATGCTCATAGCAGATCAGCGGCAACACACATTGCGCAAATTGCCATTGCCGACGCGGAACGTTTGGAACAACGCTATTCGCGCTACCGCCCCAACAGCTTGCTATCGGCCATCAATCAGGTGGCAGCACTAGGCGGCCGAATACAGGTGGATGATGAAACCGCGAGCTTGCTGAATTACGCCGATGCCTGTTATCGGCAAAGCGATGGCTTGTTTGATATCACCTCAGGGCTATTGAGGCAGGCGTGGAATTTCAAATCCAACCAGCCGCCAGAGCCGCAACAAATTGAGGCTCTACTGGATCGCATTGGTTGGGAGAAAGTGCACTGGGACGCTCCAAGCATTAGCTTCCGGCCAGGTATGGAGTTGGACTTAGGTGGCATTGTCAAAGAATACGCGGCTGACCGTTTGGCCACTCTTTGTTGGAACCAAGGCACGCAGCACGGCTTCGTCAATCTCGGTGGCGATATTCGCGTCATAGGCCCTCACCCAGACGGTAGTGCATGGCATATCGGCATCAAACATCCGCGCACCCAAGGTACCCAACTACTGCGAAGTGTTGAGCTGCATAGCGGCGGCATCGCCAGTAGTGGGGACTATGAACGCTGTATTACACATAATGGCCTGCGGTATGGTCATCTCCTCAACCCACAAACGGGTTGGCCCGTACAATACATGGCGGCAGTGACCGTGGTGGCCGATTTGTGTGTATTAGCAGGCAGCGCTGCAACCATAGGCATGCTCAAACAAGAAGCCGGGCCCGCTTGGCTAGAAACCTTGGGGCTGGGTCATTTCTGGGTGGACACCCAGGGTGAATTGGGTGGCTCACTCGGTTGATGCATGCCCAGGCGCATTTTTACTTTACCGCATTTTATGATTCGCAAGCTCGGTGTAGATTTTATAAAAAATGCCCCATTAAATAACCTATTGATGAAACACCCACCATGACAAACAGAAACAAAAATGTATTAGTGGTCGATGACGATGAAATATTTTGCCAAGTCGTGCAGCGCGCACTCACGAGAAGAGGATTTCACGTGGAAACCTGCTTCAATATTGCGTCTGCAGAACATACTGCAAACCATACAAAATTTGATAAGGCGCTGGTGGACTTAAAAATTGCACAAGAATCCGGGCTCGCACTCATACGCCGATTAATAACCATTAATCCCAGCATGCAAATTATTATGCTAACTGGCTATGCAAGCGTTGCAACTGCGGTTGAAGCCATTAAGCTCGGCGCAGTGAATTATTTTTGCAAGCCAGTGGATATCGACGAGGTTTTACAAGGTTTTGTGGGTGCGGACTTAATGGAGGAACAGCCAAGCCCAATCTCCGTCCCACGCTTGGACAGAGTTGAATGGGAGCATATTCAAAAAGTGCTACAAGATCACCAAGGTAATATTTCCGCCGCCGCCAGTGCCTTGGGAGTACACAGACGCACGCTTCAACGAAAGCTCCAAAAGCGACCCAGTAAAAATTAAACATGCCATCGGCTCTATTTTTCTAACCGATGCAGCAGCGGCAGTTTGACGGTGGTGATAGTGCCCCGAGGCTTATTCGCCGTTTGCACGAGGCTACCACCATAGCGTTTTATAGTCGCATGGGATAACAGCATGCCTAATCCAAGGCCATGCTCTTTACTGGAAATTGTTTCCCTTCCCAGCATGGGCGCCAAATCCTCAGAAATCCCCCCGCCTACATCCAGAATTTTCCAGCAAAGATCGTTCTGCTCCACCGATATATCAATGGCCACACGGGTGGGGCTTGCATCGGCGGCATTGTGCAACAAATTTAAAATGGCGCGATCAAGACGTGAATCATGCTCCAGAGTTTGCCCCATGGCTTCAACGGACATCTGAAGCGCTAAATTGATTTCAGGGCGCATTAATTGCCACCGAGCTACAATAGTCTCGCAATAAATTTTGAGATTTTGTTGTTGATATTCCCCTTCGGTTGCCACCGAGGAATCTTGAACCATCTGTTTAAGGATGGCGGCACAGTGTTTAACCTGTTGCGATAGCAAATTTAAATCGTCTGAAAGTGGGGCGTTACCATGATGCTCGCTGCGCAACTCACCCAGCAATACCGCCATAGTCGCCAAGGGCGTATTAACTTCATGTGCAGCGCCCGCGGCTAAAGTGGCAACAGCGATGACCTGCTCATTCCGCAATTCATCTTCTCGCAGTTCATTTAATACCACCTCCTGCTCACGCAGAGTTCTCGCCATTTTCACTACAAAATAAGTAATTAGAATCGCACTAACGAAAAAATTAAACCACATCCCCAGCACATGCCCATTCAATTGCGAACTAGCATGCATGTGGTCCACCGCAAAAATGGGTAAGCTCACATAAAAAAACAGTAGGTTGGAATAGCCGAGTATGCAAAGCGCGGCTATCGCCCAGGTAAATCGCCAAGGCAAGGTTGCAGCCGAAATACAGATGGGCACAAGCAAATAGGAAACAAATGGGTTGGTCGCGCCGCCGCTGAAGTAAAAAAGCAAATTCAGGCAGATCACATCAGTTAATAGTTGTAAGCAGAGCTCCGAATTTGTGACCGGCAAAGAATGCCTCAAACGGAAAAGTGTAAATAGTTGAATGGCGCTGAAAACCGATAAAATGATGATAATTTGCGCATAGGGCAAATTATTATTGTCGACCCACAAACTGGCGAGTAACCCACACGCCAAAAAGGCCAGTAACACGCTACGGAGTATCGCCAGCTGCCGTAAATTTTGTCGTAAAGAGTCAATTGGGGTTTTGGCGGATGGGTTCATAGTGACAGGTAGCTGAAGTAGTGAGTCTGATAGGAATTATTGCATAAACAGTGCCCTACATTTGCACCAAAAAACTGAGCCGGTGGCGTTTCAGAACCTGCCATTCCCCCCTGTGGCGCTGTTAACATAGGTTCGAAAAGTGGGCGTGAGTCGACTGCCCCTAAGGAACCCCCAAGGACAGGCCGTACGAAGTGGCAACAAGCCAAAAACTCTGTGTTATTCTGCCGCGCCCTGCTAAACGCGGCCTCAGTCCTCATGACCCGACTCTTCGGCATTACCACCTGCGACACCGTCAAAAAAGCCCGGCGCTGGCTCGAAGCTCAAGCTATCCCCTATGAATTTTGCGATTTGCGGGGAGGTGAACTCACCGCAAATCGAATCGAACACTGGTTGCAGGCACTGGGCGCCTCGGTGCTGGTGAATACACGCAGCACCACTTGGCGCCAGCTGCCGCCGCAAACGCAGGCCGCTACCGCATCGACCACCCCAGTAGCCACACTGCTAGCTAACCCCACTCTTCTTAAGCGCCCGGTGTTAGAACACGAGGGCGGTGTTTACGCCGGTTTTAGTGAAGCCGCGTACACTCACATTTTCCATTCTCACATTAGGTAACCAACATGACCGCTTTGTATGCTATTGGCTTGGGTGTAGGCACCCAAAATTCAAAAAATGAATGGCTGGAGGTGTTTTTCCCCGCACCCTTATTAAACCCAAGCGAAGCCGTTACCCAGGCTTTTATCCGTTGTTTAGATTACACCAGTGGCAACCTAACACTAGAGGTTACGCCCACTCAGATGCTAAGCCTAGGCGCCGCTTTAGCCGACACTGAATTGGCGTTGTTCGCCGAAGGTTTGATGTCCAGTCAACGTCCGGTTGTAGCGGTAATATTGGCGCAGAACACAGGCCCCGCATCGGTACCGGAAGCCTATTTAAAGCTACATCTACTTAGCCACCGCCTAGTTAAACCCCACGGCACGGTATTGGACGGCATTTTCGGTGTTCTACCCAATGTGGCCTGGACCAATCAAGGCGCCATTGATATTAGCGAATTGCCGGCACGGCAGTTCGCCGCGCGCATAAAGGGCGAGGTGATCAGCGTCGACAGCGTAGACAAATTCCCCAAAATGACCAACTACGTGGTACCTAAAGGCGTGCGCATCGCTCACACCGGCCGCGTGCGTTTGGGTGCCTACCTCGGGGAAGGAACTACCATCATGCACGAAGGTTTTGTGAATTTTAATGCGGGCACACTGGGGACTAGCATGGTTGAAGGGCGTATTTCCGCCGGTGTTGTAGTGGGTGAAGGGTCCGATTTGGGCGGCGGCTGCTCTACCATGGGCACTTTATCCGGCGGCGGCAACATTATTATATCTGTGGGCAAAGGCTGCTTGATCGGCGCCAACGCTGGCATAGGTATCCCATTGGGAGACCGCTGCACCGTGGAGTCCGGCTTGTACATTACGGCGGGCACCAAAGTGCACCTGCTCGACGACCAAAACCAGCTGGTCAAAACCCTCAAGGCTCGAGATTTGGCCGGTAAAAACGATTTACTCTTTCGTCGCAACTCCCTTAACGGCGCCGTGGAATGTAAGGCGAACCGCAGTGCTATTGCCCTAAATGAGGAATTGCACGCGAATAATTAACGCTGGGCTTAACGGGCATGGCAAGGATTCTAGGCCCAGTTAGTTAAGCGGGGCAAACGCATGTGCAACAGCGTTGCCCAATCACACACCCGCAATCTCTACTGTATTTCCAGAGGTTTTTATGACCAACCCCCTGAGCCACCTTGACGCCCGCGGCCAAGCGCAAATGGTCAATATTGCCGACAAACAGGTTACCGAGCGCCGCGCCACCGCACGAAGTTACGTACAAATGTTGCCACAAACGCTGTTGCACATTCAGCAGGGCCAACACCATAAAGGTGATGTGTTAGCCGTGGCGCGCATCGCGGGCATTCAGGCCGCAAAAAAATGTGCGGACCTCATACCGCTCTGCCATCCGTTATTAATTACCCATGTTGAGGTGGATATTACGGCGGAGCCTGATTTTAACCGTGTGTGTATTTTGGCGACGGTGGGCTTAAGCGGGAAAACCGGCGTAGAAATGGAAGCCTTAACGGCCGCCTCCATAGCCGCCTTAACCATTTACGACATGTGTAAAGCGGTGGACAAGGGCATGGTAATTAGTGATACCCGCCTAGTGGCTAAAACCGGTGGGCGTTCCGGTGATTGGCTGTTTGCGGAGGCACAGACGTGAGCGCACCGCTAAAAATCGTCTATTTGGCGGGGTTGGCTGACAGCCTTGGATTGCGTGAAGAGCACCTAGACTTGCCGGCTGGTGTAACGGATGTCGCTAGCTTGCAAGCCTGGTTGATAGCGCGCGGCGAGACTTGGGAGCTGTTAGGCGCCACCAGCGTACGCCTAGCGGTAAACCACCAACTCGCCACAGGGACGCATCCGCTGCAAAGCGGGGACGAAGTGGCATTTTTCCCGCCGGTAACCGGCGGCTAAACACGTTAGACTGGGTTCAAACTACACTCTTGAGTTTCACCTTGGTCTCGAGGGGCGAAATCGCCGGGGTGTGATTGGTTGGATGACTAAATCTTGTCTAGACTCACTGCAGCCTCGCAGCAGACATAAATTCCTTGATAGTCGCGTCCACCCTAAAGGCCTTATGGCTAGGAGCATGAGTATGCGTTCAGACAGACCTAACGACCTGATTTTGATCGTCGAGGACAACCCAGGTGATTTACGAATTCTGGGCGACCTCATCAAACACCTCGGGGAGGTAATTTTTGCCACTTCTGGGGAGTCTGGATTGTTTCTGGCCCAAAGTCGGCGCCCTGATTTAGTGTTGCTGGACGTGGAATTGCCGGACATTAACGGCTTTGTAATTTGTGCGGAATTGAAGAAACATCGAGATACTGAAGACTGCGCGATAATTTTTGTCACCGCCAATTCTGGAGAGGAGATTGCAGTTGCCGCACTGGAAGCTGGGGCAGTGGACTACATTACCAAACCGTTTGTGGCCCCAGTTGTGCGTGCGCGGGTTAAAACCCACCTCACCTTAAAACGGCAGGCTGACGAATTACAGGAGCTAGCTAATCGCGACGGGTTAACTGAAGTGTACAGTCGACGATTTTTTGAACACAACGCTCGCGTCGAAATTAATCGACATGCGCGGCAATGCCAGCCGCTGAGTTTAGCGATAATTGATATCGATGACTTTAAAGCCTACAACGACAACTATTGTCATTTACAGGGTGACGTCTGCCTGAAGCAGGTCGCTCAGGCGCTAAATCAAAACTCTCGCCGCCCTGGCGAGTTTGTGGCGCGTTATGGCGGCGAAGAATTTGTGGTGGTACTGCCTAACACCAATGCACATGAAGCGCAGAAATACGGCCGCTGGATTTGTGAACGTGTGGTGTCATTGGCCATAGTGCACGAGTTTGCGCGCGCGTTAGACTTTGTCACTATCAGCGCGGGCGTGGTCACCTTTACGCCAGACCCATCTACCAGCTTAGACTTGCTCGTCGGTGAAGCGGACAAGTGTTTATATGAAGCCAAACGGGCTGGCCGCAATCAGTTTAAGTCCATCAGTTTAAGCAGCAAAAATTTCGCGCAGGAAATTTTCAGAAATACCCCTGCCGCCCCCTAAGCTGCTAGGCCATTGATTGGCAGCCTCTGTGCTATACGTGGTTGCTGTCACGGGCTGGACAGCTATGGTGCTGATTCGCGAGGGCTAATATCGCCAAAGTCATCGGCATCAGCCTTAGCGCATCAACCTAGAAACCTCAGTTGGGCGCCAAAAAGCTGTGTAAT
>CAMCXE010000112.1 GCA_945882995.1 Thalassocella blandensis | reverse complement strand
GCAATTTTAAAAAATTTTCAGGAACAAAGCCAGAGGTATTTGGGATAGTTATTTATTTCCACGGCCCTTAGTTGCTCGCTAGACCCTAGTTGTGTGTTTAGTGTGCGCGCTGCGGCTCGGACGGAAAGCCATTTTGGATCCGAGCCGCGCTCATTTAATTCTCTCGCACGCGTGCAAACCGCAAACAGTGTGCAGATTTTTAACGTTTCCGCCGATAGAATTTGCCTGGGCTCTTTGGGCTTATATCCGGCTTCTAGCCTTGCTAGAGGCTTGTCCGGGTTCCCCCAAAAATGCCGTTAAAAAGTAGCTGCCTGCATGTGTTTTGATTGGGGAAACGCTCTCCCCGTGAATAGAATCGTTTTCGCTCTCCGCGAATCGCGACCTATTCACGTAGGAGTAAAAACAATTTAAGTCTGACTGGCTCCTAGGCTGAGCCCTAATGAGATGCATGAAGGTCAGGTCGCCTTAGCGTCCAAAAGATCTCGAGGATCGGTTCCCGACTCAGGTTCCGGTGGAGGCAAAACCGTTTTAATTCATCAATGCTATTCACCGTTACGCAGGCGGGTTTAGGTTTCAGTGCGTGGTGGAATTAGGCCAAAGTCGGACCAGGGATACCGCTTGGTTGATACCGCCTGCACCATGCGCGCTAAAAGTCCTTTCATCCAACCGCTGAACGATGCCTCCTTTTTCTCGTACCAATTCATCGCAGCGCGAGCGCCATGAATAAATGAATTCCGTAGCTGTACATGGCTGCGCTTCGTTATTCCGCCAGTAATGAACTTTTCACCGCCAGAGTATCGCGATTGAGCGGATTTGCTGGGATTTGAGAGCCGGAGGGATTAGTGGGCGTCTAAAATCTTGCCCCAAAAAAACATGAATCACCCCATCGTCATTAAACCTAGAAACCTCAGTTGGGCGCCAAAAAGCTGTGTAATCCATTGGTGTGATTAGCAAAAGTTTAAAATCACGGGCAACCTGGTTGGTTGTTCGTGATTTTAAACTTTTGCTAGGCGCTGCCCGGGGGTTGCGCAGACTTTGGTGATCCAACTGAGGTTTCTAGGATTGTTCACCTATCGTTATTAAGCCCCACCCATGAGCCAATCCCGCTCCGCCCAAAACTCCCTCGATGTTTGGCCTGGTAATTTAGCCGTTGCGGGTGCTGCTACGCCCGTTTTAACCGAGGGGGAGTATTAATTGCCCGAATATCGGTTAAACGGTTGCGTTTTGTTGGTTATTGGGCACAATCCAACAGGTAACCACTACAACAATAATGGTGATCTTATGCTGCGTGCTATACCCCTTCTGCTCCTGTCGAGCGTTTTAAGCTTGGCCGCTCAGGCCGAGATATACAAAATGAAAGACGCTCAGGGCAATATCATTTTTACGGACACCCCCGGCGATAAACCAGCCGAGCTGGTGGAGTTGCAACCGGTGAATACGCAACCGGTTATTGAACCGGGGGCTGTGCCCGACACGGTTAAGCCGGGTGTGCAGTCGGTTTACAACCCGAAAATCCTCTCCCCCAAGGAGGGTACCTCTATGACCGCCGAACAGCGCGATTTGCCTGTGGTGGCATCGGTTTCGCCCGCTTTGGGTGAAACGGACGAATTCCAGCTGACGATCGATGGGACGCCTTACGGCGAGACAACGCGAGAGAACAGTTTTGTCATTCGGGACATTACACGGGGTGAGCATAATCTGCGTGTCAATGTCATTAGTTTGGAGGGTAAGGTTTTGTCTTCCTCGCCGTCGGTGCGGGTGTTTGTTTTACGTCCTAGCGCGGCTGGACCTAACTCACCGTTAAACAAATCCAAGAGTCCGAGCGGCGCGCCCAAAGCGCGCGGTTAGCTGCCCTGATTTGGTTTTCAACTGGCAGTTTTGCTTTAATTTGGTGCTTTCGCAGCTTTGAAGTTGGGTCGGGTAGGGGGTTGTTGCCCGAAATTATGCATGGTTGCTTGCTCCTAGTGCGGCTTGTGGTGGTGGTCGCCGCAGGGTCGAATTTATTGGCACCCAGTTGAAAAGCTACTTGGCCAGTTTGGGGCGTGTCTTCTATTGGCTTCTCAATGGTCCAGCGGCGCTCAGTCCCTCTGTTGCGGCGCCAAAAACCCCTTTTTGGCCCCCTCTTCTTCAATGACAGGTTTCGGCCTCGTTGTCCGTTGTTTTTTTGCTGCGTCTATTTAGCCTGTTGATCCTCTCGGTTACGCCTGACTGCAGACTAAAGTTTCTGCGGTTAAGGGTTTCTGGTTTGGTTTTTGCTAAACCTCTTTATAGCTTTTGGGATGCCTCACATGGCCGAGTCCGTTCACTACAAGCAATTGCTGGACAACCTAATGACGGCGGTTATTGTGCTGGATGGCAATTTGCGGTTGTCTCATGTGAATGCGGCGGCGGAAATGCTGTTAGGTATTAGTGGTGACCAAGTGGAGGGTAAGTTGATTCACCACTGTTTTAACGAGTTGGATGGCACACCCGAAGCGCTGCGCGAAGCCTTGCAGTTTAACAATAACTTTACCAAACGCCGGGCGCGCTGGCGGTTGCACAACCACAGTGAAATTACCGTGGATTATTCAGTGACCCCCAACCCTGATTTGGGTTTGGTGATTGTGGAGGTGCAGCCATTAGACCGTCTGCTGCGCATCAGTCGGGAAGAGGCCATGCTGTCCAGCCAGGAGACGTCGCGCAACCTAGTGCGCTCCATGGCCCATGAAATTAAAAATCCCTTAGGGGGTATTCGCGGTGCGGCGCAGCTTCTGGCGCGCGAATTGAATTCGCCCGAGCTGGAAGAGTACACCAAGGTAATCATTGATGAGACCGATCGCCTGCGCAATTTGGTGGATCGCATGTTAGGCCCGAATCGTCCAGCGAAACCCTTACCGATTAACGTGCATGAAGTCTTAGAGCATGTGGCGGCGGTGATTAAGGCCGAGACTGGACGGCAGATTGCGTGGGTGCGTGACTATGACCCGAGTATCCCCGAGCTGCAGGGCGACAAGGAGCAACTGATCCAGGCGACTTTAAACATCGCGCGCAATGCTATGCAAAGTTTGCTGGAAAGCGAAATGGTCGGCCCGCGCGTTATCACCGTGGTAACGCGCGTGCAGCGACGCTACACCATCGGTCGTCGCCATCATCCTTTGGTGGCGCGGCTGGGAATTATTGATAATGGCCCTGGTATACCGCCAGAGTTAATTGAGGACATTTTTTTCCCGATGATCACGGGGCGCGCAGAGGGTACAGGCTTGGGCTTGGCCATTGCGCAAAAGTTGGTCAATCAACATAACGGCCTGATCGAGTGTGAGAGCGCGCCAGGCCGCACTGAATTTTCAATTTATTTGCCTTTGGATGACAACTATGCAGAAGCCTAATCTGGTCTGGATCATTGATGATGACCGCTCTATTCGTTGGGTGCTGGAAAAAGCACTGCAACAGGCTGGGATCAGCATCGACAGCTTCGAAACCGGCGATAAAGCCTTGCAGCGTCTGAATAGTCAGCGCCCAGATGCCATTATTAGCGATGTACGCATGCCCGGTATTGATGGCTTAACGCTGTTGTCGAGCATTCACAAGGCGCACCCTGGCCTACCGATTATTATCATGACGGCGCATTCGGATTTGGATTCTGCAGTGGCGGCTTACCAAGGTGGCGCCTTCGAATATCTACCCAAGCCGTTTGATGTGGATGAGGCTGTGGCGGTGACGCAGCGGGCTTTGGTACACGCCAAGGAGCAAATTCAAGACCCTGTTCCCGCACCACCCGAGGCGAAACAAGAGATTATCGGTGAGGCCCCGGCCATGCAGGAGGTGTTTCGCGCTATTGGCCGCCTTTCGCAATCCAATATCACGGTGCTAATCAACGGCGATTCGGGCACGGGCAAAGAGCTGGTGGCGCGCGCGCTGCATCGGCATAGCCCGCGCCGCGAGGGCCCGTTTATCGCCTTGAATATGGCCGCGATACCGCGTGATCTGATCGAATCCGAATTGTTCGGCCACGAAAAAGGTGCTTTTACTGGAGCGGCGGCGTTGCGCCAGGGGCGTTTTCAGCAGGCGGATGGCGGCACCTTGTTTTTAGATGAAATAGGCGATATGCCCGCGGAGACCCAAACGCGTCTGTTGCGCGTCTTGGCTGACGGCGAGTTTTACCGGGTGGGCGGCCATACGCCGGTGAAGGTGGATGTGCGCATTATTGCCGCCACTCACCAAAACCTTGAAAACTTGGTGGAAGAAAACCGTTTTCGCGAAGATTTATTCCATCGCTTGAATGTGATTAGGGTGCATCTGCCGCGTCTGTCGGACCGGCGGGAGGATATTCCTAAGTTGGCGCAGCATTTTTTCCATAAAGCCGCTCAGGAACTGAGTGTAGAGCCAAAATCCCTGACCAAAGAGGCCCAGGTCTATTTGAGTAATCTGGCCTGGCCGGGCAACGTACGTCAGCTGGAAAATACCTGCCGCTGGATTACGGTAATGGCTTCTGGCCGCGAGGTGCACGTGCAGGATTTGCCGCCCGAACTGATGGAGCGCAAAGACACCTCTGCGCCCGCCGGGGACTGGGAAAAGGCATTACGCTACTGGGCGGATCAGTGTTTGGCGCGTGGTCAGCAGGATATTTTGGCTGAAGCTGTGCCAACCTTTGAAAAAGCTTTAATTGAAACTGCTCTCAAACACACCGCCGGCCGTAAACGCGATGCAGCTAACTTACTGGGCTGGGGTCGCAATACACTCACGCGCAAGCTGAAGGAGCTGGGCATGGCCGGGGATGACGACGGCGAGGATTGAGCTGTGGCCCCGAGTACTTGGGGGCGAATAAATGGCGCGGCCGCGCCTTTTATGGACAGCGGTCGGGGCTTTAGTCGCCCCTGTATTCCTGATAATACTCCGGGGCTAAATTCTCAAAACGCGTAAATTTACCCACAAATGCCGCGCGGCTGGTGCCAATTTCGCCGTTGCGTTGCTTGCCGATGATCAGTTCGGCTATGCCTTTGTCTGGGCTTTCTTCGTTGTAGTATTCGTCGCGGTAAATAAACAAAATCACGTCCGCATCTTGCTCGATAGCGCCGGATTCCCGCAGGTCGGAGTTCATGGGGCGCTTATTCGGGCGGGATTCTACGCCGCGATTGAGCTGGGACAGGGCGATAACTGGGCAGCTGTATTCTTTGGCCAGGGCTTTTAGCGAGCGGGAAATTTCGGAAATTTCTTGAGTACGGCCATCGGTATTGCCTGCTACATGCATGAGTTGCAAGTAGTCGAGCATAATCAGCCCTGGGTTGCCGTGTTCCCGTGTAATTTTACGCACCCGTGCGCGTACTTCGTTGGGCGTTAAGCCGGCGGTGTCGTCGATAAACAGCAGTTTGTCTTTAAGTTTGCGCGCGGCGGTTTCGAGTTTTGGCCAGTCCTCTTCCAATAATTTGCCGTTGCGAATGCGCCCCTGATCAATGCGGCCGATGGATGACAGCATACGCATGACTAAGGCGTCCGCAGGCATCTCCATACTAAAGATAAGTACCGGCTTGGGCTGCGTCATGATGCCCGATTCCACAAAGTTCAGCGCCAAGGCAGTTTTGCCCATGGATGGACGCGCCGCTAAAATAATTAGTTCGCCGGGTTGCCAGCCGGAGGTTTTTTGGTCGAGATCGGTGAGGCCACTGGCGACGCCGGTGATGTCGCTGTCGGAGCGGAATAGCTTGTCAATTTTTTCTACGGCCGCTTTTAGCAGGGTGTTGACGCCTTCAAAACCACCTTCTTTAGGCCGCTCCTCGGCAATTTCCAGCACCCGTTTTTCGGCCATTTGCAGGAGGTCGTCGGCGCCCAAGGCGCCAGGGTTGTAGCTGGCGCGACTGATTTCGGTGGCGGCGTGGATCAATTGGCGCAGGGTAGAGCGCTCGCGCACGATACGGGCATAGGCCACGAGGTTGGCGCTGCTGGATACGTTCGCGGCTAGGTCGCTTAAATAGGCAAAGCCGCCCGCGCCGTCTAGTTCATTGCGTCGATTCAGTTCCTCGGACACGGTGATGACATCAATGGGCTGCTCGTGTTCCAGCAGGTGGACCATGATGCCAAACACCTTGCGGTGGCCGGGACGGAAAAAGTCGGTCTCCGAAAGCACTTCCGAGACGGCATCAAATTGGCTGGCATCCAGCATCAAGCCGCCCAATACGGATTGTTCGGCTTCAATCGAGTGAGGCGGTGTTTGCTCCTGTGGCGCGGCAGGTTGGCCGTCAGGATAAAAGTCAGGTGCGGAGTCGAATAGGGACATAGTCGTTGGTCGGAGAATAGGGTTAGCTGGGGCGGCGGCTACTGTTGCCTTAACTTGTGTCCAAAACGAAAAAAGCACGCTAGGTTACCCCAGCGTGCTTTTTGGCGAAACCTAATCCGCGATTATTCGGATTCGATAATCACTTTAACGGTCTGTGTAACATCCACGTGCAGTTGCACGTCTAGGTTATATTCACCGATTTCACGCAGTGCACCGCTGGGCAGTTTCACTTCAGCTTTGGTGACTTCAACACCGGCGGCGGTAATCGCAAGAGCGATATCGCGCACGCCAACTGAACCAAACAGTTTGCCTTCATCGCCGGCCTTAGCCTTGATGGTAACAACCAATTCGGCCAGTTTGGTGGCGCGGCTTTCAGCGTAGAGTTTACGTTCGCCAGCGGCTTTTTCTAGCTCGGCGCGACGCGCTTCAAAAGCGGCTAGGTTGACGCTGGTGGCGGTGGTGGCTTTGCCTTTGGGCAGCAAGTAGTTGCGACCGTAACCGGATTTAACGGTAACGCGGTCACCTACGGTGCCTAAGCGGCCAACTTTTTCAAGCAATATGACGTCCATTTTGCCTTCCCCTTATTCGTGGCTGTCGGTGTACGGAATCAAGGCGATGTAACGCGCGCGCTTGATGGCCGTGGTCAACTGACGTTGATAACGCGCTTTGGTGCCGGTAATGCGACTAGGCACAATTTTGCCAGTCTCAGACACATAAGCTTTGAGTGTTTCGAGATCTTTGTAGTCGATCTCTATGGTGCCTTCGGCGGTGAACTTACAGAATTTACGACGACGGAAAAAGCGTGACATAGTGATTACTCCTCGTTATCTGCATCTGAATCGTCCATGTCGTCATCCGACAGGTCTTCTTCAGCGGGTTCGGCTTCAGTGCGAACTGAAGACTCTTCTTGGCGGCGGTCGGAGCGCGCTTTGCGCTCGCGGCTTTCTTTTTCCGCTTTCATGATGAAGGATTCTTCAGTAACCGCTTCGTCAGTACGGATAACCAAATGACGCAAAACGGCATCGTTGTAGCGGAAAGTGGTGGTTAACTCATCCAATACAGCTTGGCCAGTTTCAACATTCATCAGGATGTAGTGGGCTTTGTGGATTTTATTGATGGAGTACGCCAGTTGACGGCGACCCCAGTCTTCCAAGCGATGCACTTGTCCACCAGCTGCAATGATTGTGGACTTGTAACGCTCAACCATGGCGGGAACCTGTTCGCTTTGATCAGGGTGCACCAAGAATACAATTTCGTAATGACGCATTTTAGCTCCTTACGGGTTAAGAGACTCCCGCCAAGCGGTGAGTCAAGGAGGACCACCCGGCCGAGGCTGGGTGAGATTTGGGGCGCGAAGCTTAGGGTATTCGTGGGGGATGTGCAAGGCGTTTTGGCGAAGCGCGTAATTTTAGTGCTGGCGCAGCGCAAACGTACGCGCCCTCGCTGCTGTATTAGTAGCGATTTCTAGGGTTAACCCTTAGCGGCATTTGTAAATGCCAAAATCCTGTTTGCCTTTGTCGATCTCTGTTTCGGCTGCTACGGAGTCGCCTTTGAGGATGGCGGCTTCATTTTTCGCGAGGGTGATCAACTCGTTTTGAACATTTTTAGGGTCGCGGGACAGTAGAACTTTGCTGACGGTTTCCACTGAGGCCATGCCCAGTTTGCGACAGGCTTGGACCTGGTTCGGCTGTAGGTAAGCCACGGCTTGGCTGCGTGTGGTAGGTTTGACCATAGCGCAGGCGCTGCAGAGCGCGGCGGTGGCGAGTAATAGGGTGATGGATTTCATGGGGGTTCTCCGCGGTTGGATGAGTGGTGTGTTATTCGTCATTGTCTGTGCTAGCGCCATTCTTGTCACTACTGTCATTGTTGTCACTACTGTCACCGCCGTCATCCAGGTTGTCTTTGCTGGGGTCGTAAGCGGGGTATAGGGCTTCTGCCTGCTGCATAAAGGCTTGGCTGCTATGCGGTGTGCGCCACTGAAGACTTGGCGCAACCAATACATGGCTGTAGGCCGGCGTCGGTGAAAAGCGCTCTTTGTCGAAAAGTGCGGCGATGGGCTTGATGAGAAATGCTATCGGCACTAGCAGGGCTATGGCTAGGCGCGGTTTGAATGTCATCCGGGTGGCATAGAGACAGGAGATGTAAACGGTGGCGCCGGCCAACAGGCTGAGAGCTACTTTGCTTAGCCAGCTGACATTCTGGGTGGTGAGCTGAAGGTTGAAGGTCACTACTGGGGCGATGAATTCGCCGATTACCCAGAGATTAATGACGATAAAACTGAGGCTGAAATGCAACCAGTAACGTGCATCCTGCAGCAAACTTTTACCAAGCAGCGCCCAGAAACCACTGTAAACCGCTATGGCCAACAAGCCATAGAGGGCGTCGAGGGCAAATTCTGCGCGATGTTGCCCGCTGGGCTGATCGAGGTATTGATCCCATACATCAAGGGCTAAGGCCAAAGCCACCAGCGCAAAAATAACCCAAAAATGCTCTAAAAAACCGGTGATAGCTTGGTCGAGGTGGGCGGGTTTGGCGGCCGGCACAGGATGCGCCGAGTCGTATACGCGCAGCAAGGTTTTACCCAGCAGTATGCGCTGGCCGGAGCGCAGAGCGGCGGTGCCAATTAAACGCTGTTTTTTACCGCGTTCGTCCAGCGTCCAGAGCCCATTCAGTGCACCGCGGTCTTGAAGACGCAGCTGCCTAGCGATAGGGTCCCAAGTGAGTAAGCCATGATGGGCGTCCACGCTGGGGTCGGTGAGGATGATGTCATTGTCGAAGGCACGGCCGAGGGTCAGGCTGGTACCGTCGAATTTGTGACGCTGCAGGACCTGGCCCGTTTTATCGATTTGCTCAACCACTATTGCCATGTCATTTGCTCCTTAAACCGCGCCAGAAAACGCAATGAGGCTTCGCGAGTTACACCCGCCAATGTGAAGTGTTCCATGGCCACTTGGTTGGTTCGGTCTGTAGTGACGCCCACATAAAAGACATCGAACAGGCCGGGTAGGCGTTTGTAGGGGCGGGTGCAGTAGCTTAAGCGTTTGGTGGTGCCGGCTAGTGTTTTTACCCAGTCATTGGTGCAGGTGTAATTGGCTGCTTGGGTTTTGGTGGTTTTATTGCCAGGCATGGCATTGGCGGTGCCCAGCGCCATGTGGCGATAAACACTGGTGGAGGGCCATTTTGGCGCTTGGAAATAGAAAAACTCGTATTCGATATAGCCGCTGCTAAAACCATCGGCTAAAAACAATTGACTGCCGGAATTGCAGCCGCGCGACACGCTGAGTGTGCCCCGTTCTTTTTGTTCATCGCTATTGCCCCAGCACTCTACCCAGGGCGCTGTTTTGGCAAAAATAGTCACTTCGCCCATGGGTTCCAATTTCCATTCTTGCGCGAGTAAATCGTCCAGCATGGCCGTGGTGTGGTCGCGAATTTGGCTGGCCATGGCGTCCAGTAGGGATGTTTTTCCGGCGTCGCCGACTCTGTTTAGCAACTGTTTTAAAAACTCGGCGGGCACTAAAAAGCCAATTTGGTTGCCGGCTGTGGCCACGTTGATGCCTACAATCTGGCCCTCACCATTGATGGTGGGGCCGCCGCTCATGCCGGAGTTAATGGCGCCGCTGAAGTGAATTTGCTCCACAAAGGAGTGCTCCACGCGCCCGTTGTAATTACCTTCCACCACCGTCATGCCAATGTCGTGGGGATTGCCGAGGGAGTAGAGCACGGCGCCTTTTTGCGGGGGCTGCGGGGCAAATAGGAGCGCGGTGCCAAGGGGTTGGTGGGTGTCAGTACTGAGTATGGCTAGGTCGTGTATGGCGTCCACCAGTAGTATGTTGGCGGTTACGGCCTGGCCTTTAATGTCGATTTCCACCCGGTATTTGTCCGGCTCCATGACTTTGCCGGAAACCACATGGTAGTTCGTGGCTAGCAAAGTTCCATCGCCGATAACAAACCCAGACCCCAGTGCCGCGCGGCTGCCGGAATGGGTTTCCATAATGCGAATTTGATACAGCGACGGGGCGTAGTGGGCGTAAACACTGTCGGCGCTGGCGGCCAGTAGCTGGGGCGTCCAGCAAGACAGTAGGTAAAGCGTGAGACTAATAAGGGTGCGAATCACGGGCGATCCTGAGTGAAAAACGGCGTGCCACCTTGCCGGATTATGTGGGAATTCTCAAGCGGGTTACGCTGGATGGGTGCGCGGGCTGGCGCTGGAAACCGTTAGGCAAGGCAATAGCGCCGAATCAGCTGCTCCAAAATATCCACACTGCGCGCCACTTCGTCCAACGGAATAAATTCGTTGGGCTGATGGGCTTGGTCGATACTGCCCTGCCCTAGCACCACCGTTTGCATGCCCAGCGCCTGCAAAAATGGGGCTTCGGTGGCGAAACTTACACTCTCGGCGCGCTGGCCGCTGAGTGCTTCTAGCTGGGTAACCAGTTCCGATTGCGCCGGTTCTTCGAAGGGCGCTATGCCTGCAAACAGCGAGTGGAGGATGATGTCGGCACCGCTGGCTTGGGCAATTGGCACCAAGCGTTGACGCAGGTCGGCGCGCAGCTGGTCCACATTCATACCGGGCAATGGGCGCAGGTCAAAATGCAGCTCGCAACGGCCGCAGATACGGTTGGGATTATCGCCGCCGTGAATGCACCCCAAATTGAGGGTGGGCACAGGCACTGTAAAGCCGGGGTTTTGGTAGCGGCTTTGCAGTTCGCTGCGATACGCCAGTAGGTCGCCCAGCACCAAGTGCATGGCCTCCAGTGCGTTATTGCCTAGCGCAGGGTTGGATGAGTGCCCTGACTGCCCCTCCACCCGTATGGCTTCCATGATGATGCCCTTGTGCATGCGAATGGGTCGCAGGCTGGTGGGCTCGCCGATCACCGCAAAGCGCGCCTGTGGGAAACCCTGTTCTACTAGCAGCCTGTCGGACTTTCCTGGCCCGTCGTTAGGCCCCATGAGAAAATAGGCCTCCCACACCACAGAATGCCGCCATGTCCCGCTTCATAACCATTGATCGCAACACCAACTTCCTGCTGCCGCCCTCCATGGACGATTGGTTGCCGGAAAATCACTTGGCCCGTTTTATTGTCGAGGTCATCGACGGATTGGATATCAGCGCACTGGTCAAATCTTACGCTGGCCGGGGCTCTAAAGCGCATCACCCCGCCAGCCTCCTAGCCATCATGGTGTATGGCTACGCCACCGGCACCTTCTCCAGCCGCAAGCTCGAACGCGCCACTTACGACTCCGTCGCCTTCCGCTTCATTGCCGCCGGCACCCACCCCGATCACGACACCCTTGCCAGCTTTCGGCGCCGGTTTTTGACCGACATTGAAGGCCTATTTACCCAGGTCCTCACCTTGGCCGCGGAAATGAAGCTGCTAAAACTGGGCACCGTTTGCCTTGACGGCACTAAAATTCAAGCCAACGCCTCGCGCCACAGCGCGCTTTCACACGGCCATATTGAAAAACTTGAGACGCAACTGAAATTAGAAGTGCAGGAGCTCATGGCGCTAGCCGAACAGGCCGACCGAGCGGACGTGCCGGATGGGGTAAGCCTGCCGGATGAATTAAAACTACGCGAAACACGGCTAGCCGTGATGGCGCGTGCCAAAGCCAAAATCGCCCAGCGCGCCCAAGAGCGTCACACCCGCGAGCTGGCGGAGCACGCCCAAAAACTTGCGGCACGGGAGGAAAGGGA
>CAMCXE010000111.1 GCA_945882995.1 Thalassocella blandensis | reverse complement strand
CCCTCGGCACCTGGGCCGAGGTGCAAAAAGTCAAACTGAAAAACACCACCGGCGAAACCAAAAAACTCAAACTCTTCTCATTCGTTGAGTGGTGTTTGTGGAACGCCGAAGACGACATGACCAATTTGCAACGCAACTTCTCCACCGGCGAAGTGGAAATTCAAGACTCAGTGATCTACCACAAAACCGAATTCAAAGAACGCCGCAACCATTACGCCTTTTATTCGGTAAACGCGCCAATTCAGGGTTTTGATACCGACCGCGAAACCTTCTTAGGGCTCTACAACGACTTCGACAAGCCAGATGTGGTGTTTGACGGCAAGCCGCGCAACTCCGAAGCCCATGGCTGGTCGCCTATCGCGTCTCACTACATAGAAGTGGAACTGGCCGCTGGCGAAGAAAAAGAATTCGTCTTTGTGCTGGGCTATATCGAAGTTCCCAAAGATGAAAAATGGGAAAGCAAGCTGGTCATCAACAAAACACCGGCCAAAGCCGTAATTGCGCGTTTCGACACCGCTGAAAAAGTGGAAGCGGAACTGACCAAACTCAAAGATTACTGGGCCAATTTGCTGTCCACCTACAGCGTGAATTCCGGTGATGGAAAACTCGACCGCATGGTAAACGTTTGGAACCAATACCAATGTATGGTCACCTTTAACATGAGCCGCTCGGCGTCTTTTTTTGAAACCGGTATTGGCCGCGGCATGGGTTTCCGCGACTCCAACCAGGACCTCATCGGCTTCGTGCATCAAGTACCCGACCGCGCCAAACAACGCATTATCGACATCGCCTCCACCCAATTCGAAGACGGTTCGGCCTATCACCAATACCAGCCGCTGACCAAACGCGGTAACAACGCCGTGGGCGGTAACTTCAATGATGACCCGTTGTGGCTGATTCTTTCTACCACCGATTACATCAAAGAAACCGGCGACTTCAGCATTCTCGACGAAATGGTGCCTTACGATAACGATGCCAGCAAAGCCACCCCACACTTTGAACATTTAAAGCGCTCCTTCTACCACACCGTGAACAACCTCGGGCCGCACAACCTGCCCTTGATCGGCCGCGCCGACTGGAATGACTGCTTAAACCTGAACTGTTTCAGTGAAGACCCCAACGAGTCCTTCCAAACCACCGGCAACAAAATTGGCCGCACCGCGGAATCCCTGATGATTGCCGGTCTGTTTGTGTTGTATGGCAATGAGTTCGTAAAACTCTGCAAGCAAGTAGGCAAAGACGGTGAGGCCGCTGAAGCCCAAGCCCACGTGGACAACATGGTAGAAGCCGTAAAACAACACGGCTGGGACGGCGAGTGGTATTTGCGCGCCTATGACTACTACGGCAAAAAAATCGGCAGCAACGAGTGTGAAGAAGGCAAAATTTTTATCGAGTCCCAAGGCTTCTGCGGCATGGCCGGCATTGGTTTAGAAGAGGGTTTGGTGACCAAATCCATGGATTCCGTAAAAGAGTGGCTAGACACCCCCTACGGTATCGTTCTGCAACAGCCCGCGTTTACTAAGTACTACATAGAATACGGCGAAATTTCCACCTACCCGCCAGGCTACAAAGAAAACGCCGGTATTTTCTGCCACAACAACCCTTGGATCATGATTGCTGAAACCCTGCTGGGTCGCGGCGACAATGCGTTTGAGTACTACCGCAAAATCGCTCCCGCGTTTATCGAAGACATCAGCGACCTGCACAAAGTAGAGCCTTATGTGTACGCGCAAATGATCGCCGGTAAAGATGCCTACAAACCCGGCGAAGCCAAAAATGCGTGGTTAACTGGCACCGCGGCTTGGAACTTCGCCGCTATCACCCAGTACATTTTGGGCGTTAAGCCTGACTACGCCGGCCTATCGGTAAACCCTTGTATTCCTAAAGCTTGGACGGGTTTCACCGTGTCACGCACCTTCCGCGGCGCGGTTTACAACATTGAAGTGAAAAACCCCAACAACGTCAGCAAAGGTGTGGCCTCTGTAAGCGTGGATGGTCAAGCCGTACAGGGGCATGTGTTGCCCATTTTACCGGCGGGCAAAACCTACCAAGTGGTGGTAACGCTCGGCTAAGAGCCTCCGTCACCCACTCGAAACGGCGCCTTCTGGCGCCGTTTTTTAGTTTACCGAGCAGCAATTACAACTTTCACTCACTTCGCGGCAGTATCGGTGGAGCACTCTGATGAGATAGGGGCACAACAATGGGCATGAATGAAGCGGACACCCGATACCACCTGATCGACCCTCTGTTGCGGGAAAAAGGCTACGTCAGCCGTGAACACATCACCCTCGAAACTATCATCACCCCAGCTCCCGTCGAACCCAGTGGTGCCAAGGGCCGCCGACGCAAAAGCCCGGGGCGCACCGACTACTTACTTTGTGTTCAAGTGGGTGATATGCCCAAAGCTATGCCAGTTGCCGTGTTAGAGGCAAAAAAAGAGGGCGAAGACCCGCTCAAAGGCATGCAACAGGCTAAAGGCTATGCTGATTGCGAGCGTTTTGACGTGAAATACGTGTTTTCAACTAACGGCCATAAATATGGCGAATATGATTGCACAACGAGCTTGCAGATAGGCCCCCATCCATTTAACGAATTTCCTCCGCACGCCGATCTAACGGCTCGCTACGCCAGGGATGCAGGTATAGACCTGAATCGTCCGGCAGCCACCATACTCTTTCAAGCCGACAGCCCAGCCTATTCCGATTCCCGTTACTATCAAGATGCCGCTATCCGCGCCACGTTCGAAAAAATCCTGACCAATCAACAGGCCAGCATTGCGCCTCGCGTGCTACTGACGCTGGCCACGGGTGCGGGCAAAACCATCATTGCCACCAACCTGCTCTGGCGCATGAGTCAGGCCGGGCAACTGCCCAAACCTGCGTTGTTTCTGTGCGACCGCGATGAACTGCGCGAGCAGGCACACAACAAGCTCAAGGCCGCCTTTGGTGACAATGCGCGCATCGTGAAGACGGAAAAAGATGGCAACGCGGCGCAAAATGCCCGCATCCATATCGCCACTTATCAAACCCTCGGCCTGGATGATGAAGAAGGTTTCGCCAGCTTCCTAACCGACCATTATGACGAAGACGCCTTCAGCGTAATCATCATCGACGAATGTCACCGGTCAGCCTGGGGCCGCTGGTCAGAAGTGCTTAGGCGCAACCCGAATGCGATCCACATCGGCCTCACTGCCACACCACGCAAGCTCGAAGAATCCAAACTTATCAGTAATGAGGCTAAAGTAGATCGGGAAATCACTGCCAACAACCGCCAGTATTTTGGTGAGCCTGTGTACGAATACACCCTGATTCAAGCCCAGGAAGACGGCTACCTAGCCGCCTGTGAAATTGTCAAACGCAAGGCCAGTATCGACAGCGCCACGTTTACCAGAGATGAAATCCTCAAAGCGGGCGTCAAGGACATCAAAACCGGCCTGCCCCTCACTGCCGAAGACCTGACCAAAAACGAATACACCGGCAAAGACTTCGACAACGAGCTGTTCATCGAACTGCGCACGCCCAAGATGTGCCAGGACCTATTCAAACTGCTGTGTGAAAACGGCGGGCCGGAGCAAAAAGTCATTATCTTCTGCACCCGCGAAATCCACGCCGACCGCGTCGCCCAGCAGATGAATAACCTGTATGTGCACTGGTGCAAGGAGCAACGGCAAACGCCCAAGGATTACTACGCCTTTAAATGTATGGGCGGCGCCAACAACGGCTCAGACATGATTAAACCCATGCGCGGCTCCGGCGAGCATGCCTTTATCGCCTGCACTGTCGATCTGCTCGAAGCCGGTGTAGACATTGAACGACTCAACGCCGTAGTGTTCTTCCGCTACCTTCAATCGGCCATCAAGTTCTACCAGATGGTGGGGCGCGGCGCGCGCATTCACGAAGAAACCCAAAAATACAAATTCTGGCTCTACGACTACACCGATGTTACCCGCCTATTCGGCACCGACTTCATCACCAAACCACCGCGCCCTAGTGACGGTGGCAAGGGCGGTGGTGATGAGGGGGGTGGCGACGGAGGTGGCGGTTATGATGACGGCCCTGCAGTGGCCGAGATCGGCGGGCAATCCGTAATGATCAACGCCCAAGGCCGCTTTATCCTCAGCCAGCGGGATGGCCGCGACACGCCCATTCCGGTGGATGAATACCGCCGCGAGGTCATTCAGCGCGTGTTAGACGAAGCCCACAACCTCGACGACTTCCGCGCCCTCTGGATCGAGGCGCCAAAGCGCCGCCAACTGATCGACCACCTGCTGGGGGATAACTTCAGCCCGGAAGTGATCCGCGAAATGGACCAGATGAACGACTTTGACCTCTTCGATTTTTTTGGCCACCACGGCTACCACGCCCGCGCCCTTAAGCGCCCCGAACGCGGCGAGTTGTTTATCAGTCACAACGTTGGCTGGTTTGCAGGCATGGACGACAAGGCCGCCATAGTGCTTAAGGGCCTGGGCCATCAGTTTGCTCAAGGTGGCACGGATGCGCTGGAAAGCCAGAATCTGTGGGAAGTGCCGGAGATTAAATTGGCGGGCGGGTTGAACGCCTTGCGTGGATTAGGTGCGCCTGTGCAGGTGATGCGTGAAGCTAAGGTGAGGTTGTTTGGGGTATGAGCGTTCCAACGAAAAAAATATCAGATCTATTTTCGGACGTGAAAATAGGGGGCACACCAAGCCGGGGAAATCCTACATTTTTTGGCGGAGGGAGTCTCTGGGTTTCAATCAGAGACATGGAGGGCCAGCCGGTCATTACCAAGACTGCGGAAACTATTTCGAACGAGGGTGCGCGAAACTCCAATTGCAAGCTCGTAAAAAAGGGAAGTCTGCTATTTAGCTTTAAGCTGACCGTTGGCCGCGTTTCATTTGCAGGAGTCGATCTGTACACAAACGAAGCGATTGCGGCATTTGAACCTGACGAGGCTGAATTGTCTGGGATCGATTTGGAGTACCTATCGCTTGTGCTGCCAATTGCTGCCAGTGGGGACACAACAAAAAACAGCATGGGTGCAGCACTCCTCAATAAGGACAAAATACTTAATTTGGATATTCCATTCCTCGGCTTCGACGAACAACGCCAAATCGCCGCTCGCCTAAAAGCCCAACTGGCCGAGGTGGAAACCGCCCGGCAGGCGGCGCAGTTGCAGTTGCGTGATACCCGCTTGCTGCGCGCCCGAATGCTCAAGGCCTTCTTTGCGGAACTGGATACGGCACCGAAAAAGAAACTCGGGGATTACGCCCACATCAGCAGCGGAGTAACACCTTCTCGTGACAATGACACCTATTGGCACCCAGCGGAGATCGCCTGGGTAAAGACTGGTGAAATTGATTTTTCTCCGATTACAGAGGTGAGGGAATCCATTTCAAGGAAAGCGCTGGCAGAGTGTTCGCTCTCGATACTCCCTCCGAAGACTGTGCTTATCGCTATTACTGGAGAAGGAAAAACGCGGGGGCGATCAGCGGTGTTGGAGGTGCCAGCCACGACGAATCAACATTCTGTAGCCGTCTTGCCAAACGAAACCTGGGATGCAGATTTTTTGCAGCTCTGGGCACAATCGTCGTACCACGACTTGCGTGAACTTTCTGAAGGCCGCGGAGGAAGTCGATCTGCTTTGAGTGGAGCACAAATTCAGGCTCTTGAAGTCCCTGCCCCCAGCAAAACCAAACAGCAGCAAATGGTGGCGCGCATACAGGCCGCCATGACCGAACTCGACACATTGGAAAATTCAAGCAAGGCCGCACTCAAAGATATCAACTTGCTACCGAGCCGTGTTCTAGCCCAAGCCTTCGGCCATTAAAAAAGGGAATTAACCATGACCGATAACAACATCATCCAACAACATCACACCACCTTTGAGAACATCAAACACAGCGATGATGAAGGCAATGAATTCTGGCTTGCGCGCCCGCTGGCCAAAGTTCTGGACTACTCGGAGTATCGCCATTTTCTGCCGGTATTGGAGCGTGCCCGGGAAGCCTGCCGCAATAGTGGCCAAGCCGTTACGGACCATTTCGAGGATATCCTCGAAATGGTCGAAATTGGCTCCGGTGCTCGCCGTGAACTGCCCAACATTAGACTCTCCCGTTATGCCTGTTATCTGATCGTACAGAATGGCGACCCCAGTAAGCCGGTCATCGCCAACGGCCAGACCTATTTCGCGATGCAGACACGGCGGCAAGAGCTCGCCGATGACAAAAAATTCGCGCGGCTCAATGAGGATGAAAAGCGCCTTGCCATTCGCAACGAGCTAGCCGAACACAACAAGCAGCTGGCAGCGGCGGCCAAGGATTCTGGTGTAGCAACACCACTGGACTACGCGATTTTTCAGGATCACGGATATAAAGGGCTGTACGGTGGCTTAGCTAATAAAGATATTCACGCACGCAAAGGATTGAAAAAAAGCCAGAAAATTTTGGATCACATGGGTAGCACTGAGCTGGCTGCCAACTTATTCCGCGCTACACAAACAGAAGAAAAGCTGCGCCGCGATCAGGTTAAAAACAAAGCGCTGGCAAATAAAACCCATTTTGACGTTGGGCGCAAAGTACGCCAAACCATTGATGAGTTGGGTGGCACCATGCCTGAAAATTTACCCACTCCGCAAACCAGCATCAAACAACTGGAATCCGCCCAGAAGACATTGACTACAACGAGAAAAAAGCCCAATGGCTCGCCAGAAAAATACTGAAAAACAACCCAAATCCATCGCCTCCACTCAGTCGCTCTCTAGCTTTGTTAAAAGCATTTGCGATGTGATGCGACGCTCCAATTGCGCCAGCGCCTTGCAATATGTGCCGGAGCTGACGTGGATTTTGTTTCTGCGAATACTGGATGCGCAAGAAGCCCGTGCAAGGGAAGAGGCCGAAGTGTTGGGTGCGAATTTCTCGCCCGCACTGCAAAGCCCCTACCGCTGGCAAGATTGGGCCGCGCCCTATTCAGACAAACCCGAGCACCCCAGGACCGCCGAACGCAAGCCGTTCGGCTGGAAGCGGCAAGAATTGTTTGCAGCGGGCGACGGCAAACTCTTTGAGTTCATCAACAAAGAGTTGCTGCCGCACCTGCACCGCCTGGACATCGACACCCGCACCGGCCTGCCCAATCCGGCGGCCAGCCGCAAGCAGCGCATCATGGGCCGCACCATGACGGCGGTTGAAAAGGTGCGCGTAGATAGCGAAGCAAATCTGCGCGATATTTTAGACAAGGTGCACCAGATCAACATCGACCATGTGGACGATCAACATTTTTTTACCCTGTCGCAGGTGTATGAAGATCTATTGTTAAAGATGGGCGAGAAGAATTCGGATGGAGGGCAGTTTTTCACCCCGCGCGAAGTGATCCGCGCCATGGTGCACACGATCAATCCGCAGCTGGGTCAAACGGTGTACGACCCATGCTGTGGTACCGGCGGGTTCTTGGCGATTGCCTACGAGCACATCGCCCGCCAGTTGGGCCGTAGCGCCACCAGTACTGACATTGATACCCTCAAGCACGACACCTTTTTTGGCCGGGAAAAAGAGAACCTGGTATTCCCGATTGCGCTGGCCAATCTGGTGTTGCACGGGATAGACCAACCTAATTTGTGGCACGGCAATTCGCTCACGCGCCGCGCGACCTACGCGGCGCTGTTCGATCAAGCACCCAAGACGTTTGATGTGATCCTGACCAACCCACCGTTTGGTGGTAAAGAGGGAGGGGACGCACAAAAGAATTTTGCTTATGAAACCAGCTCCACCCAGGTGCTGTTTGTGCAGGACATCCTCAGCGAGCTAGCGCCACAAGGCACTTGTGCCATTGTGCTGGACGAAGGTTTGCTATTCCGTACCAACGAAAGCGCCTTCGTGGAAACCAAGCGCAAGCTGGTGGATGAGTGCGATTTGTGGGCCATTGTCAGTTTGCCCGGCGGCGTGTTCTCCACCGCCGGTGCTGGCGTGAAAACCAATTTACTGTTTTTTACCAAGGGCAAAAAAACCAAAAATATCTGGTATTACGATCTCTCCTACGTAAAGGTTGGCAAGAAAACGCCGCTCACACTGGCACACTTTGGTTTTAATACCGCCGGCGGGGTGCTGGCCGATGCCGCTTTACCTAACATCCTCACCGCTGACTGGTTCGCCGACGAAGCAAACACAGGCAAACCGTTCCCAAGTTACGCCCGCATGTTGCAGCATCACGGCAAATCCAAGGGGGATAGCCGGTATTCGTGGACGGTGGATTTCGCCGCCCGTCGCGCCGCCGCCCGCGCTGAGATGCTGCCTTTGCTCGATGAGGCCGCGCAAATCAAAGCCGCGGTAGTGGATTTGAAAGAGCGGTTCAAGCGGTTGAAAAAAGACAAGGCCAGCAACGCTAAATTGCTGGCACTAACAACGCAAATTCAAGAAAAAGACAAAACCGGCCGCGATCTGGAAATTAAAGCCGCCAATATCGAAGCTGCGGTGTTCGATCTAAAAGCCGTCAACCCAACCGCAGTCGTTGATGTGGATACCCGCACCCCACAAACAATCATCGCCAATATTCAGAACCAAGGGCACATTATTGAACAGGCTCTGGCGCGACTTAACCAACTGATGAAAGATGCTATTTAGTGAATACGACTTAGCTATCACTAACCGTAGGTTTACCATTCGGCGCGGTAACCCGGTGGCGAGTCCGCACTCTTTGTAGACCTTAGTGGGCCAACAGCAGCGCTAGACTCAAGACTGGGAACCCACGAACACGCATGAGGCATAGAAAAGCCCACTTCCTCGGCTAGTCCTATGTGCAAAGTTAAACCTGTACAATGCCGTCTTTTGTTTCGAGGCATACACCATGGATCGCGAAGACATCACCCATTTTGGCTACCAGCAAGTAAAAGCGGCCGACAAAGCCGACCGCGTGGCGGGGGTTTTTCATTCGGTGGCCGCCAAATATGATGTGATGAACGACCTGATGTCCATGGGCGTGCACCGTCTGTGGAAACGCTTCACCATTGAAGTGGCGGGCGTAAGGGCGGGGCAAAAAGTGCTGGACATCGCCGGCGGCACTGGCGACTTAGCCGCCAAATTCTCCCGCCAAGCCGGCAAGGACGGGCTGGTAGTACTGGCGGACATTAATGACTCCATGTTGCGTGTGGGCCGCGACAAATTGCTGGATCAGGGCATTGCTAACAATGTGGTGTTTGCCCAAGCCGATGCGCAATACCTGCCCTTCCCCGACAATTATTTTGATTGCATCACCATCGCCTTCGGCTTGCGTAATGTCACCGACAAGGACTTAGCCCTGCGTTCCATGCTGCGGGTACTTAAACCCGGTGGCAAATTATTGGTATTGGAATTCTCCAAACCCCAGTCCAGCTTGCTGGAAAAAATCTACGACCAATACTCTTTCCGCTTACTGCCCCTAATGGGCAAGCTGATTGCTAACGACAGTGAGAGCTACCAATATTTGGCCGAAAGTATTCGCATGCACCCCGATCAGGCCACCCTTAAAAATATGATGCTCGAAGCCGGCTTTGCCAGCTGCGAGCTGCACAACATGACTGGCGGCATAGTGGCGCTGCACAAAGGCGTAAAATCGTGAATCTGGACCCCAGCTTACAAGTCGCCTTAGCCGCCGCACTGGAAGCAGCCATTAATCACGCATTGAGCCTAGACCCAGGCACAGTGGCGGCCATGGAAAAGCTTGAAGGCAAGCGCCTTGCGTTGCACCTTCAGCCGCCCAACCTGCAAATAGTTATTCAGCTGGGCTACCCCATTTCAGTGGCCAGCCGAGCGGACACCCCTGCCGATTGCCAACTTAGCGGCGCTCCTTGGGCATTTTTGCAGTTATTCACCGGCGAGCAACACAGCCTAGCCAAATCTGGCGTTGCGCTTTCAGGGGATACAGCGCTGCTGTCCGCCCTGCTCGCCATCTTGAGCAAACTGGATGTGGATTGGGAAGCACCCCTAGTTAAGTGGCTTGGCGACCTACCCGGCCACGGACTCGCCAGTGTGCTGCGCAGCCAAGCACAGTGGTTGCGCCAATCCGCCGCTAAAACGCCCTATTTTATCGGCGACTATCTGACCCAAGAGTTGCAGCTAATTCCCAGCGCGCCCGAGCTCGACGATTTTTGCCAGCAGGTTGATGAAGTACGCGCAGCGGCCGAACGGCTTGGCGCCCGCCTGGCATTACTCACAGCCAAGCTGCCTACCGGAGGCATACGCGAGTGATTAGCGTCCAACGTTTACTGCGCATCCTCTCAACCTTGGGTCGTTATCGGTTAGATGAATTGTTGCCCAGCGACTATCAAAAGCCGCTGCTAAAAATCATCTTAGCTCCATTCAAAACCGAAGAATTCCAAGACTTGCCCCGTGGCGAGCGCATCCGCCGCGCCTGCGAGGATCTAGGCCCCATCTTTGTAAAATTCGGCCAACTGCTGTCCACCCGCCCCGACCTGATTCCCCCCGACCTCTGTCAGGCGCTCAATCAGCTGCAGGACAACGTAGCGCCCTTCGACGCCGAGCATTTTCGGGAACTGGTGGAAACCGCCTTAGGGCAACCCATAACAACGCTATTCGCTGAATTTAGCCCCCAGCCTCTCGCGTCTGCCTCCATAGCCCAAGTGCACTGCGCCCGCTTGCATACGGGTCAAGCAGTCGTAGTGAAGGCGGTGCGCCCGGGTATTGCCAAAACCATCGAGCAAGATTTAGCGCTGATGCGCCTTTGCGCTAGCCTACTGGCCCGACTTAACCCCGATGGCAAACGGCTAAAACCTGTTGAAGTGATTGATGAATACCGCAATACCATTTTGGACGAACTGGATTTAATGCGTGAAGCCGCCAACGCCACGCTGTTGCGCCGCAATTTTGAGCGCTCGCCCTTGCTGTATGTACCCGAAGTGTATTGGGATTACTGCCGCAACAACGTCATGGTTATGGAACGTATTTACGGGTTACAGGTAACCGATATCAGCGCCATGGCCGCCGCCAACGTAGACATGAAAACCCTCGCCGAACGCGGTGTGGAAATATTTTTTACCCAGGTGTTCGACCACAATTTTTTTCACGCGGACATGCACCCAGGCAATGTGTTTGTGTCCATCCAAAATCCCAAACACCCCCACTACATCGCCCTCGACATGGCGATAATGGGGTCCTTGACGAAAGCCGATCAGTATTACCTTGCTCGCAATCTACTGGCCATGTTCCGCCGCGATTACCGTTTGGTGGCCGAACTGCACGTCATGTCTGGCTGGGTGCCCAAGAGCACGTCCATCGCGGCCTTGGAATCCGCCATTCGTTCGGTCTGCGAACCCCTGTTCGCCAAACCCCTGAAAGACATTTCCTTTGGCCAAGCGCTCATTTCCCTGTTTCAAACCGCGCGGCGTTTCAATATGGAAGTCCAGCCGCAGCTGGTGCTACTGCAAAAAACCCTGCTCAATATCGAAGGTCTGGGGCGCCAAATTTACCCCGACTTAGACCTCTGGGCCACGGCGCATCCGTTCTTGGAGCGCTGGGTGAAACGCCGCTACCATCCCAAAACCCTCTGGCGCGAGTTCCAGCGCCAAGCCCCCGACTGGCTGGAGCAATTGCCGGTTATACCCCAATTGGCATTGGATACCATGACGCAAGTTAAACAGCTGGCCGCCATAGCGCCGCAACTGGCGGCAGCCAGCCAAGCCTTAACCGAGCGACACGCGCACAACCGACGCCACATCCTTAGGCGTCTACTGGCTAGCATTGGGGTAACAGGGCTGCTGCTAAGTCCGGTGGGTCAACCGGACGTAAGGACGTTAATGCTAGGCGTCATGGCCTTAGTGGCGATCTGGTGGCCTTAAGGCTAGCCACAGAAATGGGAACCCAAACCCGGGGAATGTCGTGTGGGTAAGTAAAATTGGCTTGGTTAGCGCTACGCCAAAAAGCCAGATCGCGGGTTAAACCTAGAAACCTCAGTTGGATCACCAAAGTCTGCACAAGCCCTTGGCGCCCAACTGAGGTTTCTAGCAGCCTGTCGGACTTTCCTGGCCCGTCGTTAGTAAGCCTGCCGGATGAATTAAAACTACGCGAAACAC
Organism: Thalassocella blandensis; assembly: GCA_945882995.1. Lineage (GTDB taxonomy): Bacteria > Pseudomonadota > Gammaproteobacteria > Pseudomonadales > Cellvibrionaceae > CAMCXE01. The sequence continues at coordinate 112 of CAMCXE010000111.1, read as the reverse complement.
GGCTAGCCGTGATGGCGCGTGCCAAAGCCAAAATCGCCCAGCGCGCCCAAGAGCGTCACACCCGCGAGCTGGCGGAGCACGCCCAAAAACTTGCGGCACGGGAGGAAAGGGA
>CAMCXE010000110.1 GCA_945882995.1 Thalassocella blandensis | reverse complement strand
ACGGGTCTCTTCATCTTGCTGATGCAGTACAGTAAAAAAATCGTCCAGCTCACTTTGGCTTGCACCTTTAACGAGGTTCAACAAAAACAGGCAAAGGGTTTGGAATGGCAATTTGCGCGTGCGGGTGAACGCCGTGGGCTTCGTTCTAGGCTGCGCTATAAAATCAGGGTGAGCTAGGCAGCTGTACAAATTTTGTACAATTTGGGGCGATTTGTGTGCAGTTCATGGGGGAGCTCCAATAAAGTCTGGTGTGGATTATGCCTTTAGTGTGCTGTTTTTAAAAGGGATTGTTCTTAACTTAATGACATTGATTGGGGGGCGCTGTCCAACCGGATTTTTCTGATTCCGCTAACGACAATTATATGGCCAGCGCCATAAGGCCAAAATTGCTGCATGGAGAGAGTATTGATTTATTGTAACTATTCAGCACAATTTGCCTTTTTTCACGTCATCCCCGCGCAGGCGGGGATCCAGATTGCAACTGCTCCGACGCTATCACGATATTCACTCAAGTAAAAACCGTCTATTGACCGCTGGATCGCCGCCTGCGCGGGGATGACGGGAAATATGCTGAACAGTTACGATTTATTTAGCGCTCGATTTTTCTCGATAATTGATAGCTTGGTGCCAGCCTCGCAGCGTTCGGCTCTCGAGGATGTGCGGCGTAGCATGCGAGTGATCTATGTTTTCATGGTGCTCGCGGTTTGTTTTGCCGCCGTATTAGGCGTTCTGCGATACCTACGTGGCGATCATGTGGTTGGCCTAGCGGGCTTGGCTACCTCACTGCTTTGCGGCTTGACTCCCTGGGTGCACCGTCTGTCTGGCTCCGCCAACGTGGCAGTAGCGTGGCTAGCGTCGTTAGCCACGCTACTGCTGTGGTCAATGAGCCTGATAGCGGGTCGGTTATTTTCTACCGCCGGCTTATGGTTTGGCCCTTTGGTGGTTTTTGTGTTGGTCACTTTCGGGGAGCGGGCGGCCTTGGTCTGGGTGGCCTTAATCGCGATGCATTCCTTTACGCTCTATTGGTGTACCCGCAAGGGTTTGGTGTTGCCGGACCTGCAGAACCCTGCGTCCAAGGCTATCACTTGGGCTATTGCCATCCCGGCGAGCCTGCTGATGACAATTGCCATGCTTAAGGGTTTTGTTCAGGCTTATCACCAGGCCATTGCTAATTTAGATCGTCTGGCCGGCGTGTTGCTAGCGCAGACGCGCGAGCTGCGTCAGGCAAAGGAGGAAGCTGAAGCCGCTACCCGCTCACGCGAGGATTTTATCGCCATGCTGAGCCATGAAATTCGCAATCCCTTGAATGGCATTCTGGGCGTAGCCCAACTGCTGAAGGAGACGCCGCTTAATCCTGAGCAGCAGAAGTTGCTGCAGGTGATGAATATCTCCGCCGAAGGCCTGCTCAGTATTCTGAATGATGTGCTCGACTTTTCTAAAATTCAGGCCGGCAAGTTGGAGCTGCGTTCCCAGACCTTTAATCTGCGGGTGTTATGCAATGATTGTATCGCCCTGTTTTCCGGCGTTGCTAAGGCAAATGGGTTGGAGCTTAGGGCTGAATTTGGGGCGGATGTCCCAGCTATTGTGGTCGGTGACCCTCTGCGTATCCGTCAGGTTCTTATGAATTTACTGGGTAACGCCACAAAATTTACAGCAACGGGTTCTGTAGTTCTCAGTATTTCTGCGGATAATCGCGAGCCGGAATCTTTGCAATTTATTGTGGAGGATACGGGTATAGGCATGTCTGCATCCACCATTGCCAATCTATTTACGCCTTACACGCAAGCGGATTCATCGGTAGCTAGCAAACATGGGGGTACCGGGTTAGGTTTGGCAATTTGTTTGCGCTTGACCGAAATGCTAGGCGGTAGGCTTACCGTCGAAAGCGTTTTGGGGCAGGGCGCACGTTTTATATTGCAGTTGCCGTTGAAGGCCATGGGAGGGGGCGAGGCGACCCTTGCGCCCGTGGCCGTGACCACCTCCACAATGCCCCGCGATAAAAAAGTGTTATTGATTGAGGGCAACGAAGTTAACCGCATGGTAGCTATTAAAATGCTAGAGGCCTTGGGTGCGCGAGTAGAGTTTGCGGTAGATGGCAAGGATGGGCTGGCAAAATGGCAGACGACTAAATTTGATGTAATTTTTATGGATTGCCTAATGCCAACAATGGACGGTTATGAAGCGGTGCGGCAAATTCGGCATGAGGAACAAGCCTCCGGACGCTCGCGAACTCCCATTATCGGCCTTACCGCCGATGCCTTGGACCAAACGCACCAATGCTGCATTGACGCGGGTATGGATGATGTTTTGACGAAGCCCATAAAAATCGAAATTTTGCGCAAAACCTTGCAAATCTGGCTTGGATAATTCGTATTGTATTATCCAGGTTGCAAGCGGACTTTATCGAATCCTAGTGATATGTGCCCAGTATTAATGCGCATAAATAACACGGCAGGCTTTTCGCTACTCTTGTTAATTCAGTAAGCCACCCATTTTGCGGTGGCAATCCATTGCCTCTCTCAAATGCCTTTTCTGCAGGTTCGGCGTCATAACTTAAGCATGAAGTTGCTGGGTCTCTGCCACTAAGTCTTCAATTAATTTAACGGTAGCCGGGTCGATAAACTGGCGCGCTGGGTCCGCATCAAAATAGGCCAGTGTGCGTTTTATGCCTTCTGCAAAGGGAATTGTCGCTTTAAATTCTGGCACCAACTGCTTGATTTTACTGTTGTCAAAAATTGTGCTCACGGCTTTATCTCCCAGCAGTGTGCCTATGTATTCAGGATCCTTTTGGCAGATGCGGTCGGAGGTGACGTGAACAATTTTGGCTTCGCAGCCTGCCGCCTGTGCGAGTTGTTGGTAAATTTCATTCCAGCTCAAAAACTCATCGGAGGTAATGTGGAAATCCTCGAACAAGGCCTTAGGGTGCCCGAGTAAACCCACCATGCCTATGGCGAAATCATCCGCATGGGTTACTGTCCAGAGTGAAGTGCCGTCGCCCTGAACGATTACCGGTAAGCCTTTTTTCATGCGATCCACCGCCGTGTATTCGTTCCAGCCGCCAATGGTGAGTGGAAACACTGTGCTGTAGGTGTGGCTGGGGCGCACGATGGTATAGGGGAGTTTTTGTTCGCTACCAGCCCGCACTAGGCGCTGTTCGGCGGCTATTTTGTCGCGGGAATATTGCCAAAAAGGGTTTTCCCGTGGAGTGTTTTCGGTAATGAATGGTGTGGGGCCAGGGTTTAAATAACATGAGGCCGAGCTAATATAAATATACTGTTTAGTCTTGCCGCTAAACAGCGCAATGTCGCGCTCTATATCCGCTTCGGTAAATGCAACCCAGTTCACTACAACATCCCACTGGTGATTCGCCAGCTCTGACGCCGCCTGCGCACTGTTGATATCCATCTGTAAGCTTGTTGCGCCCGTAATATCTTGTAGTCCGCTACGGTTTAACAGCCAGAGGTCTAGGCCTTTCGCAACGCACAATTTGCTGGTGCTGTTACTAATGTTGCCAGTGCCGCCGATAAATAGAATCTTCATGGATATTCCGAGTGGGTGTCTACGAATGGCGTGATTATAGGGCGCCAACCCAAGAATTGCCTGCGCCGTTAGCAGGGGCGTAACCATTGGGGTTGTTTGGCGTCGGCCAATCGGGCTGATGCATGTGCAGTGCGCGTCACCAGTGCTAAGGAGCGCTGATGCACGTTACTGGCATAAACCTAGAAACCACCGTTGGATCACCAAAGTTTGCGCAACACATTGGCGCGCCTAGCAAAAGTTATAAATCACGAACAACCAACTAGATTGCCCGTGATTTAAAATTTTCACCAATCACACCAATGGATTACACAGCTTTTTGGCACCCAACTGAGGTTTCTGGGTTGAAGCCGCTTGGGTTTCCTTTGTGGATGAGGGGTAGGTTTGGCTTGACTTTCACTAGTGAGCTGAGACAATGCGGTGATCGTCCGATGATTGCAGTTCCGCCGATTACCTTGGCAACATCTGCATTGAGTGGCTAAAACCGCCGCTTAAACCATTCTTAGGCGGACGAACGCTTTGTTACTGCCAAAGCCCGTGCTTTTCCATTGATCCCTCGCGTTACTGCGCCGGAAAAGCCAAGCGTCTCAAGACGCATCCTGTGAGCCCTCGCAAGTGCTAAGCGCTTGGGGGCAATTTTTCTACATTAAAAAGAGGAACTGGCGGTGGAATTACTTTCCGGCGGCGACATGTTAATGCGAGCACTGGCAGACGAAGGTGTGGAGTGTATTTTTGGCTACCCTGGTGGCGCAGCACTGCATATTTACGATGCGCTTTTTCGACAAGATAAAATTAAACATATTTTGGTGCGCCATGAGCAGGCTGCCACCCATGCAGCGGACGCCTTTTCCCGCTCAACCGGCAAAATCGGCGTAGTGCTAGTCACCTCGGGCCCCGGAGCCACTAATGCCATCACCGGCATTGCCACCGCCTACATGGATTCCATCCCTATGGTGGTAATCTCTGGTCAGGTGGCGTCGGAGCGTATCGGTGAAGATGCCTTTCAAGAAACCGACATGGTGGGCATTTCACGCCCTATCGTTAAACACAGTTTTTTAGTGAAAGACGCGCGGGATATTCCGGCAATTATTAAAAAGGCCTTTTATATTGCCGGCACCGGCCGCCCGGGGCCTGTGGTAGTTGATATACCTAAAGATATCACCAGCCCGGCCACGACTTTTGAATATCACTACCCAGACAAGGTCAAATTGCGTTCATACACGCCGGCCCAGCGCGGTCACACCGGCCAAATTAAAAAAGCGGTACAGCTGTTATTGCAGGCCAAACGGCCAATTATTTATGCCGGTGGCGGCGTGATTCAAGGTAATGCCAGCCCACAGTTAATTGAATTAGCGCGCAAACTCAATGCGCCGGTAACCAATACCCTGATGGGGTTGGGCGCCTACCCGGCAACCGATCGGCAATTTGTGGGTATGCTGGGTATGCACGGCACTGTTGAAGCTAACTATGCCATGCACCATAGCGATGTGATTTTAGCGGTAGGTGCGCGTTTTGATGATCGCGTCACTAATACCACAAGCAAATTTTGTCCCTCAGCCAAAATTATTCACATTGATATAGACCCGGCTTCCATCTCTAAAACCGTTCCGGCGGACGTGCCAATTGTTGGCCCAGTGGAAAGTGTACTCAACGAGATGCTGGAAAATCTTAAGCATGCTGATGAAAAACAAGATGCCGCTGCATTGCAGGAGTGGTGGAGTCAAATTGAGGAATGGCGTAGCCGTTATGGTTTATTGGTGAAGCCGCGCTATATCGCTGGCGATAAAATTATGCCGCAAGAGGTTATTAGCACCTTATGGGAGGTTACAAAAGGGGATGCATATATCACTTCCGATGTGGGGCAACACCAAATGTTTGCGGCGCAATATTATCCGTTTGACAAGCCGCGCCGTTGGATCAACTCCGGTGGTTTAGGCACTATGGGTTTTGGCTTGCCTGCCGCTATGGGTGTGCAATACGCGTTTCGCGATGCGACTGTGGCTTGTGTTACTGGCGAAGGCAGTATTCAAATGTGTATTCAGGAGTTGTCCACCTGCAAACAATATAATTTACCGGTGAAAATTATTTGTTTGAACAATCAAGCCTTAGGCATGGTGAAACAATGGCAGGACATGCAATACAGTAGCCGCTATTCTGAGAGTCTGTACGAAGATTCACTGCCCGATTTTGTTAAATTAATGGATGCCTATGGCCATGTGGGTATTCGCGTAACCAAGCGTGAAGAATTAAAAAGCAAAATGGAAGAATGCTTTGCCATGAAGGATAAAACAGTTTTTATGGATATTCATGTGGAGCCTAAAGAACACGTTTACCCTATGCATATAGCCCCCAACGGTTCCATGCGTGATATGTGGTTAAACAAAACGGAGCGCACCTAATGAGACGCATTATTTCAGTTTTAATGGAAAACGAACCCGGTGCTTTATCTCGGGTCGTCGGGCTTTTCTCCCAGCGCGGTTATAACATCGAAAGCTTGACTGTGGCTGCAACGGAGGACGCCACGCTGTCGCGCATGACACTCACTACCATCGGTGATGATCACAAAATAGAGCAAATCACCAAACATCTTAATCGCTTAATTGACGTGGTTAAATTGGTTGACCTTACTGAGGGCGCGCATATCGAACGCGAACTCATGTTGATCAAAGTGCGTGCCTCTGGCGCGCAGCGTGCTGAAATTAAACGCTGTGTGGATATTTTCCGTGGGCAAATTATTGATGTGAGCGCCACGGTTTATACCATTCAGTTAACGGGCACTAGCGATAAACTCAGCGCGTTTTATGATGCGGTAGGTGAGGCAGCTATTTTGGAGGTCGTGCGTTCCGGTGTGTCGGGTATCGCCCGCGGTGACAAGGTGCTTGGTCTTTAAAGTTAAAATTTGATGGTAAAGGCCATTAAGGAGGCGGTATGAATTTTCATCTTTTTACTTTTCTGCTCACGGTGGTTGGTGGCTTGGGCTTTCTAGTGATTGGCATTAAATCAAGAAGTAGTCTTGATGCGCTAATTGGCTTCTTATTCTTATGCACAGCATTTTTAGGCCTTACACCCAGCACAGATCCGCTTTTTGTTTACGCCCGCTTTGTAGTAGCTATTTGTATTGTTGTTGTTACGCTCATTAAAGTTAAGCGGAAGTACTTTTCGGCAGAATCCAAGGGTGAAACTCTCTCGGGATGACAGTTTTAACAAGCTCGCGCAGCACGGCAGTGCATGCGGCACTGCCTAGACAGCCACACGTTAAGCGCGCCTGCTGCTGGCGTGATCGATAAATAGCCCGCAAATGAAAAAAGCCCGGTTTGCGCCGGGTTTTTTTATGGGTGGCGAAAATCAGCGGCGTCCCGCTAAGTTTCCCATAAGGCCAGCCGCTTAATGTCACGTCAAACACTAATAGGCCATTTGCGCATTTTAAATTAAGCTAGCCCCAAAAAGTTTATTGAGGGTTGTGGCGTGTTGGCATATAGCATACTGGCCGATGAGTCTGATTATTTGGTGGTGGTAAAGGCGCCGGGTGTTCGGGTTCACGGACCTGGGGCATCACCCAGTTTGATTGAGCGTTTGCGAGAAGATTTGCAGTCTCCGGATTTGCATTTGGCCCATCGCCTAGATGAGGCGACCTCCGGCCTAGTGCTTGTGGCTAAGTCTACGCCGGCGAATCAGGCTTTGACGCGGTTGTTTGCGGAGCGCCAAATCACTAAAAATTATCTGGCGATCAGCGACAAAAAATCTGCCAAAAAGCAGGGCTGGATCCGCGGCGATATGGCCAAGGCGCGAGATGGTAATTGGAAGCTGCTACGCACCAGCCAAAATCCCGCCGTCACGCGTTTTGTGGCTGGGTCGCTGGGCCCAGGCTTGCGGCTCTATGTGTTGCAGCCTAAAACGGGTAAAACCCACCAGCTGCGCGTGGCGCTAAAGTCGCAGGGCGCACCGATTTTGGGGGATGCGCGCTACGGTGGCAGCGAGGCTGACCGGCTGTATCTGCATGCTTTTTCGCTGAGTTTCTGCTGGCAGGGGACGGTTAGGCATTATGTTCAGCTGCCGAGTGTCGGTCTGCATTTTGCGGCGCCGGGGCTGGCGGAGGCAGCAGCGCAATTGGCTAAGCAGCTTATTTAGGGCATTTTGACTGCCATCAGGGGGTGGGGTTTGTCACCTTGGCGATGCTGCCGTTAAACCTAGGAGCCTCAGTTGAATCACCAAAGTGTGCGCAAACCTCTTGGCGCGCCAAACAAAAATTAAAAAAGACTAACAACCAACTCGGTGAACCGTCATTTTTAACTTTCACTAATCACACCAATGGATTAAGCAGTTTTTTGGCGCCCAACTGAGGTTTCTCGGTTAAAACTTACTGTTACAATGCCCGCCGTTTATCAAATTGGCTAATTACACTCCCCATGACTTCTATTCGTATTACCACCACTTGTTGCTTGTTGTTTGTTGCTGCGGCCCAAGTGCAGGCAGCTCCACAGATTATTCCGCCGCCCCCCACGCTTTCGGCTAAGGCGTTTTTATTAATGGATGCCGGTAGCGGCACGGTGTTGTTGGAGCAAAACGCCGATGAACAAATGGCACCTGCCAGCCTTACCAAGATGATGACTAGCTACATAGTGGTGGGCGATATTGAAAAAGGTAAATTGAAAGAGACTGATGAGGCGTTAGTGTCGGACGATGCCTGGAAGCGCGGCGGGGCCGGCACCGAGGGTTCCACCATGTTTTTGGATCCGCGCTCACGCGTGCCCGTCATCGACCTGTTGCGCGGTGTCATCATTCAATCGGGTAACGATGCCTCTATCGTTTTGGCGCAGCATGTGGCGGGTAGTGAAGAGGCCTTTGCTGACATCATGAATCAGCAAGCTAAAGCACTGGGTATGACTAATACCCATTTTGCGAATGCCACCGGGCTGCCGGACGACAACCATAAAACCACGGCCCGCGACCTCGCCATTTTGGCGCGTGCCGTAATCAATGATCACCCTGCCCATTATCCGCTTTACGCTGAGCGCTGGTATGACTACCACGGGCACAATCAGCCTAACCGCAATCGTTTGTTGTTTCAGGATTCCTCCGTAGACGGCTTGAAAACCGGCCATACCCAAGAAGCCGGCTATTGCCTTGTGGCGTCTTCTAAAAAGCAGGATATGCGGTTGATTACAGTGGTGTTGGGTAGTGAGTCGGAAAAGTCGCGTACCGTAGAATCGCAGAGTTTGCTGGCTTATGGTTTTCGCAATTACGAAGGGGCTTCGCTCTACACTCAAGCTCAAGAGTTGGCTCAAGCGCGTATCTGGAAAGGTAAGGTAAACAAGTTGGGCTTAGGTGTTGGCAAGGACCTTAATGTCACCATTCAGCGTGGCGCCAAAGAGCGGTTAAGTATTCAGACTGTTGTTAACAGCCGCATTGTTGCGCCCATCACGCAAGGCCAAGTGTTGGGTGAAATTCACATTAGTTTAGACGGTAAAGATATCTATAAGGGGCCGTTGGTGGCTCAAGCGGCGGTAGACTCGGCCGGATTTTTTGCGCGTATGTGGGATGCGTTGCTCATGATGTTTGGGAGCGCGCAATGACAGCTTCGGAGTCGCCCGCCCAGTTAGAATTCCCCTGTGACTACCCAATTAAGGTGATGGGCTACGCCAGCGAAGTCTATGCGCAGGAGGTGCTCGCAATTTTTGCAGCACATGCCCCGGGTTTTGATGAGTCCCTCGTGCGTGTATTGCCCAGCAGCAAAGGTACCTTTGCCTCGGTACACGTGGTTATTCGCGCGGAGGGCGCCGAACATATCGACGTGATTTTTCAGGCCCTTAAAACCTTGCCTGCAGTGCGCATGGTTATTTAATCCATGGATTTTAGTGCCCGTGATTATGGTGTGGTTGATTATGAGGTGATGTGGCAGCTCATGCGTGACTTTACCGATGCGCGCGATGAATCCACCCGTGATGAAGTCTGGCTGGTTGAACATCCGCCCGTGTTTACTCAGGGGCAGGCTGGTCGCGCAGAGCACCTGTTATTGCCTGGCGCCATACCGGTTGTCAAATCTGACCGTGGCGGCCAAATCACCTATCATGGTCCAGGTCAGTTGGTGGTGTATCCGCTGCTTGACCTCCGTCGCCGCCAGTTGGGCGTGCGCGCCCTCGTCACTTTGCTTGAACAGGTGACGGTGGATACGTTGTTGAACTGGAGCCTTGTGGCGCAGGCCCGTCCAGATGCGCCGGGTGTTTACGTTGGCGATAAGAAAATCGCGTCGCTGGGCTTACGCGTTAGGCGCGGCTGCAGTTACCATGGGCTGAGTCTCAATGTAGCCATGGACCTTGAGCCGTTTACCCGTATTAATCCTTGTGGTTATGCGGGTTTAGCCATGGCTCAACTGGCGGATTTTACGCAGCCCACCATGGCTGAGGTTAAACAGCAATTCATTACCCAATTGGCGCGGCATTTGGGTGATTTTGTCCCCGCGATCACTCCAGCTACCCCCTGAATTTTTCTGCTTTATTATTCGAGATTTGCATGACCAATATATCCAATTCTGAAAAAATTCCCGTCAAGCGTACCCGTCGTTTACATGAGGGGGAAAAGCTGCGGGATGCAGAAAAGGTGGAGCGTATTCCAGTGAAGGTTATAGCCACTGACGCTTTGCTGCGTAAGCCTGATTGGATACGTGTTCGAATTCCGGTTTCGCCCGAGGTCGATCGTATTAAACAGCTGCTGCGTAAAAACGGCCTCTCCACCGTTTGCGAAGAAGCGAATTGCCCGAATTTGAGTGAGTGCTTCTCGGGTGGCACTGCAACTTTCATGATAATGGGGGATATCTGTACCCGCCGTTGCCCCTTCTGCGATGTGGGTCATGGCAAACCCAAGCCGCTGGATAGCAACGAGCCGCACAGCCTCGCTGTGGCTATTGCCGAAATGCGTTTGAAATATGTCGTCATTACGTCCGTGGACCGCGATGACCTGCGCGATGGCGGCGCGCAACATTTCGCGGACTGCATCCGCGAGGCCCGCGAGCTGTCCCCCAATTTACAAGTGGAAATTCTGACCCCAGACTTTCGAGGACGTATGGACATAGCTTTGGATATTCTGGAGCAACAGCCGCCCAATGTTTTTAATCACAACATGGAAACCGTGCCGCGTTTGTACCGGCAGGCGCGCCCCGGCGCCAACTATGCCTGGTCGCTTGAGCTGCTCAAACAATACAAGGCACGACGCCCTGAAGTTTTAACCAAATCTGGCTTGATGGTAGGCTTAGGCGAGACAAAAGAGGAAATTTTTGCGACCTTGCAAGACATGCGAGACCGAAACATCGACATGCTGACTATAGGGCAATATTTGCAACCCTCTAAGGAGCATTTGGCGGTACAGCGTTACGTCGAGCCGGCTGAATTTGATGAATATACCGCAGTAGCTCAATCCTTGGGCTTTAAACATGCGGCCTGTGGCCCATTGGTGCGTTCGTCGTATCATGCGGACAAGCAAGCGCACGGGGAATCTTTCTCCGTTGGTAAGTAGCGGTATGCCAGTTGTACTATCCAGTTGTACTAGGGACGTTCTAGGCGTTCACACAGTTGGGCGCCAACAACTAGCAAGTCCCGTATTCACACGCATTTGCTGCGATTGTGACAAGCTGCTCAGTGATAGTATCGAGTCAGCGAGGGTTATTAGCCGGTGATCTCGAATAAATCACTATTTTTTTTCCCTAATTCCATTAGAATGGCGTCATATTCAACGGGAATGCAAAAATGCCGTTTGGGTTTCATAACCTTTCCGGTTTTTGCTGTTGCACTTATGTAGAATGGAAGCTAATGAAGGGGTGTTAATAGCGCCCCTTCCGCCTACTGGTTTAGGCTAGTGTGTCTTGTGTACCAAGCCGTCGACTCTATTTCGCGAAAAATTCAATTCAATACCTGCCCGGGGGGCTTATGATTATCAGTAAAAATGCACTAATCAAACCACTGTTTGTCGCGGTGATTACCGTCGCCTTGGCGGCCTGTGGCAGCGGCGGTGGTGGCGGTGGCACAACCACGCCAAAACCGAGCGACTCAAGCTCGAGCAGCCCAGTAACCCCTAAGCCAAACCCCATCTCGTCAAGTAGCTCAAGTGCTGCTGCGAGCAGCTCAAGCTCTGCGTCAGGCGGTGTTGTTGCATCGTCCAGCAGCTCAAGGGCTACTTCCAGCGCTCCTGGCGCATCGTCCAGCAGTTTAAGCTCTTCTTCCAGCGCGGCTATTTCCTCGTCTAGTAGCTCGTCCTCTTCTCCGCGCAGCTCTAGCTCGTCGTCTAGCAGCTCAAGTTCGTCTTCCAGCAAATCCAGCTCGTCGTCAAGTGTTGCTAGCTCGTCTTCAAGCAGCAGCTCTAGCGCTTCATCGACTGGCTTGATCGGCAATGCAACAGCCGGTGCCGCGATCTACTCGAATGGCCTTGCAGCTAACGTGGCCACTGGGCAACTAAGAGTAACGGCTTGTGTGGGCTGCCATGCCTTAGATGGGCGTGCGGATATCGCTAATGACATAGTAGGAATCACCCCTAACAAAGCCACTTATACTCACTCAGCCGCTGGCATACCAATGTCACTTGTGTCCTATATCGCTGCATATATGCCCTCCGCAAACAGGTGTACAGGGCAGTGCGCCGCCGACGTAGCCGCGTTTATCAATAATGG
>CAMCXE010000109.1 GCA_945882995.1 Thalassocella blandensis | reverse complement strand
ATGTGTATCAATCGGCAGGCTGTCTGGGGAGCGGCGAATAGATTTTACGCGCTCATCAAACGTACAATGCGCCCCCACAAAAAAGAGGGTTGGTTTATGAGTCATATTGTGGTCGCGGCCATGTACAAATTTGTGTCCCTGCCAGATTTTGAAGCGCTGCGCGAGCCGTTGCTGAATTTTTGCGTCACGCTGGGGATCAAAGGCACATTATTGTTGGCCCATGAAGGCATTAATGGCACGGTGGCGGGAACCGGCGAGGCCATAGATGCGCTCATTAATTTTTTAAACCAAGATCCGCGTTTAGCGGGCATTGAATACAAAGTTGCCTACGACGAAGAGCAGGCGTTTTACCGTATGAAGGTAAAGCTTAAAAAAGAAATCGTCACCATGGGTATCGAAAACATCGACCCAACCCAAGACGCGGGCACCTACGTGGAGCCGCACGATTGGAATGCTTTAATTAGCGACCCCGACGTAGTGCTGGTGGATACGCGCAATTATTACGAATACAGCATAGGCACTTTTGCTGGAGCCATTAATCCTGAAACCACGACGTTTCGTGAATTTCCTGCCTATGTGGCGCAAAATCTGGATCGCAATAAGCACAAAAAAGTCGCTATGTTTTGTACCGGCGGTATTCGCTGCGAAAAATCCACGGCTTATATGAAGCAGCAGGGTTTTGCTGAGGTGTATCACCTGAAGGGCGGTATTTTAAAATACTTGGAGGAGGTGCCCGAAGACCAGAGCCTGTGGCAGGGTGAATGTTTTGTATTTGATAACCGCGTGGCGGTGAATCACAAATTAGAAAAAGGTATTTACGATCAGTGCCACGGCTGCCGTCACCCGATTACCGAAGAAGACAAACAGTCCGAAAAGTATTTACAAGGTGTAGCCTGTCCGCGCTGCTACGACAGCCAAACCCCCGATCAGCGCGCGCGCTTTTCCGAGCGTCAAAAACAAATGCAATTGGCCCGCGCAAGGGATCAATTACATGTGGGCGCACCACCGCCAGAGCGGCAGATAAAAATTAAGCAGGAGCTCAGCCAATAGTCTTTTGGCGGTGGTTGTCTTGGCTTCACCGCGTTTAGCCATTAGGTTAACCGGATTTTTTTGGCGGTTGCACATCAATACCCAGAGTAAAACGCTGCGTAACAGAGGCATCTCCTTCCCAGTGTCGCCAATATTTCAAGTGGATCTGGGTCAAGCCTGTTTGTTTGCTCTGGAAATCAAAATTAATTTCCCCCGCGCTGCCCATAGGCTCCGTTGGGTACTGGGCTGTAGTGGTAATCAGCTCTAAAGCCTCGGCGTCATACTGATCAATGGCCCAGCGGTAACCCGTGGTAGCATTTTCAGGTAGTTGTAGGTTCAGTGTTTCGCCTAGCGTTAGGGGAAGCGTCTGCCCGTTTTGAGCTTCAGTGACGAATAGCATGGAGTCCGACCTTGTGTGTAAAGCGCTGAGGCTTCGAGGTTAAAGTCTCGGGTCATGTTTGGTAAAGCGGGTGGGGCTCTGAGCCGTACTGACAGCTATTTGCACGTGCGGGTTGGTTACTATCGGGCGTAAAAAAAGCCGCTAACCCTTGCGGGGTGCGGCTTTTACGGTTTTATTCAATTTTAAAACCTGAATATGGCTCCGCCTGCTGGACTCGAACCAGCGACCCAATGATTAACAGTCATTTGCTCTACCGACTGAGCTAAGGCGGAATAGTAAGGGTGTTGCTTTAAGAGGTGCGCATCTTAATGACCTCTTACCTTGCTGTCAACAATTAATCTGTACTTCAACTCGCTGATTTGCTTGCGTTTTCAGTGCGAAAAATTGGTAGGACCGAGCGGACTCGAACCGCTGACCCCCACCATGTCAAGGTGGTGCTCTAACCAACTGAGCTACGGTCCTGCAAAGAGGCGCGCATTCTAGCGAGTTGCTAGGCTTGCCACAACCTCTTGGTTAAAAATAGCCTGTTTACTGTAGGGCAACCAAAGCGGCGGCGCCAATGGCGGCGTTGTAAATAATCGTGCTGGCTTTGGCCCAAATTTCCAGCTTGTCCTTTTTGTCGGTTTCCAGTGGCACCACGATGGTGTCGCCGGGCGCTATACCGCCTTTGCCAGCGCGACCCCAATTGGAAGACTTGGGCCCAATGACCGAGCCATTGGCTTTGACGATGTACATGCGTTTGGTATCCGCATTCTTTTTCGCACCACCGGAATGATCCACGTAATCCAGCGCATCGAATTTGGGATTAAAGAAGTGTGATGTGGCGTACTGGATTTCGCCGACGACGCTTACCGAGGGGTTGTATCTTGGGACGATTAAGCGATCGCCGTCTTCTAATTGAAAGTCGCTCTGCTTGGGGTTTTTTATAACCAGCGGTAGGTCGATAATAAGCCTGCCCATTAATTTGCTACCCCCTAAGCTTCGAATAATTTTATTCGCTTCCACTTCGTCTAGATTCTTTTTGCCGGTTTCATCGGTTGCCGACGAGGCGGCAAGGTCTGCCTCTAGGGTGTTTTTAAGCTCCTGCACCCGCTGTGCTTCAAGGCGGCGCAGTTCGGCCCGGGAGAAAATGGCGCCTTCAGGGTAAGCGTGGGGCGCTAGTCCGCCAGCCCGGGTTAGCACGTCCAGTAGTGTCTCACCGGGCAGAATGCTATAGGTTCCCGGGAATACCACTTCGCCAACTAGCTCAACGGTTTCTTTCTTTTTCCAAAGCGGGATTTGCTTTATCTGCAGTGTGTCAGCTGGCTCGAGCACTACCTTTTGATTGGCGAAATCCGCTTGAACATGCATGACGACACGCTGGCGATTTTCCGAAATGGAGTAGCGTGTGATTTCGCCTTGGGTGCCTAGGGCGCTTTCGGTGAGGCCGCCGGCTAAGGCTACCAAGTCTTGGGCGGTCATGCGCTCGGCCAGCGGGTAGCTGCCGGGGAATCGCACGTTGCCGTCGATGGTTACCACTTTTTGGCGTTCGTCATATTGGGATTGGGTGGTTAAGGCGCCTTTGATATCGGCCAGTAAATCGCTGCGGTTTTGCACAAAGTCGAAAATAAACACTTCATCGTTACTGCGCAGTTCTGGGTCTGTGGAGGAATGTTTAGTGCTCCAGGCCAGCTTCGGCGAGAACAGTAACACTTCAATTTGGCGAGTGCCCGGCAGCTCTCGCTTGATTAAGGCGACGTCGATATCGGGGTTGGGGAGTAGGGCGTCGACACTGGGAATGGCGTCTGAAAAATGCAGGCCCTTGCTCCATGCGTATTGGCCGGCGCGTTTAATATTGCCGCGCAGCGTGACCTTGTCCTGCACAAAATCCAGTACCGAGGAAATTTTGATTTTATCGCCGTCGGCTACCAGCAGGGATTTATCCTTCGCTTTGCTCAGATCCAGATTAAGCAAGGTACGCTCACCGTTACCGCCAATGCGCTCCACGCGTGACACGGGCAAATAGGCTGAGGTAGTGGTTCCACCGGCTAGGGTGATAGCGTCGATGACGCTGGCGGAGGAGGTGAGTTCGTAAATGGCTGGGCGTGTCACTGCACCGGTTACGCTGATGGTTTCACCCAGTGGCGGCACAAAAATGACATCGCCGGGCAATAGGCGTACGTCGCTTGATGTGTCTCCGTGCAGCAGTAAATCGTAAAGGTCTAGGCTGGTAACCACTTTGCCTTGGCGCTTGAGTTGAATATTGCGCAAGGAGCCAATTTTACTCACGCCACCGCTGGCGAATAACGCGTTGGTCATGGTGGACAAGGAGCTCACGGTGAAAGAGCCGGGCTGTAGCACCTCGCCTAACACAAACACGCGGATGGAACGTAGGGCGCCCATGGTGACTGAGCTCTTGATGCCGATCATCTGTTTTTCCACAACTTCGGTAATTACCGTCTGTGCCTGACTGAAGCTCAGCCCCGCCAAACTCACAGGCCCGATACTGGGGAATTGAATCTGACCTTCGCGGTTGATGGCCAAGGAATAGGCGTTGTTTTCTTTACCGTAGAGTTGGATGACGATGTTGTCGCCAGGCCCCATCACATAATCTGCAGGTACGGGGATATCGGTGGCCGGCATAAAGCTGCTGGGCGCGCCGTTGAAAATGTCGGCGCCAAAGGGTTTGACGGTGTTATCAGCGATACTGGCATCCGGATTGGTTTTAACATTTGTGACTGGTTCGCTGGCCGCCGGCGCGATACGCACGGCCGAGGGGGCCTCGGTAATTTGAGGTTGTGCGGTATTGGTTCCTAGGCCGGGAACGTCAACCCCCACCGACTTGGCCAATGCTTGCTGCTCAGCCGGGGAAAGGGCCTTAAATTGCTCGATTTGCGCCGGCGTGGGCGCAAGGGCGGCGGAAGCCTGCATTGCGCCTAGGACGGTGAACATTGCGGCTAGGTAGCGAAAAGTTTTGGTCATGTGTAGTCCGAAAAGTAAGAGAAAACGAGGTTTTACCAGTGTGAGCTGATATTGATATGCCCGCCGGAGCCTATGCGGTCTCCTGCCAAGGACACTGGGGTGCTCATATAGTCAGCCCCTAACGCAATATTGAGCTTATCCAGTAAGAGGAATTCGTAGCCTAGGCTGACGTGGGTTTCGTGGGTCTTGCTGCTGCCGTACACGTTACCACCGGGCGGTGCGGCATTGGTGGCGTCGCCATTGAGGGTGCCGCGCAGGAGGGTCCAGGTCAGGGCGCGACTATTCGTTAAAAAATGCATGCCCCGCAGGCTATACACTTCGCTATCGTTGTCCGTAGAAGCGCCGAGGGGGCGCCCGCGATAGCGATAACCGCTAGTGTAAATGCTGTGCTCGTAAGCCGCGTTATAAAAATGGGGCGCGCGTTCAAAGCCGCAAAGTGTGTTGCTACCTTCGAACAGGATGCGGGAGGGTATTTGCCAGAGGCTAGTGTGAAATTCCACGCCCGCCATGCCGATGTTACGCGACGGCAGGCCGCCAGCTTCGTCTTCGCCAATCACTTGCATATAGTAGGCACCTGTGGCTTGCCCCAGTTGCCAGCTCCAGCGCAGGTCCATGCCGGCGAGCTGATTGCCTGGTTCGTTGGCGCCGTCGGCAGAAATTCCTGCGTCCCCTCGATTGTCGTGGCCGACAATTATGTCTCCCAGCGTTTGCAAGGATTCCGAACGCCCCGCGCCGCCAAACATGGCAACTCGGGAAAAGCCGATTTCCACTGATTTCAGTGGTCGAAGATTAGCGCGCAGGCCCCAATATTTGGCGTTAGCGACATCGCGGTTGGCTTCGAGCTCATTGAGAAAACTGGTGAGTTGCCAGGGGCCCAGCCAGCTCAGCAGGGGAGACGAAAAGCCCTCGGCTTGATTGCGTTGGATGAACACGCCTGGGGTGGGGCGGGCGCTGTCGCCGAGTATCAGGCTGTTTTGCCATGCGGGCCCCCACCAACGGTCGAACGCCCCAGCGCCGATGGTCCAGTTGCCAAGGATGCCTGCCATATAACTGCCGTCGGCGCGGGCTGATTGCGTGTCGGCGGGGGCGGGTGTTTGGGTGCCTTGGATGTTAGCCACAAAATGTTCGCTAGTTGCCGTGAGGCCCAAGGTATTGGTAATGGCGTCTCGGCCCGTCTGATCAAACCCTTTAAGGCCGGTTGGCTGGGTGGAAAGATGAGAGCGCTGGGTTACCTGCAGTCCTTTTTTGGATTGTTGCAGTGCGCGGACCAGCTGGTCGTAGGACGCACGCTGGTCTGGGCTGAGCTGAGATTTATCCGCGGACGCTAGGCCCTGCTCTATGGATTGCCAAGTCACCGGCCAGGTTGAGATGGGTATGTTGATGATGCGCGCATCAACCAACACTTCGAGGTGATGCCGCACTTGCCAATTTCCCGTATCAACCCAGGCCCCTGCGTAAGCTGATGAGGCGGCTAGGCATACGCATCCCATACTAAAGTACTGGACGGCGCGAAGCCGATGAGTAAACCGAGGATGGGAAGCAAGCAGCGAGAGCATGAACAACCTAGACGTTGCGAAAAAGGAAAGCATCTTAGGTGTTTTTGCCGCTCAGTCAATGACAAACCCGGCTTGTAAGTGAATTCGTTGAGTGCGGGCGGGAGGCTTAACACGTCAAAGGATTGATGGCGGAGTTGCAGGCCTTAAACCTCGATATCTTGGTTGAACCTAGGCCTTTGTACGAGGAATCAACATTAGCGGTTGCGCGTTGCAAGTGCCGTTCGATGATCCAAAAACACATGCCTATGCCCCAGCTCTCTCTACTCATTCTTGAATTAAGGGATTTGTATCATTAAAAAGGCGTTTGCGGGGAGGGTTTGTGTTGCGTGTAAAGGTCTGGAGCCCCCGCAGTCTGCGCAATCCCTTGGTGCGCCTAGCTAAAATTAAGTAGGGCGACCACTGAGCTCGGTGGCCACTCGTCATTAACTTGCGCTACTCACACTAATAGATCACACAGCTTTTTTGCAGTGAACTCTGGTTCCTAGGTTGAGTAGCGTCTGCATTGGGGTTGGGGAAAACCCTAATTTGCCTAAGCAAAAACTAGTACTTTTGTCTTAGAAAGATGGCAGCCCAATTTAAAAAAAACGGGGGTTTTCACTGGGTAGTTGCAATCTGGATGACAAAATAAAGTGATGTGCATCACATTATTTTGTGAAAATTCCCAATGTGGCGCGTAGAACTCCCTGTATTTCTGTGTGACGACTAGACAATCGATGAGAATTGTCCTATTTTCGCCCAGGTCTTATAAGGCGTTTGGCTTAGTTTTGTTCGTGGCTAATCTAATGCCTTTGGCTGGGTGTTTCAGTTGAAATCTAATAAAAAAAGATGAGGTATTGGGTATGGGAACTCGGGAGTTGGGTACAGTTAAGTGGTTTAACAATGCTAGAGGTTATGGGTTTATCACCCGAGGTGAAGCAACTGATGACATTTTTGTGCACTACCGGAACATTCGCGGCGAAGGCTACAAGTCTTTGGCGGAAGGGCAGAAGGTAGAGTTTGAAGTGCACGAGGGTGAAAAGGGACTGCAAGCGGACGACGTTGCTGGGGTTTAAGCGGCACTGGTTCGGCAAGTTGTTGGTACCAAAATACAGATGATAATTTGTTTATAAGGCATCATTTACAGCGGCCCAAGGTTAACGCCTTGGGCCGTTTTCTTTTGGGTTGAGCTAAACCTAGAAACCTCAGTTGGATCACCAAAGTCTGCGCAACCCCTTGGTGCGCCTAGCAAAAGTTAAATTTTGCGAACAACCAACCAGGTTGCCCACAAAATTTAACTTTTACTAATCACACCAATGGATTACACAGCTTTTTGGCGCTCAACTGAGGTTTCTAGGTTAAACCTAGGAACCTCAGTTGGATCACCATCGGCTCAATTGTCACCCGGGTAAACTTTGATCAAACCTCCCAGCACTGGGTGATCCAGATAATGAATCTCACCCATTTTCAATTTTTGATGCAACTCCATAGGTACTACCCAGGTGGCAATAAACTCGGGTGCGTTTTGTGTTGGCGGCCTAGCGGCAGCGCTGGGTAGCGGGGGTAGTGGAAAGCTAGTGGGCATCGGCTGGCCGTTGTCTGGCATAAATTGGGCGAGCCAAAGTTGAAGGTTAATGACTAGGCCTTTGTCTGCGTTGAAGGTTAGATACCCTTCCAATTCCTGATGCTCACCAAAACGATTGCCCCCCGCGATGGCCAAGCTGCTGTTACCGTCCCCCATAGGCTGCCGCCAGCTTTGGTGAAATAACACGCGCATTTGTTTACTGCCTGCCAAGGCGGCCGCTTGCGTGTTTAAGTTATGGGCGGTGCTGGGTAAGGCTATGAGCGTGTCAAGTTCATTGGCAATGCTGGGTGAGGAATTTTCTGGCCCTATTAAAACGCGTAGATTTGCCGGGTAGGCGAGGTGCATATCCGAAGTGGCGAGGTTACTACCCAACGTACGCGCTAACCCTTTGCGCTCAAAAATAATGACCTCTACGGTATACAGCGTCTGCGCTTGCAGGTACTGGCTAGAACATAGCAAGAGGCCGATTAAACAATTCTTAAGCAATGTTGACCTGCGTGATAAACACATAGCACTTTCCAAAATGGACACTTATTTATGAGCCAGCGCGGCGAGTGCGCGCTCGGCGGTGAGGAGGCGTTCTTCGTTGGTTTCCATGTCGAAGGTGTATTTCAAAAAAGTGGCGCCGTCTAGGCGGTAGTGCTGGGGCTGGGTTTGCACGAGTTTGACTAAGGTTAGCGGTTCTACCTTGGCGTGGGGGCCAAACTCAATGCGGCCAGACTGACGGTTAGCCTCAATTTTAACAATGCCCAGTGCCTGTGCCGCAAAACGCAGCGCCGTCACGCGCATTAAATTTTTAGTGGGTTCGGGTAAAAGGCCAAAACGGTCGATCATCTCCACTTGAATTTCCCGCAGCTGTTCCGGTTCGGTAAAACTGGCAATGCGTTTATAGAGGATAAGGCGTGTATGCACATCGGGTAAATAATCGTCGGGAATTAATGCGGGTACACGCAGGTTAATTTCTACGGGCACTTCAAGCGGCTCGTCCAAATTAATAATTTTACCGCTGCGAATGGCTTTTACCGCGCGGTCGAGCATTTCCATATACAGTGAAAAGCCGATAGTTTGAATTTGTCCGCTTTGATCTTCTCCTAATAATTCCCCCGCACCGCGAATTTCCAAATCGTGGGAGGCGAGAGTAAAACCGGCGCCCAAGTCTTGCGCTTCCATAATGGCGTTTAACCGTTTGTGCGCATCATCGGTCATGGTTTTGGTATTGCCGGTGAGTAAATAGGCATAGGCCTGATGGTGCGAGCGGCCAACCCGTCCGCGCAATTGGTGGAGCTGGGCTAGGCCGAATTTATCGGCGCGGTCGATAATAATGGTGTTGGCATTGGGCACATCAATACCGGTTTCAATAATGGTGGTACACACTAATACATTAAACCGTTTGTGGTAAAAGTCGGACATCACCTGTTCCAGCTCGCGCTCACGCATTTGTCCATGGCCGATGTGAATGCGCGCCTCCGGCACCAGTAGCGCTAAATCGGCGGCGGTTTTTTCGATGGTTTTTACTTCGTTGTGTAGAAAATACACCTGCCCACCGCGCAGAATTTCCCGCAAAATGGCCTCTTTGATAACGCCGTCATCGGTTTCGCGCACAAAGGTTTTAATGGATAAACGTTTAGCTGGTGGCGTGGCAATAATGGATAAATCCCGAATGCCGTTCATGGCCATATTCAGCGTGCGCGGAATTGGCGTGGCAGTCATGGTGAGAATATCCACTTCGGTGCGCAGCGCCTTGAGGGTTTCTTTTTGACGCACGCCGAACCGGTGTTCCTCGTCGATAATGAGTAGGCCGAGATTCGGCGCTTTAATATCGGCCTGCAGTAATTTATGAGTGCCAATCAAAATATCCACACGGCCATTGGCGAGGCGTTCGCGCACCTCGTTGGTTTCTTTGGTGGAGCGAAAACGCGAGACCACATCCACATTAATCGGCCAATCGGCGAAGCGGTCTTTAAAGTTCTCATAATGCTGTTGTGCCAGCAGCGTGGTGGGGACTAAAACCAGCACTTGTCGCGAATTTTGCACGGCGATAAACGTGGCGCGCATGGCCACTTCGGTTTTTCCGAAGCCCACATCGCCACACACTAAGCGGTCCATGGGCTGTGGCGACAGCATATCGCGGCGCACGGCGTTAATTGCCGATTCTTGATCCGGCGTTTCTTCAAAGGGGAACCCTGCGCAAAATTGTGCGTAGGAGTCTTCTGGGTCTTCGAAGGCATAACCTTTGCGGGCGCTGCGTTTGGCGTAGATTTCCAATAATTCGGCGGCCACATCGCGGATTTGTTCGGCGGCTTTGCGTTTGGCTTTGGCCCAGGTTTCGCCGCCTAACCGATGCAGCGGCGCATGGGTATCGTCGGAGCCGGAGTAGCGGCTGATCACGTGCAGGTTGGCCACGGGCACATAAAGTTTGGCCGCGTCGGCGTATTCCAGCACCAAAAATTCCGCTGTTTGGCCGTTTATATCAATGGTTTGGAGGCCGCGATAACGCCCAACGCCGTGGTCGAGATGTACCACTGGCGCATCCATTTTTAATTCGGTGAGGTTTTTGATGATGCTGTCGTGATCATCGACGCCACCTTTGCGGCGGCGGCGCTGCTGAATACGCAGGCCAAACAATTGGGGCTCGGCAATTACTGACACACCGGGGGATTGCAGCACCAGCCCTTGTTCCCAGTCCGCCAGAGTGATGCCGTAACGCGCCTTGCCAGTTAAAAAAGCGTGAAAAGAGTCGAAGGCTTCGGGTTTTACGTCGAGATTTTTGAGTTGATCGGTAAGGGCTTCGCGGCGGCCAGAGGATTCCGCACAAAACAAAATACGCTCTTCGCTGGCGTATAAATAGTCTTCTAACTTTCCCAATGGGCGCTGGGCTTTGGCATCAATATGCAGCGCCGGCGGTGTGGTACAGGCATAGTTGTATTGCCCTGCTTTGTCCGCCACGGGTGCGCTACTCACGTTGACGCGCGAGAGGGGTTTGAGCGCTGTAAAAAAATCCGTGAGGGGTAAAAAAACTTGTGCAGGCGGCAGAATGGGGCGGTGTCGGTCGCCGCGTCGGCTCTCATAGCGGCTTTGCGCCTCACGCCAAAAATGTTCGATGGCGGCTTCCAGTTCCCCCAGCACAAACGCCGTGGTGCCGCTGGGTAAATAGTCGAATAGGCTGGCGGTTTGCTCAAAAAACAGCGGTAAATAATATTCCACACCGGCGGGTGAAAGTCCGCCGGTAATATCCTGATAAATCGAGCTGTTGCGAAAATCCCCTTGAAATTGCGCATGCCAGCGATTTTTAAAGCCGGTAATAGCAGTTTTATCCAGCGGGCATTCTTTGGCGGGCAGCAGCTCAATGGCCTTTACGTTGTTGATAGTGCGCTGGGTTTCTGGGTCGAATTCGCGCAGCGTTTCCACTTCGTCATCGAACAGCTCAATGCGATAGGCGCAGTTACTGCCCATGGGGTAGATGTCTATAAGCCCGCCGCGAATGGCGAATTCGCCGTGCTGATAAACCGTATCCACGGCGTGATAACCCGCTTGCACCAGTTGCTCGCGCAATTGTAAGCCGTTGAGCCTGCTGCCTACCTTTAAAATCAGGCTATTGCCCAGGATGTAATCCTTAGGCGCTATGCGTTGCAACAGGGTGGCGGCGCTCACCACGATAAGGCTTTTTTCCCCCAGTGCCAGCTCGTACAAACAGCGCATACGCGCCGAAATAATGTCTTGGTGTGGGGAAAAATTATCGTAGGGCAGGGTTTCCCAGTCGGCGAAATGGCGTAATAAGGGCGCGCCAGGCAGGTCTTTGAAAAACAGTGATAAATCCTGCTCTAGGCGATACGCCTCGGCCATGCTGCTCACAATCACCAACGCGCTTTGCGGCAAGCTTGCCGCTGCCTGTGCAATGGCTAAGGCGCCCGCACTGCCCTGTAAATTCCCCCAGGCTATTTTGTCGCCGTGTTTTTTGGGGAGCGTGGGTTGAAGTGGAGAAGTAAGCTGGTTCATGGCGACGTCAAAGGGTGCGGGAAGCGGGCGAGCATTCTACCCACTGGCGCGGCGGCTGGCGACTGATGTGAGCGCCGCCGAGTGTAGCGGAATAACGAGCCGACAATTCCTAAGCTGCGTTGGTAAAAGGCTGGCGAGGCAACCTCGGCTGCGTAGGCCTACCCATTTAACATTTTTGTAGCCAATCGCGCAGCGGAGGGGCGTGGCGATAAAGCAATTCCTTGGTGTGGATCCTGAAATATTGAGCGAGTGAGTCTTGGACCCGCTCGCTAGTTTGTCAGCTAGGTCAGCCATCAAGACATAACCACTCGAACGGACTTTTGAAGGTGGGTTGATTTTCAAGTTAATAAATAGTCTTTTACCGCTTGAGTTTGGATATAAATGAATATGTCAACTAAACTTTTCGAACTCGACGCCCCTTTGCCCGTGACCACCTATGACTCAGCTAGCCGATTTACCCGATAACGAACAAGTCCGCATCGCTCGCCTACAGGCTCTAGGTGTTTTGGATACGGCGCCGGAGGAGTTTTTTGACAGTGTGGTGGAGCTGGCGGCGGCTATCTGCGAAGTGCCCATCTCCTTAGTCAGCCTAGTGGATGGAAGCCGCCAATGGTTTAAAGCCAATCACGGCCTGCCCGAAAGCAAAGAAACCGCGCGGGAGATTGCCTTTTGTGCCCATGCCATTTTGCACCAGGGCGTGATGGA
>CAMCXE010000108.1 GCA_945882995.1 Thalassocella blandensis | reverse complement strand
TGCGCATTTGTACCTCAATCATATGGAGCAGGTGGAGACTCAGCTGGCGCGGGAGCCGCTACCCCTGCCACAGATGCGTTTAAATCCGGCAATCAAGGATATTTTTGGCTTCAGCTTTGAAGACTTCGGCCTTGAAAACTACCAGTCTCAGGCCGCTATCAGCGCGCCCATAGCGGTCTAAAACTATGCCCAAGCTTGCACTGGTTTGTGCCATGTCCCTCAATCGCGTTATTGGCCGCCACAATCAACTGCCGTGGCATTTGCCTGCGGACCTGCAGTTTTTCAAACGCACCACACTTGGCAAGCCCATCATTATGGGGCGCAAAACCTATGAGTCCATTGGTCGGCCCCTGCCGGGGCGTACCAATATTGTGGTGAGTCGCCAAGCCAATTTTCGGGCGGAGGGCGTACATGTGGCAGACTCCTTACCGCGCGCCATGGAAATCGCTCGTCATCACAGCACGTCGGGCGGTGAATATTGTGTAATCGGCGGCGCAGACCTCTATGCGCAGGCCTTGCCGTTTGCCGAGCGTTTATATTTGACAGAGGTGCAGGCGCAGCTAGACGGCGATGCTTATTTTCCGGATTGTGATCTGGCGGCTTGGCGCCTAATCAGCGAACATTTCCAACCCGCCGACCCACTCAACTGCTTCGACATGGTGTTCAAGGTGCTGGAGCCGAGCATTAATCTTTGATATCCATTCTGGCAGGGAGCTACCAATGTACGTTGTAATTTTTCGTGCTCAAATTCGGCAGCTCGATGAGTACTACACGGCTATGGCGGCCCAGTTGCGCCAAATGGCGCTCCAAGAATATGGCTGCACCGCCTTTCATGCGAGTTGCGAAAGCGGGCAAGAGATCGCCTTGTCCTACTGGCCAGACTTAGCATCCATTCAGCGTTGGCGAGAGGCCAGCTTGCATCTTGAAGCCAAATCTATGGGCCGCGACAGCTGGTACACGGCTTATTCCGTTGATATCGCCAGACTGGAGCGTGGCTACAGTTTTAATGTGGACGCTTAAAATGAAGCTAGCTGCGCCCCTCTGTTGAGCGCTCTGAATTCTGCGCAGTGAGCATCAGCGGATCGCAAGCTGCAGGGCGACCCGCCCAATCGGCAAACGAGGTTCAAGGTTCAAGGTTCAAGGTTCAAGGTTCAAAAGTCTAACGTGCTCCGAATTGTTGCATCCGCGCCCCTTATGGCAAACGCACTGCTAGACTTCAGTTAGCTCACCGAGCTAAAACCACACTAGGACACCCCATGTCTAAGATAAAAACTGCCCGCGTAACCCCCGAACATAGCCTTGATGTATTGTCTCAATTGGAAGTGGCGCACATGGCGCGTTCCAGCCATTCCAGTATGCATGAGGCCTTTCGCCAGTGTGCGTTGGCAGTGTTAAACACGGGTGAAGAAACTGACAACACGCACGAAATATTAAAAGCCTACGAAGATTTTTCCATCGAAGTTATTCAGCAGGAGCGTGGAATAAAACTCGAAATTCATAACGCGCCAGGCAATGCGTTTGTTGATGGCGAGATGATTAAAGGGATAAAAGAACACTTGTTTTCGGTGCTGCGGGATTTAATTTATATCCACAACGAATTGCAAGAAGTGCGCAAAATGGATTTCACCACCAGCGAAGGTATTACCAATGGCGTGTTCCATATTTTGCGCAATGCTGGACTATTTAGTACCGCCAATGATGTGAACTTAGTGGTTTGCTGGGGCGGCCATTCCATTAATGAAGTGGAATATCAGTACACCAAAAAAGTCGGCTATGCCATGGGTTTGCGCGGTTTAGATATTTGCACCGGCTGCGGCCCCGGCGCCATGAAAGGCCCGATGAAAGGGGCAACTATCGCCCATGCCAAGCAGCGCATCGATGGGCGTTATATTGGTATTTCAGAGCCCGGCATCATCGCGGCTGAATCGCCAAATCCCATTGTCAATAAGCTAATTATCATGCCGGATATCGAAAAACGGTTGGAGGCATTTGTGCGCTCCGGTCACGGCATTGTGGTGTTCCCCGGTGGCGCTGGCACGGCAGAAGAAATTCTATATATATTGGGGATTCTTATGGATCCCGCCAATGCTGAGCTGTCTTTTCCTCTGGTATTTACCGGCCCCGCCTCAGCTCAAGAGTACTTCAAACAAATTAATGAATTTATTGGCTTAACCTTAGGCGAAAAAGCTCAGGGTCTTTATACCATCATTATTGATGACCCGGACGCAGTGGCAATTCATATGCAAGCGGGTATGCGCAAAGTGCAAGCCTTTCGTCGCACCACTCAGGATGCCTATTATTTTAATTGGGTGTTGAAAGTGCCAGAGGATTTTCAACAGCCATTCCGTCCAACTCACGCCAATATGCAGCAGCTGGATTTACACAAAAATCAGGAACCGCATTTATTGGCGGCCAATTTGCGCAAGGCGTTTTCAGGTATTGTGGATGGCAATGTGAAAGAGCACGGCATTAAGGCGGTGGCGGCTAAGGGCCCCTACGAAATCCACGGCGAAAAATCGATCCTCGATCCGCTTGAAGCGCTGCTGCGCTCGTTTGTGGCGCAAAAACGTATGAAAATTCCCACGCAAGAATATGTGCCTTGCTATCGGATTGTGAATTAAGGGGTTTCATTTTCGGCGCGATTATCCTAGAAACCTCAGTTGGGCACCAAAAAGCTGTGTAATCCATTGGTGTGATTAGTGAAAGTTAAAAATCACGGGCAACCTGGTTGGTTGTTCGTGATTTTTAACTTTTGCTAGGCGCTGCCCGGGGGTTGCGCAGACTTTGGTGATCCAACTGAGGTTTCTAGGATTATAATAGGCGGACCACAGTTTCCGCTGGGTCGCGCCGTTTACCCGTCTCCCGCAAGCGCTCTTCATAGTCTGTCCAATTGTTAAGCTGGTTTTTGCCCAGTTCATACAAATAGCCCCAGGTGAAAATCCCTGAGTCGTGACCGTCATTAAATATCAGTTTTAATGCGTAATTGCCTTGTGCTTCAAGGGATTTGATTTGCACGTTGAGTTTGCCGTGTTGCAAAACCTGCTGGTTAGGCCCGTGTCCTTGCACCTCGGCAGAAGGCGAAAATACACGCAGGTATTCCGCCGGCAAAATAAAAATTTCACTCAAATAAGCCAATTCCAATGTCTGCGATTGGCGGTGAAATTTTATGGATGAAGGTTTCATGATAATCCGTGGAGTATGGCGGCTTATTGTGGTTGACGATGAGCGGGGCTAAGGGGGTCTTCCAGCGTGATGAAAATCATAAACGCCTCAAAAACAGGGGTTTTTGAGGCGCTATCGATTACAAAATAAAACGGCTTAAATCTTCGTTTCTCGCCAGATCGCCCAATTGCGCATCCACATAGGCCGCGTCCACAACCACATGCTGCTCTTCATCCCCCGCCGCAAAGGATACGGTTTCCAATAGTCGCTCCAGTACCGTATGCAAGCGGCGAGCGCCTATGTTTTCCGTAGTTTCATTCACTTGGTGGGCCGTTTCGGCAATGCGGCGAATGCCGTCGGGGGTGAATTCTAAGCGTACATTTTCGGTGGCCAATAACGCGATATGCTGCGTGGTAAGTGAATGATTGGGTTCGGTGAGAATGCGTTCAAAGTCATCGGGTGTGAGAGCGGTAAGTTCTACGCGAATGGGCAAGCGCCCCTGCAGCTCCGGAATTAAATCTGAGGGTTTGGCGACATGGAAAGCACCAGAGGTGATAAACAAAATGTGATCAGTTTTGATGGTGCCGTGTTTCGTGCTTACGGTACAGCCTTCAATCAATGGCAACAAATCGCGCTGCACACCCTCGCGCGACACGTCTGCTCCGCCACCTTGGTTTTGGCGTTTCGCCACCTTGTCAATTTCATCGATAAAAACAATGCCATTTTGTTCCGCGGCTTCAATGGCGCGGGCTTTCAATTCTTCTTCATTGACTAGCTTATTGGCCTCTTCATCGGTAAGTTTTTTAAGTGCTTGTTGTACGGTCAACTTGGCTTTTTTGGTTTTTCCGGAGGCCATGGAGGAAAACATATTTTGCAATTGGCTGGTCATGTCTTCCATTCCCGGGGGCGCCATAATTTCCACGCCCACGGGTGTGGCGGCGACCTCCAGTTCAATTTCTTTATCATTCAAACTGCCGTCACGCAGCTTTTTCCGAAACAATTGCCGAGCCCCTGATTCGTGTTTTTCACCGGGTTCGCCAAAGGCATCGCGCGGCGGCGGTAAAAGCGCGTTTAAAATACGGTCTTCGGCGGCGTCAGCGGCGCGTTGCAGGTTTTTTTCTCTGGCCTGCTCCCGAAATAATTTTATGGAAACGTCCACAAGGTCACGAATGATAGATTCTACATCGCGGCCCACATAACCGACTTCGGTAAATTTAGTGGCTTCGACTTTTATAAAAGGCGCGTTGGCGAGCTTGGCTAAGCGCCGGGCAATTTCTGTTTTGCCCACGCCGGTAGGGCCGATCATTAAAATATTTTTGGGCGTAATTTCGTGGCGTAATTCGCCGTCGATTTGCATGCGACGCCAGCGATTGCGCAGCGCAATCGCCACCGCGCGCTTGGCCGATTGCTGACCGACGATGTGTTTGTCGAGTTCTTGAACAATTTCGCTAGGGGTCATTTGCGACATGGTATTTCTCTAGTATTCGAGTTCTTCAATGGTGAAGTTGTGGTTGGTGTACACGCAAATATCACCGGCGATGGTTAGACTTTTTTCTACAATGCTGCGCGCGTCCATTTCCGTATTATGGTAAAGGGCGCGTGCGGCAGACAGCGCGAATGAGCCGCCCGAGCCAATGGCAATTAAGTCTTCCTCGGGCTGAATAACATCGCCGTTGCCGGTAATAATCAGTGAAGCTTCGGCATTGGCCACTGCCAGCAGCGCTTCGAGTCGCCGCAAAGCGCGGTCGGTGCGCCAGTCTTTGGCCAACTCCACCGCGGCGCGTACGAGTTGCCCGCCATGGCTTTCCAGCTTGGCTTCAAAGCGTTCAAATAGGGTGAAGGCATCGGCTGTTCCGCCGGCGAATCCGGCGATAACCTGATTTTTATAGAGGCGTCGCACTTTGCGCGCATTGCCTTTCATGATGGTGTTGCCCATGGACACTTGGCCGTCGCCGCCAATCACGACTTTGCCGTTGCGGCGTACTGAGAGGATGGTGGTGCCTCGATATTGTTCCATGCGGATTCCCGTCAAAATTTGCAGTTGCGAATAGCTCAAAAATGCGGGCTAGCGACAAAATTTCAAGGTACAGCCGTAGGTTTGGTGTTTTTGAGTACTAGGGCGTCATATTTGTTGTCGCTGAGGACGCCACGTATCCGCGTCAGCTCACTGTGACTTTTAACGGGGCCGATGAGCACACGGTGCCAAATGTCGCCATTACGCAAGGTAACGTTTTCACTTTTGGCGTCTAGGTTGAGTAGTAGGAGTTTGGCGCGCAGTTGTTCGGCATCTTCGGGTGTTTTATAGGAGGCAACTTGCAAAACATAGTTGAGGTCCGCCTGCTCGGCGATGCCGGAGGTGTTCGCTTGCCCCCGATTGGTGATGTCAGTTCTCGGTGTGGCGGCTTGGTTTTCTTTGAGTAAACGATAGAAATCGTAACGGGGTTTTTGGCTGACAACTTCGGTTGGCTCAGCGGGGTCGCGTTTTTCTGGCTCGGCGGGTTTGTCCTCGATGTGTTTGATAACGTCCGGCTTGGCTTCTGTCGAGCCTGAGGGGGCAGGAGCCTCCTCGGCAACTTTTGCGCTGGCCAGGCTGCTAGTGGGCGGGGTGGAAAGGTGCAATAAAAACATAACAAAAGCGCCGAGGGCGCAGCCGGTGAGCAACCAAATGTAGCCGGGGACGGGAGGTTTGGGGTCGCGGCGGGGTTCTGCACCATATTTTTTACGCGGCGAAGGTTTAGCGGCCATGAGCATGTAATGTCGACAGGTGGGGGCTACATTGTAGCCTCTGCTGCCGGCGCTGGGTCAATTCTCGTTGCGGCTCATTAGTTGAACTCTTGGGGGTCAACATCCAGCGACCAACGACATGACCGAGCGGGCGGGTGGCTTTCCAAGTATTCGATCAAGGGTTTTAAGAGTTGCTGTAGTTGAGGTTTGGTGTGACTCTTGAGTTGCAGCTGATAGCGATACACCTCGTTGCGTTTTTCCATCAGCGCTGGAATCGGCCCTAAGTATTGGAGATGTGGGCTGGGCGGTGCTATTAATCGAGCCTGTTCCAACGCCTCGCGTAAAAAATCTAGCGCCTGCTGCGGCTGTTTGGACTCGGCTCGTAGCACGGCCATGGCCCAATAGGGGGGCAAATTTACAGCTTGGCGCTCGGCTAAAATTTGCCGGCTGAAGTTGGCGTAGCCCTCGTGGACTAGACGTTGCAGCAGCGGGTGATCCGGTCGATAAGTCTGGAGTAACACTTCACCTGCCAAAGTTTCGCGCCCGGCGCGCCCCGCCACCTGAGTGATCAGCTGGCCCATGCGCTCGGGGCCGCGAAAATCGCCACTGAGTAGGCCTTGGTCGGCATCGACAATGACGACTAAGGTGACGCGGGGAAAGTGATGGCCCTTGGCGAGCATTTGAGTCCCCACCAGCAGGCAGGGCGCCCCCGAGTGAATCTGCTGCTGAAGCTCGGCCATGGCGGTTTTGCGCTGCATAGAATCCTGATCGACACGCAGTATGGTGGCATTTGGCAGGCGGCTACTCAGCAGTGCTTCGGCGCGTTCGGTGCCTTGGCCTATGGGTGCTAACGAGTGGCTATGGCACCCGGGGCAGGTTTTGGGTACTGCTGCCTGAGCGTCGCAGTGGTGGCAGTGCAAATGGTAGGGGGTGGCATGTAAGGTTAGTCGTGCGTCGCAGCGACGACAGTTGGCGCTCCAACCGCAGTGATGACAGAGCAGGGCCGGCGCAAAACCCCGGCGGTTAATAAATACCATGGCTTGCTCGCCACGCAACAAGCAAGCCTCCACAGCATCGAGGCTAGTCTGCGCCAGTCCCGCCTCCACGCGTTCTAGGCGCATATCCAATAGGCGAATACTCGGGGGCTGCGCATCGCCAGCCCGCTGGACTAAATGCAAGTGCTGATAGCGGCCGCTAAGGGCGTTATGCAGCGTCTCTAGTGATGGCGTGGCCGAGCCGAGGAGCAGAGGTACCTGTGCCAAGCGTGCACGCACAATGGCGAGATCTCGCGCCGAGTAGCGCAGGCCGTCGTTTTGTTTGAACGAGCTGTCATGTTCTTCATCAACCACAATAATGCCCAACTCCGGCAGGGGCGTGAACAGGCTTAGGCGTGTGCCAATCACGATCCGCGCCTCACCATTGGCGGCGGCTAGCCAGTTTTTGGCGCGCTCGCCCTCGCTAACGCTAGAGTGCAATTCGGCAATGGGTACGCAAAATCGACGAGCAAAACGGGCTAGCGTTTGGGGGGCCAAGCCGATTTCCGGCACCAATACCAGTGCTTGTCGACCCGCCTGCAGCGTGCGTCCAATGGCGTGCAGGTAAACCTCGGTTTTACCGCTACCGGTGACGCCCTCCAGCAAATAGGGGTTGAATTCATGGTAACGGATGGCGGCTAGGGCTGCTGCCTGCTCATCATTGGGCTGCTGAGGGGATTCGCGCAGCACCGCGCCATGGCGTGGCGTGCTGGGGGTGGATGGGCGTGGCGCGAGTAGACGTTTGGTTACCAAACCTTTTTCGGCTAGACATTTTAACGCGCTAACACTCAAGCCCAGCGAGGCAATTTCGCTGGGTTTCAATTGCTGATTGGCCAGCAAAAATTGATGGATCGCCTGCTGCTTTGGGCTGCGTTTGAGGGCGGTTATCCCGAGCCCCTTACCCTCGGTTTTGTGTTCCCAGACGGCCACTTGCGTTGCTGCCGGCTCGCCTTTGCGTAATTTGACTGGTAGCGCGGCCTGAATAACTTCGCCTAACGCGTGTTGATAGTAATTCGCTGTCCATTCGCATAGTTGCAGGCTTGCCGCGGAGAGGATGGGCAGCGCATCTAAGACTTGTGTCGCGGCTTTAAGCTTGTCGTGCGCTACTGGTGTTTCGCAGGCGACTTCAACCAATACGCCGACCAGTAAACCGCGACGCCCAAAAGGCACCAGTACCCGTACGCCCGGTGGAACGCTAAGCGCCTCGGCAACGCTCATGCTCTCCGGTGGTAAATAGTCGAACAAGCGACGCAGTGGTGTGGGTAGGGCAAGGCGTAGAACAGCAAATTGATGCATGACATGGGTCGATTGAGGCTAAGATTAGGTGACGCGCTTGCGCACCGGCCGAGTTCTGGTAGTATGCGCGCTCTTTTTTCCCCACAATAACGGCTGCGCCGTGCTCGACACAAGTTCGGGTGGCGGCGCACATGATGAGGTCAAACCTATGCAAGAAGCCATTCAACCTAAGTACGGCGCTTTTTCTGCTCATTGCAGCTGCGGCAACGTCATTAAAACTCGCTCCACCATGATGAAGGAAATCCATTTGGACGTGTGCTCCGAATGCCACCCTTTCTATACGGGCAAGCAAAAAAATTCTGATGTTGGCGGTCGTATCGACCGTTTCAAGAAGCGCTTCAGCGGCATGCGCTCCAGCAAAGAAGCCTAAGCAAGTCAGTTGTGAAAAAGCGCCTTTGGGAACAAAGGCGCTTTTTTTACGCCTGGCAATTTTGATTTGACCAAGGTTCGCCGGCACGCTGCTCGACTGGCTATTAGCTCTGGCTCTCACTCACTCCAGTTTCCGTCGGAATGCCTGATGTGTTGGCGTTGAACCTAGAAACCGCAGTCGAGCGCAAAAAACGGTGCGTCTGATTGGTGTGAGTGGTGAGGGTCAAAATTGACAGGCGACCTAAAGGGGCGCTTGCAGAATTTAATTTTCGCTAGGCGCCGCAAAACGTGGTGCAGACTTTGGTGAATCACCTGAGGTTTCTAGGTTAAAACAGATCATCTGGGAGAGCCGCCGGTTTGCTGCCCTGTCCGCTGGCGTCTGGGCTGCCATCGGTGGGATTGAGATCGCCTGGCGCTTGCCCGGCGCGAAAATACTCAAATACCGCATCAGGCTCACCCGGCTCGGCGCGGTTACCTGTGTCCGGGTTAATTTTAATTGTCACCAGGCCTGCAGGTTGTGGATGAATAACTTCAGGGCGATTGGCGAGCGCTTTGGCCATAAAATTTATCCAAATAGGCAGTGCCGCAGTACCGCCGAACTCTTTGCGCCCTAGGTTCGTGTTGTTGTCAAAGCCAATCCAAGCTGTCCCAGTTAGGCCGCCGCCGTAGCCTGAGAACCATACATCAGTAGGGCCGTTGGTCGTGCCGGTTTTGCCCGCTATATCTGAACGATTCAATTTTTTGGCCGCAGTGGCCGTACCCTTGCGGACTACGTCTTTGAGGATTGAATCCATTATGAATACGGTTTGCTCGTCCACTACGCGCGGCGCTCTCGGTTTCGCGGGATCTTGCGCGCTGGAGTCGTCGCAGTTGTAGCACACCGCGGGGCGTGGGGGGGCATAGAGCACTTTGTCATTCACATCGATCACGCGGCTGACAAAATAGGGTTCGACCTTGTAGCCGCCGTTTGCGAATACGGTATAACCCCGTGCCACCTCCAGCGGTGTCATGGCGTGAGTGCCTAAGGCGATGGTTAGGTTGTGCGGCACCTTATGTTTATCAATACCAAAGCGATCAATTTTGGAAAGTGCGTTATCCAGCCCCAAGCTCTGCAAAATACGCACAGATACCAAATTACGTGACAAATATAGGGCTTTACGCAGCGGGATAGGCCCCATAAACTTGCCGCCGGAGTTTTCCGGCCTCCATGCATCGTCGGCATTGCTGTTTTCGAAAACGATGGGTGCGTCGTTAATGATCGTCGCCGGGGAATAACCTTGCTCTAGCGCAGCAGTGTAGAAAAAGGGCTTGAAGTTCGAGCCCGCCAAACGCTTGGCTTGTATCGCGCGGTTAAAATTGCTCTGGGCGAAATCCAGCCCTCCCACTAACGACATCACGGCGCCGTCTGCTGAGTCAAGTACCACAAGTGCCGCCTGAACACTCGGGATTTGCGTCAAAGTCCAGTCGCCATCCACTTGACGAACCCTAATCACATCCCCGGTCTTAAGGATTTCCTTGGCTGTTTTCGGGTAGGCGCCAACCGCGTTTTCTGATAAATAGGGGGCGGCCTTGGATAACCCCTGTTCCCAATTGAGTGTGAGCTCACTTCCATCGGCCAGGCTCGCCTTAATTTTAGATTCGCCGATGAGCGTGACTATAGCAGCTTGGCAGTTCGCCAGCGGCGGAATTTTATCCAGTGCATCCAGCCAACGTTTTAAGCTGGCTGGATCAGGCGCAGCGATTTTTTGCGCGGCACTCGCTGTTTTACTGGCAAAAGATTGCTCAGGACCGCGATAACCATGGCGATTATCGTACTCAAACAAGCCGTCGATCACAGCTTGTTGCGCGTAGGTTTGAAATTGGCTGTCAATCGTTGTATAAACTCTATAGCCCTCGGTATAGGCCTTTGCGCCGAACAGGTTAACTGCTTCTTTGCGCGCCATCTCGGCAATGAACGGGGCTTCAAATTCAACTTTGGCCCCGTGAAACTGGGCATTGATAGCCTCTTGTGAGGCTGCAGCACGGGTTTCGGCATCAATTTTGCCAAGGTCTTGCAGGCGAGACAAAATCCAGTCGCGCCGCTCTCGGGCGCGAGAGGGGCTAGCAAGGGGGTTTATAGTGGATGGCGCTTTGGGAATGCCAGCAAGCATGGCTAATTCAGATAGGCTAAGTTCGGCCAATGGCTTGCCAAAATAGACTTGAGAGGCGGCTTGAATGCCATAGGCGCGGTTACCTAAAAAAATAACATTGACATAGAGTTCTAAAATTTCTTCCTTGCTGAGCTCCTGCTCAATGCGCAAAGCCAGTAGGATCTCGTTAAATTTACGCTTGAAGGTCTGCTTGTTGGTTAGAAAGTAGTTGCGAGCGACTTGCATAGTGATAGTCGAGCCGCCGGAGCGGATGTCGCCCGCCATCATTAACTGCGATGACGCCCGCATTAGCCCTTTGATGGATACGCCATTATGGGTAAAGAACTGATCGTCTTCGGCGGCTAGCAAAGCAGCAATGTAAGTGTGCGGTATGTCGGAGTATTTGATTGGCACTCTGTGTTTTTCGCCAAACTCGCCTATAAGTTTATGGTCGCTGGTGTAAACACGCAGAGGGGTTTGCAAATGGCTATCTTTGAGCGTCTCGATTGAAGGTAAGCTCGGACTAAGGTATAAGTAAATCCCTATCAGGCCTAATGCTAAAGAACTTGTTCCGGCTAGGGTCAGCCATAAAAAAGTACTAAATATTTTTGCTTTGGATGTCATCGGTAGGGTCTAGTTATGGCTGGGAAGCAGCGTTGACCGGCCATTATAAGACCTTTCTCACACTTTACCTATGAGACCATGTGTTGCGGCACCAAGTTAAAGTGCTATAACATGAACTCCGGCTAAGTAATGGAAATAGATAGAAAAATGAGCTTTCTAACTCTGTTCGACAAAAAAATAAAACCTATGCTTGGCTTGGACATCAGTTCAACCACCGTGAAACTTCTGGAGCTAAGTCGCCAGGGTGATACGTTTCGCGTGGAAAATTACTCAGTGAAAGCCTTGCCGCCTAATGCAGTTGTAGAAAAAAACATCAATGACCCTGAAGCAGTAGCTCAAGTTATCAAGGCGACTGTTCAGCAATCACGCACCAAGCTCAGGGACTGCGCAGTGGCGGTGGCGGGGTCCTCCGTGATTACAAAGCTAATAGAAATGCCTGCCGGATTGTCTGAGGATGCCATGGAGCTACAAATTTCCATTGAGGCTGACCAATATATTCCCTTCCCC
The DNA here is from genome assembly GCA_945882995.1 of Thalassocella blandensis. Taxonomy (GTDB): domain Bacteria; phylum Pseudomonadota; class Gammaproteobacteria; order Pseudomonadales; family Cellvibrionaceae; genus CAMCXE01. The sequence continues at coordinate 392 of CAMCXE010000108.1, read as the reverse complement.
CTGGACGAGGTGGCCCTCGATTTCGACGTGCAGGGTCCGTCACAGCGCAACCCCAATCAAGTAGAAGTCTTGTTGGCTGCGTGTCGGCGCGAGAATGTTGAGGCTCGGTCAGCTGCCCTTGAGTTGGCAGATCTTCATCCGAAAGTTGTCGATGTAGAAGCCTACACCATGGAGCGCGCGTTTCGGCTGATTCGTGAGCAGATGGACGATCAACAAGATCAAGTCGTGGCTATTGTTGACATGGGCTCCACCATGACCACCCTGAGCGTGCTGGTTGACGGCAAAACCATCTATACACGTGAGCAGCTCTTTGGTGGCCGGCAGTTAACTGAGGAAATTCAGCGGCGTTACGGCCTTTCAGAAGAGGAGGCAGGGCTAGCTAAAAAACAAGG